>JBNJGQ010000005.1:0-63119 GCA_051747845.1 Pseudomonadota bacterium
GCAAGGTCAGTACGCTATTGATATGGACAAAATGCGCAGCGCCATGAACAGCCTTTCAGAAAAAATTCTGACGCTGCAAGGCGACGGTGACTACAACGGCGTAGCTGAACTGGTTGCTACCCTTGGTGTTGTCAGCCCACAACTACAAGCCGACTTAGACAAACTCGCCGATGCCGGCATCCCCGTCGACGTCACCTTCAAACAAGGCAAAGACGTACTGGGGCTATAGGGCAGGTTGTCACTTGCTTCGCTTGAACATTGAGCCCCCTGTGACGGAGACGCTACGAGTTCATCCATGAACGCTTGACGAAGGCCATCCTTGGCCTTCGACACTCCGCCACAGGGGGCTCAACATTCATAACGCTCACAAGTGAGCAACCTACCCTATCTACACCTACCTGCCATTGATATCAGGTGAGGGCTGAAACAGGAGCGCGCCCGACGGTTACAGCGAACCATTGCGGAGGTGTGCAGCGCCACGGATGGCGCTGCCCAAGCCCTACAGGGATGTATTCACGGGCGTCCTCCACAATGGTTCCTGTAACCTCAGCGCTCTTGGTTCAGTCCCCAACCTCCCAACTTAGCTATTGCACTGCAAATATATTCGATATAGCATATATATGGATTATCGAATATATGGTGTTGACCATGATGACGAAAGTTTTGTTTCTGTGTACAGCGAATTCTGCGCGGTCTTTAATGGCGGAGGCTATTTTTCGGCAGTTTGCCGGTAATGATTTTGAGGTTGCCAGTGCCGGTACTCAGCCGACACAACCTGAGCCGCAAGCCATAGCCGCATTAGAGAGCTTAGGCGTTCAGACAGGTGAGCTTCGCTCTAAGTCACTCACCGAGATTGATCTCAATAGCTTTGATTACGTGATAAGCCTGTGTGATCGTGCTCGCACTGAATGCCAGACTTTGTGCGGCGATCAGCACTTCATTGCCTGGGACTTCCCCGACCCGGTGACCAGTAAAAAATCAGATGCGTTTAAGAAAACGGCACATGAATTAAGCGAACGCATTAAAATGCTGCTGCTTATTTTGCGTAAAAAAAGTGACCGCCCGCAGTTGTTTGATGCACCGCATGAGTTCTTCAAAATTTTGGCTGACCCGCTGCGTCTGCAAATGATTTTAATGCTACAACACCATGGCGAGTTATGTGTTTGCCAGTTTGTGGATGCGACCGGTATGTCACAACCTAAGGTATCGCGGCATTTAGCGCAGCTGCGCGAATACGGCTTGTTGGCCGACCGTAAAGATCAGCGCTGGGTGTACTATCGAATTAATCCGGCCCTGCAGGACTGGATGGCGACTATGATTAAAACCACGGCGGCTTATCACGCGTCGTTAATTCCTCAACAGGTCAAGGATGTCGATAATGGGTGTGTTTGAACGGTTTCTATCGGTTTGGGTGGCGCTGGCGATTATTGCAGGAACCTTACTGGGCAATGTCTTCCCGGCAGTTTTTGAAGTGTTGTCGGGTATTGAATTTGCGCAGGTTAACCTGATTATAGCGGTACTGATATGGCTGATGATTTACCCGGTGATGGTGCAGGTAAACTTCGAGTCCATTACACAAATTGCTAAAGAGCCCAAGGGGCTTATTCTAACGGTCGTTATTAACTGGCTAGTAAAGCCCTTCACCATGGCGCTGGTTGGCTGGCTGTTTTTCAAAGGCGTATTTGCTGATTTCATTCAGCCGGAGACCGCTAACGAATACCTGGCTGGGGTCATTCTACTCGGTGTTGCTCCTTGCACGGCTATGGTGTTTATCTGGAGCCAGCTGACCAAAGGCGATGCCAGCTATACTCTGGTACAGGTGTCGGTCAACGACGTCATTATGATTTTTGCCTTCGCCCCTATTGCCGCCCTGCTGCTGGGTATTACCGATATTATTGTGCCCTGGCAAACCTTGCTGTTAAGTGTTGGTCTATACGTAGTAGCACCGCTTATTGCCGGGCTCTTTACGCGCCAGCGACTAAAGAGCAAAGCAGCATCACAGCAGCAAAATGTCGAGCCAGCGCTGCAAGCCTTTGATGCACGCATGAAGCCTTGGTCCATTATTGGCTTGCTGCTTACCGTGGTGCTGTTGTTTGGCTTTCAGGCAGAAGTGTTACTGACACGTCCACTAGACATTGCCATGATAGCAACACCGCTGCTGATTCAAACCTACGGCATTTTTGCTATCACTTTTATTATTGCGTTACTGATTAAACTGCCACACCGCATTGCAGCACCCGCCTGCTTAATTGGCACATCCAACTTTTTTGAGCTGGCAGTTGCTGTGGCTATTTCATTATTTGGTTTGCAGTCCGGCGCAGCGTTGGCCACTGTTGTTGGTGTATTAGTTGAAGTTCCGGTAATGCTCTCTTTAGTGTGGTTCGCGAATCGCACAAAACATTGGTTTAGGAGTGAATTATGACGATTAAAATTGGAATTAACGGTTTGGGTCGTATTGGTCGTTTAGCGCTACGCGTGGCATGGGAAAACCCTGAGCTACAGGTTGTTCAAGTAAATGATCCGGGGGCCGATGCGGCTACTTTTGCGCACTTGCTGAATTTTGACTCGGTACATGGTCGCTGGGGTTATGAAGCCGAAGGTCTGGATAATGCAATTCAAATTGGTGATGAACGCATAGCTTTCACTCAACACAAAACCATTGCCGACAATGACTGGAGTGGTTGTGATGTGGTTCTTGAAGCTTCCGGCAAGATGAAAACCGTGAAGGTGCTCAACGACTACCTGTCACAGGGCGTTAAACGAGTTGTAGTATCAGCTCCGGTTAAAGAGCCCGGAGCTTTGAATATTGTTATGGGCGTTAATGACCACCTTTACGATCCTGAAAAACATCAGATACTCACCGCAGCGTCCTGCACCACTAACTGTCTGGCTCCTGTGGTTAAAGTACTGCAGGACAAAATAGGTATTAAGCATGCGTCAATTACCACCATTCACGATTTAACCAACACACAGACCATTTTGGACGCGCCGCACAAAGACTTACGCCGTGCCCGTGCCTGTGGCATGAGCTTAATTCCGACATCCACCGGTTCGGCAACGGCCATTGTGGAAATTTTCCCGGAACTTAAGGACAAAATTGACGGACACGCGGTACGTGTACCTTTGGCCAACGCGTCATTAACCGACTGCGTATTCGAAGTGGAAAAAGCCACCTCTGTTGAAGAAATTAACGGCTGGATGAAAGAAGCCGCCGAAGGCGAATTGAAAGGCATTCTGGGTTACGAAGAGCGTCCTTTAGTTTCTATAGATTACAAAACCGACCCGCGCTCAAGCATAGTCGATGCGCTGTCGACCAAGGTTATTAACGGTACGCACGTTAAGATCTATGCCTGGTATGACAATGAATGGGGTTATGCCAACCGCGCGGTTGAACTGGTCGAAAAGGTCGGCTAATGCTGAGTCAGCTGTCGCCGGCAATACGCCAGTATTTAATTGTTACAGGTAACTACTGGGCTTTTACCCTGACTGACGGCGCACTGCGCATGCTGGTGGTGCTGCACTTCCACCAGTTGGGTTACAGTGCGCTGGAAGTTGCCATGCTGTTCCTGTTTTACGAGTTTTTCGGCATCGTCACCAACTTGTTTGGGGGCTGGCTGGGTGCCCGTTGGGGGCTTAATCGCACCATGAACATTGGGCTCGGTATACAAATTGTGGCTCTCGCTATGCTGCTGGTGCCGGGTTCTATGCTCACCGTCATTTGGGTGATGACAGCTCAGGCACTGTCCGGCATTGCCAAAGATCTCAATAAAATGAGCGCCAAAAGCACTATTAAGCTACTGGTGCCGGACAACAAACAAGGCCAGCTATACAAATGGGTCGCGATACTGACGGGTTCTAAAAACACCTTAAAAGGCGTCGGCTTTTTCCTCGGTGGCTTGTTGCTGACGTTGATTGGCTTCCAGGGTGCGGTGCTGGCCATGGCGGTTATGCTCAGCTTGGTCTGGGTAACCAGTTTAATCTTCCTGAAAAAAGAGTCGGGTAAGGCCAAGTTCAAGCCTAAGTTTAAGGACATTTTATCCAAAAGTCGGTCTATCAATATTTTATCGGGGGCTCGTTTTTTACTCTTTGGTGCGCGCGATGTCTGGTTTGTGGTGGCCTTACCGGTGTTTTTAGCCAGCCAGCTGGACTGGAACCACTGGCAAGTGGGCAGCTTTTTGGCATTGTGGGTTATTGGCTACGGCTTTGTGCAAAGCATTGCGCCTAAATTTACAAAAACGGGCAATGACGTACCCAAGACGCAGGCTATGGTATGGAATGCACTACTGACTCTTAGCCCTCTAGCGCTTGCTCTGGCGCTTTGGCAGCACCTGCCAGTTACCCAGAGCATTATTATTGGCCTAGGACTGTTCGGCATTCTGTTTGCTATTAATTCGTCGCTGCACAGTTACCTAATTGTTTCTTATTCACGGACCGACGGCGTGTCGCTGGACGTTGGTTTTTACTACATGGCCAATGCCGCTGGGCGTCTGCTGGGTACCGTTTTATCCGGCTGGGTTTATCAACAGTGGGGGCTGGTTGCTTGCCTTATTATATCAACGCTGTTATTGCTAAGCTCTACCATAGCAATAAGCTTTTTACCTGATCGAGAAAAGCGTCTCACCTGACGTAACAACGTCAGGCTACTATTGAGGAGCCACAATGAAGTATTTAGTGTTTTTAGGTACGGTACGCGACAGTACGCCACCCAAGCCAGCCCGACTGGGAGAGCGTGTGGCAAAAGCCTGCGTTAATTATTTGGAGCAAAGCTTCGACAACGCTGAAGTCGAACTTGTTGACCCTTTAGATTACTCATTTGACGATGTTTTTAAGCCACATTTTTCTTATCACGAAAAAGACGTTCCCGAACAACTGGACGCCCTGGCTAAAAAAATTGAAGCCGCCGATGCTTACGTGATGGTCAGTCCTGAGTATAACCACTCCATGAGTCCCGCACTGGCAAACTTACTGAACCATTTTGGTGCGTCTTTATACTCCTATAAACCCAGTGCCATTGTGACTTACTCGGCTGGTCAGTGGGGTGGTGTTCGCGCTGCGGTTAACATGCGTACCTTCCTGTCAGAGTTAGGCTGCCTGCCGGTATCGGCTATGATCCACGTACCTAAAGCACAAACGGTGTTTGAGGAAAACGGCAAATTCAATCAGGAAGTTAAAGACACTGAGCGCTGGGTCCAATATTTCGGCCGCACTCTGAATCAGTTATTCTGGTGGGCCGAAGCCGCTCAAAAACAACGCGAAGCGCTAGACCCACGTAAACTGGTCAACGATTTTAAGAGTGACCCGTCACAACGCAATGCACCAGACAGTGATAAGTAAGTTATGGACGCGAACCAGATAGAGGCTTTTAAAAAGCAACTTGAAGAACAAAAACAGCAACTACTGGAGAGTGAAGAGGCCAGTAAAGACGACACAAAACCGGTTGAATTAGACCAGCAAAGTATTGGCCGTTTATCGCGTATGGATGCGATGCAGCAACAACAGATGTACCAGGAACAGGCGCGTCGCCGCAAAGTCCACCTGCAAAAAATTGAAGGCGCGCTGCGCCGAATTGAGTCTGGCGAATTCGGCGAATGCTTTGTCTGTGGTGAAGATATTAGCTTAAAGCGCTTACAGTTTGACCCAGCCCAGACGCGCTGTATTGACTGTCAGAATCTAGAAGAGTAATTTTTTCGGTTGTAGTTGGCACATTTTATGCTAAAATTCGCGCTCTTTTTTTGACCAGCCTCAAACTATAAGGAGCCACCTACGTGCTGACGCGTATTACGCCACCCTAGCCGTCACTTCCCTGTCACAGGTGCGCAGTAGGCTGTTCACTGCTTTTCTGGCCATTCCGGCCGCTTTATATTTGCTATTAAAATTTGGTGTCATTTAACTATGCTGAAGTCTATCCAGCAGAACTGGTTTTCTAATATACGTGGTGATTTGCTCTCAGGTATTGTCGTTGCACTAGCGTTAATTCCTGAAGCTATCGCATTTTCTATCATCGCTGGTGTTGATCCAAAAGTAGGCTTGTACGCTTCTTTCTGTATAGCCGTTGTTATCGCCTTTACGGGCGGTCGCCCGGGTATGATATCTGCCGCAACCGGCGCTATGGCGCTGCTGATGGTGACACTGGTCAAGGAGCACGGACTTGAGTATCTGTTAGCCGCTACCTTACTGACCGGTGTGCTGCAAATAATTGCAGGCTACCTCAAACTTGGCGAGCTGATGCGCTTTGTTTCACGCTCGGTCGTCACTGGTTTCGTTAATGCTTTGGCTATTCTCATTTTTATGGCACAACTGCCTGAACTCACAAATGTCACCTGGCACGTTTATGCAATGACCGCGGCAGGCCTGGCCATTATTTACGGTTTCCCCTATGTTCCGGTTATTGGGAGAATACTGCCCTCTCCGCTGGTTTGTATCGTGTCCTTAACCATAGTCGCCGTATTCTTAGGCTTAGATATTCGTACCGTTGGCGATATGGGTCAATTACCAGACACCTTGCCGATATTCCTGTGGCCTGATGTTCCGTTAAACTTTGAAACCTTAGCAATAATTTTCCCTTACTCTGCGGCACTTGCGGTTGTTGGTATTCTCGAGTCACTGATGACAGCAACCATTGTTGACGACTTAACTGACACTTCCAGTGACAAAAACCGCGAGTGTAAAGGTCAGGGCATTGCGAACATTGGTTCTGGTTTGCTTGGTGGTATGGCCGGCTGTGCCATGATTGGTCAGTCGATTATTAACGTAAAGTCTGGTGGTCGTACTCGACTCTCCACGCTTGTCGCCGGTATATTCCTGTTGGTCATGGTTTTAGTGCTGGATAAATTACTGGTGCAAATTCCGATGGCCGCACTGGTTGCGGTAATGATCATGGTCTCTATTGGTACCTTTAGCTGGAGCTCCATTAAGAACTTAAAGAAACATCCACTGTCCACCAATATTGTCATGGTAGCTACGGTTGCTGTCGTTGTCGCAACACACAACCTGGCTTATGGTGTTCTGGTTGGCGTGCTGCTGGCAGCTATGTTCTTTGCGAACAAAATTGGTCATTATCTTTACGTTAAATCAGATATTGATGCGGACGGCAAAAAGCGTACCTACCGTGTCATTGGACAGGTATTTTTCAGTTCATCTGAAAAGTTTCTTGCCGCATTTGACTTTAAGGAAGGGGTTGAGCAGATTGTCATTGACCTGAGTCATGCTCACTTCTGGGATATTACCGCCGTCGATGCACTCGACCGGGCTGTGGTCAAATTCCGCCGTGAAGGTGCCGAAGTTGAAGTCATTGGGCTGAACGAAGCCAGTGCAACTATCGTTGACCGTTTTGGCGTACACGACAAGCCCGATGCCATTGACAAGCTGATGGGCGGTCACTAATGGAAAAGGATTCAGTAATGAAACATGTTGTTGCTTGTATTGATGGTTCCGCGTCAACGCAGTCGGTCTGTGATTACGCCAGTTGGGCGGCGTTACGTTTAAGTACGCCTCTGACACTCTTTCATGTTCTGGACGAAGCCCGTTACCCTACCGAACCGGATATGACCGGTAACATCGGTTTAGGCAGCCGGGAAGCGTTGCTTGAGCAGTTAGCGGAACTGGACCAGCAACGCAGCAAGCTTGCTTTAGAGCAAGGCCACCACATGCTTGAAAGCGCAAAAGAAAGAGCGCTTCAGGACGGCGTCGAACAGGTCAATCTGCGACAGCGTCATGGTGATTTAGCCGAGTCTCTGTTAGAAATTGAAGACTCTATGCGGCTACTGGTTATGGGCCTTCATGGCGAAGACACCTCTCGCACCAACCGCGTGGGTAGTCAGCTTGAAACGGTTGTACGAACCATGCACCGCCCAATACTGGTAGCTCCGGAAGAGTTCACTGAACCGAAAAGTGTGATGTTAGCCTTTGATGGCAGCGACTCTTCTCGAAAAGGTATTCGTCTTTTGGCTGAAAGCCCCATCTTTCGTGGACTGCCATTGCATTTGGTTATGGTGGGCGCTGACACTAATGACAGCCATGCCGCCATTGAAGCGGCGGCCAACCACTTACGAGAGTTAGGTCATGATGTTCATTTTGAAATACGCTCCGGAGAAGTTGAACCGACTCTGCATGCCTATCAAAAAGAGCATAATATTGATCTTCTGGTAATGGGTGCTTATGGTCATTCGCGTATTCGTCAGTTTTTAGTTGGCAGTACCACAACCAGTTTGTTACAAACGACCAACTCTGCTTTATTGCTGCTGCGTTAATCGCGGACAACATGACTTCAAGGAAAATAACATGACCCCAGACTGGGAAGAGTTTGATCTTGATGACCGCTTAATTGCGGTCCTTCGGGACGCACAACTGAACAAACCAGCAAAAGTACAGCAACAAAGCATTCCCGCGGCTCTCGATGGCAGGGACTTACTTGTTAGTGCTCCGACAGGAACCGGTAAAACCTTAGCTTTCCTGTTACCAGCCCTGCAACACTTGCTGGATTTCCCACGTCAACAACCAGGTCCTGCCCGCATTCTGGTTCTTGCTCCAACTCGCGAACTGGCTGAGCAGATTCATCAGCAAGCCCAACAGTTTGAAAGCAAGACGGGGTTATCTTCCGTTGTGGTGACCGGTGGTATTAACTACGGCTCACAACTGTCACTGCTGGAAAAAACACATGACATTCTAGTCGCCACACCCGGCCGTCTGATGGATTTACTCGAAGCCGAGCAGTACAACCTGGAAGGCATAGAGTGGCTGATTATTGATGAAGCCGACCGCATGCTGGACATGGGTTTTGCTGCCACAGTAAAAGAAATGGCTCTGCAGGCACGTCACCGCCAACAGTCATTGCTACTGTCAGCAACACTGAATAGCTCTGGTGTTATTAAATTTTCTCGTGAGCTGCTAACTGAACCTGAATACATTGACGTGCAGCCACCAAAACGTGAACGCGGTAAAATTGTTCAATGGGTACACTTAGCGGATACCGATGAACATAAGCGCCAGCTTTTAATGAGTACGCTGAAAGAGCACCCAGGCCGGCAGTTTGTTTTCGTCAGAACACGTGAGCGGGTAGAGCTCATAGCCAACTTTTTGCGCAGTCAGTTTGGTACCGGACGCAAAATTGTCACCTTGCGGGGCGACATGCCGCAAAGTGATCGTCAGCGCATCATGAACGAGTTAAAACAGACCACAGATATTACCTTAGTAGCTACCGATATTGCCGCGAGAGGCCTGGACGTTGATGATATTACCGTGGTGGTTAACTACGACTTGCCAAAACAAGCGGACGTTTATCTGCACAGAATTGGCCGTACCGCTCGTGGTGGACAAAAAGGCATAGCGATTTCATTAGTGGAAGCGCACGATGCCTTATTGCTGGGGCGTATTGAGCGTTACTTAGACGCTAAGCTCGACAGAAGAACCATTCAGGGTTTGAAACCGCAGTATAAGTTTCCGTCGACAGAAAAGAGCCGTTCTAAGAAAAAAGATAAGAAGAAAAAGGATAAAAAGAAAAAGTCGCGTTAATGCGACTTTTTTCTTAGGTACTTTTCTCTCAAGTGATGCCAGACAAAGTATGCAATAACACCACTGGCATCCGCTAACCAGTCATAAACATCTGCACCACGACCCGGCGCGTAAGACTGAGCCACTTCAATCATTAAACCGTAGCAGGCTAAAAACAAGAGCGATAACCTAGCGGACAATGCAAAGGCCCGGTGGAACATCAAAGCCAGAACGAAAAAGATCACAAAATGAACCAGCTTATCCACATAAGGGATACTCTGAGCTCCGGTACTCGGGAACTGCCACAAAAATAAAAAGGTGGTTATCGATAGCAGAACAAAAAACAGAACTCTTGCCAGCATAATTTACTTCTCTATTAAATTAAGGCTTATAAACCGATACGTTGTTGTAGCCACTTTCGTGCAATAACAACGCCTGCATCCGGCTCATAATGCCCTGATCACAATACAACAGGTATTCACGACTTTGATCCAATTCAGCAAATTGAGTGGCTAATTTAAAAAATGGAATCTCAATAACCTCTACATCTACCGACAAAGGCGCAGCTTCAATTTCTTCATCATTTCGAATATCTATGATGGTTGTATGAGTGTTGAGTTCCGTAGTTGTATCCGGCAGCTCCAGTTCTTTATCGGTTTGAGTTGCTATATCCTGCATGCTAAGTACGTTTGACGCCTGCACCACCTGATCGAGTAAATCTTTATTAAGCTTTGCTTCTTCCGCTTCGATAACCGCAGGAATGGCTTTAACCGTTGGCTTATTTGAAATAACCCCACAGTATTCAGGAATCGACTTCGCCAAGGGCTCGGTACCAATACGTTTCGCTTCATCGACAATTTCTTGTTTGTCTTTGGTAATGAGAGGTCGTAAAACTAAAGCATCTGTTGCCTGGTCAATAACCCGCAAATTAGCCAGGGTTTGACTGGAAACTTGCCCCATCGCTTCGCCGGTGACCAACGCCTGTGCTTTGACATAGCGCGCGACTTTATCGGCAGCGCGTAGCATTTGGCGCTTTAACACCACGCCCATTTGCCCGCTGTCCACATTGGTAAGAATGTCATCAACAATGGGGGCAAAATCGACACTGATAAACTTAATAGGATGCGAAGAGCTGTAACGCTTCCACAGGTAATAGGCTATTTGACGCACTGCCACTTCATGAGCATCGCCGCCTAAGTTAAAGAAGCAGAAGTGCGTTCGCGCACCGCGCCGGATAAACTCATAGGTTGCAACGCCGGAATCAAAACCGCCACTAAGCAAAGACAACACAGTTTCCTGAGTAGGAATTGGGAAGCCACCTAAACCTTTAATACGCTCCCCAACCAAGTGCACGACCTGATTGGTAATTTGAAGTGCAATTTCCTCATCAGGTTTTGAAAGATTGACTGACGCATCCGGCACGCGCTGCAATAAATAACCACCAACATATTGCTCAAGCTGCTGAGAAGTGAAATCGTGATGGCCTTTACGCTTAACACGCATAGCAAAGCTCTTCCCCGGTAGGCGCGTTAACCAATGCTCACCCACTAACTCAGCAATGGCATCAAAGTCGGTTAAAGGTTGTTCAATGACCTCTGCAAACCAGGAAATACCCGGAGTGTTCTGTAAGACTTCTTTGATTTCGCTGCGGACCTGAGAATCATCCCCATCTGCTGAAACCTCAATTCGGTCCCACAGCCATTTTGCGTACACCGAGTCATCTATTGGTGCCAGAATTTTACGCAGGTTATTGGTGAGTACTTTACCGTAACGCTTACGTACAGAGCGGCTTTTAATGGTAATTTCGGCGTGCAGGCGAACAACAAACTTCATAGCAAAATCGTCAAGTCTCTAGGAAAGTGGGCAATTATACGTGTCCTGCCCGGCAGAAACCAGCACTCAGTCAATAACATCAACCGGATCAGATTCCGCCGCTTTACCCTGCATAACCGAAATTTCAACTCGTCGATTGCGCTTACGGTTTTCTTCGGAATTATTTGGCACTAGTGGTTTAGTATCAGAAAAGCCCATGACAACCAAACGGTCCTCACTAAAGTCTTCAACTTTCAACATTTCTTCAGCAACAGCAACCGCCCGTTTACTGGAGAGATCCCAGCGCGAGGAGTAGATCTCTGAAACCAGACGTTCATTGTCACTGTGCCCGGAAATGGTAATTTCGCCAGGAATCTCTTTTAGTGCTTCGGCAACCTGCTGAATGATAGGCCGGAATTGCGGCTGCAGGAACGCAGAGCCTTCGGGGAATGATCCCTGCTCGCGAATACGAATAATAATTTGCTGACCATGCTGTTCCAGCTCAATGGTTCCGGCTTTAATTTCATTCTCGAGCTGCTGTTCAATACGGCGCATAAGCTCTTTGGACACCTGAGTCATGGCCTCGGTGTTTTCAGATTCCGCTTCTTTTTGATCCTCTGCGCTGTCAGCTTCCTGACCACCACGTTCGGTTTGCTGACCGCCGGCAAAATCAGACTCGCCTTCCTGGAACTCCAGCATTTGCTGAGTC
Source organism: Pseudomonadota bacterium (assembly GCA_051747845.1). Classification (GTDB taxonomy): domain Bacteria; phylum Pseudomonadota; class Gammaproteobacteria; order Enterobacterales; family Alteromonadaceae; genus Idiomarina. The sequence goes on from JBNJGQ010000005.1 coordinate 12,011, forward strand.
ATTTCAACGGTTTGTTGCTGGATGGTCTCAATAGGGGTCGGTTCCGGACGGCCAGGACGGAATTCCTGTGCAATAACGCTGGTACCTTTAGGGATGTCTTTCACTTCAATTTTATTCTGTACACCTAAGGCGTACTTCATTGAGCCTGCAATTTGCTTAAACTTTAATACATCCATTTCGGAGAAAGCCAACAAGAGCACGAAGAAGCACATGAGCAAGGTCATGAGATCGGCAAAGGTTGCCATCCACATGGGCAAGCCCGCTGGCGGGCAGTTGCAGTCTTCTTCTTCTTCGTCTCTGACTTTCTCTGAGGCCATGACTACTCGTCCTCATCCTCATTACCAATGCGCTTAGATTCAGCCAGGTAATTACGCAAAATACCTTCAATGACACGAGGGTTTTGACCGTCCTGAATGCCTAAAATGGCATCCAGTATCAGTTGTTGATTCAGTTTTTCCTGTTCTGCGCGCAGCAGCAGTTTATTCGCAATAGGAATAGCAATAACGTTAGCCAGGAAAGCCCCGTAAAGCGTGGTTAACAAGGCAACCGCCATAGCCGGACCGATGGCTTTCGGGTCATCCATATTGGAGAGCATGGCAACCAAACCAATCAAGGTACCGATCATACCCATTGCCGGGGCGACATCACTGAGTATTTTAAAGACGCGGGCACCTTCTTCGTGACGAGAAAAGCTCATTTTTATGTCTTTCGACAAAGTCTGGCGAACCACCTCGGCGTCGTGACCATCAACAAGCATGTCGACGCCTTTACGGAAGAATTTATTCGGAATTTCCGCCTCTTCCAGTGCCAGGAAACCGCCTTTTCTCGCAGAGTCAGCCATTTCAACGGCCGTATCGATAAGCTCTTGTGGGTGTTCAATTTTAAAGAAAAAGGCCTTAACGACAACTTTCCCCGTACCCAAAAACTGGCTTAAAGAGAAGTTAGCTAAGGTTATAAATAATGAACCACCAAATACGATAAAGAACGAGCGAGTATCTAAAAACAGCCCTATGTCCCCACCCAGAATCATGGCGACCACAACAAAGCCGATGGCGCCGATAATTCCTATGAGCGTTGCTATATCCACTCAGCTTTCCTCCCCGATTTGCGTTTTCGCTTATGCTGCTGTGCTCATTCTTAAACAATAGCGCCGCTCTGACAAGCGACATCTGATCATCTTACACAGGAATAATGAGATCATCGGCTGACATTCGGGATTCTTTATCGGATAATTAACTTTCATTCTTGTAGTAATGCGGCTCAAAACAGATTTTAAGGCAGACTCAGCTATGGCAGAAGAACAGAAGCAGCAATCCTTTGAACAGGCTCTGGAGCAGTTAGAGCAGCTGGTTAATGAACTGGAACAAGGCGATTTACCTTTAGAGCAGTCGCTGAAAAAGTTTGAGCAGGCCATTGCGCTGTCACGCTCCAGCCAGCAACAACTGCAGCAGGCTGAACAAAAAGTCACAACCCTGTTGGCCGAGCAGCAACAATCAGGCAATGATGAAAGCGATGGAGAACTGATGTGACGATTAACTCGTTAACAGCAGAGACAAGAAAGCAAGTCGACACGTTTTTACAGCAAAAGCTCGAGCCCCTGACGTTGAATAGGCGTTTAAGTCAGGCGATGCAGCACGGAGTGTTACTGGGAGGGAAGCGTGTTCGCCCCTATTTGGTTATGACTGTTGCCGATATCTGCGGCGCTAACCAAAGTGATGCGTTGCGTGCAGCAGCTGCCATTGAACTCATTCACGCTTACTCGTTAATTCATGACGACTTACCGGCCATGGACGACGACGATTTACGTCGAGGGCAACCGACTTGCCACATTGCATACGATGAAGCGACGGCCATTCTCGCAGGTGACGCACTACAAACTCTGGCCTTTGAAATACTGACCGAAAGCAGCATGCAAGAATTACCGGCAGAGCGCCAACTACAGCTCGTCCATGTATTGGCAAAAGCCAGCGGTGCCCAGGGTATGTGTGCTGGTCAGGCAATTGATTTACAGGCAACAGCCAGAAGCCTTACCGAAAGTGCACTGGAGCAAATGCACTTAAGTAAAACCGGCGCACTAATAACAGCAGCAGCCAGCATGGGCGTTTTATGTGGTAGCAGCGACGCCCAACAGTGGCAGAACAAATTCGAGCAGTTTGCGCGTTATTTGGGGCTGGCATTTCAAGTACAGGATGATATTCTCGATGTCGTAGGTAACACTGAAGCACTGGGGAAACCCCAGGGTTCAGATGCCGCGGCTGAAAAATCCACATACGTGCGTTTGTTAGGTATTGAAGGCGCTCAACGACGCTTACAAAACTTACATAATAAAGCGCTACAGTCATTAAGCGATATCCCTTACAATACCGACAAACTCGAACAATTTTCCGACTTGCTGTTAAAGCGGGACCATTAACTGAATGACTCAACAATATCCGTTACTCGATAAAATTAATTTACCCGCTGACTTGCGTCGCCTGTCACGCACGCAATTACCTGATTTGTGTGCCGAAATTCGTCAATTTTTACTGACATCTGTCAGTCAGAGCAGCGGCCACCTTGCGTCCGGTTTAGGTACGGTTGAGTTAACAGTCGCACTGCACTACATCTACCACACCCCTGAAGACAAGCTGGTGTGGGATGTTGGTCATCAGGCTTATCCGCATAAAATACTGACCGGTCGTAAACAACAGTTGCATACCATTCGTCAGAAAGACGGGTTGCATCCTTTCCCATGGCGGGAAGAAAGTGAATACGATGTGCTATCTGTGGGTCACTCAAGCACGTCTATATCCGCTGCTTTAGGCCTGGCCGTAGCAGCGCAGCGCCAGAGTTTACGCCAGAAAGTGGTGTCTATTATCGGTGACGGAGCTATGACCGCAGGCATGGCGTTCGAGGCAATGAACCATGCTGGTGACATAAAGCCCGATATGCTGGTGGTGTTAAACGACAACGACATGTCCATTTCAGAAAACGTCGGTGCCTTGAACCATCATTTCGCCCGTCTGTTATCCGGTCGTTTTTATACCTCATTACGCGAGGGCAGTAAAAAGTTACTCAGCCCTCTGCCGCATATTCGTCATTTTGCCAGTCGCGCTGAAGAGCACATGAAAGGCATGATGGCACCGGGCACTATTTTTGAAGAGCTGGGGTTCAATTACATCGGTCCTATCGATGGTCACGATGTCGATACCCTGGTTGAAACCTTATCGAACATGCGCGATTTAAAAGGTCCGCAATTACTGCACATCGTCACGCAAAAAGGTAAAGGTTATAAACCGGCCGAGAAAGATCCTATTGGTTATCACGGCGTTCCTAAATTTGACCCGGCTGAATCGTGCTTACCCAAAAAAGCGGCAGGCGTTCCCAGCTACTCTGAAATTTTTGGTCAGTGGCTGTGCGATACAGCCAGTGGTGACCCTTCGTTAATGGCCGTAACTCCGGCAATGCGCGAAGGCTCCGGTATGGTTGAGTTTTCGCAGCGCTTCCCAAAACAGTATTTTGATGTGGCTATTGCTGAACAACACAGCGTGACCTACGCCGCAGGTTTAGCCATTGCCGGCATGAAACCTGTTGTAGCCATTTACTCCACCTTTTTACAGCGTGGCTACGATCAGCTCATTCATGATGTGGCTATACAAAACCTTGATGTACTGTTTGCCATAGACCGTGCAGGTATTGTGGGTGCCGATGGGCCAACCCACCAGGGCGCTTTCGATTTAAGTTACCTGCGCTGCATTCCCAACATGCTAGTTATGGCGCCCAGTAATGAACAAGAATGTTTGGATATGCTGACCACAGGCTACCAGCATAAAGGCCCGGCAGCCGTCCGATACCCTCGTGGCGCAGGTATTGGTCTGGAATTACGTCAAGGTAAGTCAATAGAGATTGGAAAAGCGACAACCGTTAAAAAAGGACAGGATGTCGCGTTCTTAAACTTTGGCACCCTGCTGCCCGAAGTAGAAGAAGCCGCTTCAGCATTTAATGCGACCGTCATTGACATGCGTTTCGTAAAACCGCTGGACACCAGCTGTCTGGACGAATTAATGAAAGACCACTCAGTATTCGTCACCGTGGAAGAAAACGTTGTAGCGGGCGGCGCAGGCAGCGCAGTCAGTGAATACGTGGCTAAGCACAAAGCTCACACTCAGGTTCTCAATATTGGCTTACCCGATGAGTTCATTAAACATGGCTCTCAAAGCGAGGTCCGTAAGGAAATTGGACTTGACGCTGAAGGCATACAAAATCAGGTGAATAGCTTTCTGAAAGAAGGTTAGAACAACCTGTTAGAGTGTCGGGTTTGGCTAGCTTAGTAAACCCGATGCCCACCAGCCTAAGTGCAGTAACACAGCAGAGAAAATACCAGCCAGAACATCATCCATCATGATGCCGTTACCACCGTGCAGCTTTCTATCAGCCCAACCTATTGGGCCTGGTTTCCAGATATCAAAAATACGAAATAGGACAAAAGCAGCAATCAACCAAAGAGGCTCCACCGGCAACGCAAACATTGCTATGGCGTAGCCAACTATTTCATCCCAGACAATTGCTGGGTGATCATGCTCTCCCATAGCGTTCGCCGTATACTGGCAGATCCAAATACCCGCAAGCGTCATCACCACCAGCGCGAGCAGATATTCCCACCAGTTAAGCTGGGCCAGTAAGAAAACAACAGGGATACCAATCAGAGTTCCAAAGGTGCCGGGGGCTTTGGGCGCCAACCCCGAACCAAATCCAAGAGCCAGCCAATGTACCGGGTTAAACCATGAAAGCGATGTCTTTGACATGAGTATGTGCCCCTAGCCCTTTTCCCCGGAAAGCTCATCTTCCGCGAAATGATTAAAGCTTTGATAGCCATCGGCCAGTGACCATTCTTCGCCCTGGTAACGCAATTGAATGCCGCCTTGACCGCCATTAGCAACCCTGCCAATACAAACCGGACGTGTTTTAAGGTGAGCTGTCAGAGTTTCCATACGTCCACGATGCTCTTCAGGCAACGTAAAGCAAAGCTCATAGTCGTCGCCTGCGGTTAGTGCCAAAGCCAGTGCCTCATCAACTTTTAATGTTTCGGTAAGGGCTAAAGACAAGGGCAGTTTTTCTAACTCAAGCTGCCCCAGGGTTCCGGCCTCTGTCATTAAGTGGCCCAAATCTGCAAGTAAACCGTCGGAAACATCAATACAGGAGCTCGCAACACCACGCAGACTTTGCCCTAAAGCGACTCTGGGCGTAGGAAAGTGCAACCGCTCAATCACTTGCTGTAAGTGCCGCCCCGTTGTGCTGACTTTGTCCTGATTAACTTTCAGACCTAAGCCCGCATCGCCCAAAGAACCGCTAACGTAAATCCAGTCGCCGGCTTTGGCTCCGGAGCGCGGTATTGCACTGCCCGAAGGCAACTGACCATGCGCTGTTATGGTAATGGTGAGTGGCCCTTTGGTTGTGTCCCCGCCAATCAACTGGCAGTCGTAGTAACTGCAAATTTCATCCAGGCCACCGCTAAACTCATGCAGCCAGTCTTCATCGACTTTTGGCAGGGTCAACGCCAGGCTGACCCAACAAGGTTGAGCTCCCATTGCGGCTAGATCACTTAGGTTAACGGCCACACTTTTATGACCAATTGCCCTTGGTGGTGTGGTTTTATCAAAATGCACACCTTCTACCAAAGTGTCGGTAACAATAACCAAGTCATGCTCGGGCATTGGACGAACAACGGCGCCGTCGTCTCCAATCCCCATAGCAACATCGCCCCGTTTTGCGGAGCGATGAGTAAAGTATTCATTAATTAGCGAAAATTCATCGCGGGGCATAAGCTACTGCCTGGCTGGGCGGAAAGTGTCTACTGCTTTATCGAGAACGCCGTTAACAAAACGATGGCTTTCGTCGGCACCAAAAGATTTAGCCAACTCTATCGCTTCATTGATAGCCACCTTGTAGGGAACGTCTACACGTTCACGCAACTCGTAGGCAGCCAGCCTCAGAACGGCCAATTCAATTGGGTCGAGCTCTTTAATCGGCCTGTCTAAAAACGGCTCCAGTGCATCGTCCAGTGTACGGTGATGCCCGCCAACACCACGAACCAACTCTAAAAAGTAGTCGACATCGACTTTGCTGGTATCGTTTTCTGTTAAAAATTGCGCCTCAATATCGCTAAAGCTATTTTGCGATAACTGCCATGAATAAATTGCTTGCACGGCCAGCTTACGGGCCTTTCTTCTTGCTGCGGGTTTCATTTAATGTGTCTCAGAGTTGTTTCAGTACATTAACCATTTCAAGCGCGCTTAATGCGGCTTCCGAGCCTTTATTGCCGGCTTTAGAACCACTGCGTTCAATGGCCTGTTCCAGCGTATCGGTGGTAATAACACCAAATGCCACTGGCAGATCAAATTCCGTTGCAACCCGACCTAAACCGCTATTGCATTCACCCGCGACAAACTCAAAATGAGGTGTTCCGCCACGAATAACAGCGCCAACGGCAATAATCGCATCGTATTTACCAGAGCTGGCCAGGCGCTTAGCCGTTACCGGCATTTCGTAGGCACCAGGGACGCGCACAACCGTGATGTCTTCATTCGCGACTTCACCATAGTGTTTCAGCGTCTGCACAGCACCGTCCAGTAGGCTCTCCACCATAAAATGATTAAAGCGAGAGACAATAATGGCAAACTTTTTACCAGCTGCGTTAATTCCGCCTTCAATTACCTGCATGAGTTTTCCTTATTAACCGTTCGTTAATTGCGCGCGATGATAGCACAGTGCGGGATTATTTGCGTGATATTGCGTAGGAGAAATACTTTTCTTCTGCATCTAAGTCACGCCCGAGTGAACGCGCGTTGCTACTTTCTAATAACTGTAAGGCTGTATCGTTGCTTTGCGATACCGGAAACAACACTTGCCGCCATGGCCAGCTCGCCTCCAGCCAGTTTGTTAACAAAACAAAAAAGTCATTGTGCAAATTATCATTCACCGCTGACTCCAATAACCACCAGCTAACTTCGGCGTTATAAGAATTACGGGGAATACCGCTTTTTTCTTCCCTGCTGGCCGCAACGGGTACCATGTAAACGGCACCAATAATGGACTTATCTTCTTTATCAATTACTAAATAGGTAAAGGCTGTTCGTTCTTTAGCTTGCTCCAGGTGGTAGCTCACCATAGTCTCATTTTGTTCCAGACTACTTTTCTCTGAAGGCCAGGCCCATCCAAGCCGGTTATAAAGCCACTTTTGCGATGTCATGTAACTGTGAAAGAAGCGGTCAGCGTCCGATGCTTCTAATGGGCGAATGATTAACTTCTTGCCCTCAGCAGACTCAGGTACCATCCATTCACTGCGCCAAAAGTCAGCCGCTACCGCAGAGTGAAAAACAGGCAGTATTACGAACAACAAACAAAGGCGCGAAAGGAGTTTCAACAGGCTTCTCCCCGCTTACCCTGAGCATGCTCGAAATAGGACTTCACTCGCTCAAGCTCTTTCTCAATTTCATCACCAATCATGAGAGCGGGACCAATATCAATCGCTTTACGGGCATAATCAAAAGCTATGGGGACAACAGGCACTTTCGCTTGCTGCGCCATGTGTAAGAACCCTTTTTTCCATTCATGTACGCGTTTTCGGGTTCCTTCTGGAGTTATCACCAGAATCAGTTCATCTTTCTCTCTGAACTGTTTTACCATGTTGCCAACCACGCCATTGGCGCTGCTTCTGTCTATAGGAACGCCGCCTAACTTCGTCAGCAGCCCTTTTAAAGGGAAGCGAAATAAACTGCTTTTTGCCAGGTAGTTCAGCTTCAAACCCATGGCTAACATAACGCAAGCCCCAACGGGGAAGTCCCAGTTAGAAGTATGTGGCGCCACGGGAAGAATCGCTTTTTTCACACTTGGCATTTCGCCATTAATCTTCCAGCCACCCAAAACTCGCATACCGAAACGGCCAACCCAGCGCAGGAATCGATTATGGGTTACGGGGAACTCGCCTTTAACAAATTCCGGAATGATATTTTTATCGGTCATAAATCTACTGCAACGCTCTTCTTATTTCGCGTAATTTATCTTTCACACGTTGAATATTATCCGGTCCCATACGTAACAGCTGCTTCTGCACCGCGGGTAATGACTCATAACTATCGTCCGCAAAGGTATACATCACGCTATCGTCTTCGACCTGAATCAGCCCATCCGGTACGGGTGTATCCAAAGCAACTTCTATAGCGTCCAACAGAGTGTTGTTAAAATCAGACTCCGGATACCCAATTTCTGAATAAGCTTCCTGTACTAACGGCTTAAATAATTCATAGTTTTCAACCAATGCATCAGCTTCCAGACTCACGAACCAGTCAACCAAAGCGTCATAGCGGCGATAGCTGCTTTCATCGATATAAAGCTCACCGTCAACTTCCAGCACCTTAAAGCGCCCATCGGGACGTTGCACGATAGTGCGTTCGCGAACAATACTGCCGTTGCTAATGTTATCCATTAGCACAACAGCATCGCGGATAAGTTGCGAGCTTTTTAATGGACGAATATTAATGTCTGCTGAGTCAAGGTTCTGCAACACGGTTGGTGTGCTGTCATCAAGTTCTGGTAAAGCAATGGGTTCAGGCTCAGGTTCCTGAGGTTCAGGGGCCGCTTCCGGCTCTGTCGGAATAGGCTCTAATTCCAGTTCCGGTTCAGGCTCTGCAGTTTCTTCCTCATAGCTTTCAACGGCTACTTCATTAGACTGCTGTTGATCTACCTCGACGGTTTCAGTTTGCGGCTTTTTGTCCTCCGAAGCGGGTAACCACCACCATACAATAGCGGCGATAACTGCCAACACAATTAAGGTAACGACAACCCAAGTCGTTTTACGACTGGCTTCTTCAGTTGCCGGTGATGTTTCAACCTGATCGTCACTCATTGTGCGCTCCTCTACTTTTGCTCAGCACGACAAAAAACCAATTGCTTATCGCTCGACATTGCTTCATTAAAGCGATAACCGCTTGCATCAAACTCTTTAAGATCAGACACAGATTTTGGCTTTTGGTTCACGAGGAATCGTGCCATAAGCCCCCGCGCCTTCTTCGCATAAAAGCTGATAACTTTGTACTGGCCATTTTTTTCGTCTTTAAATACCGGCGTGATAATATCTGCTTTAAGCGTTTTTGGCTTAACCGCAGAAAAATACTCATTTGACGCCAGGTTAACTAACGTCGAGCTTCCCAGCTTAGCCAAGTCATCATTTAGCAGTTCAGTAATGGTATCGCCCCAGTATTCATAAAGGTTTTTGCCCTTTGGATTGTCCAGTTTGGTTCCCATCTCCAGCCGATAAGGCTGCATAAGATCCAGAGGACGCAAGACACCATAAAGACCAGAAAGAATTCGCAGCTGTTGCTGTGCTGTATCAATAGCTTCCGAACTCAAACTGGCAGCATCTAATCCAGTATAGACATCTCCGTTAAACGCGAACATTGCCGGACGTGCATTTTCTTCATTAAAAGGCCGCTGCCATTGCTCAAAACGCGCTGCATTAAGCCCGGCCAGTTTGTCGCTAATTTTCATTAACGAGCCCAGTTGCTGAGGGCTCAACTGTCGGCACACCTTGACCAACTCCTCGGCGTTGTCCAGCAATCGTGGCTGAGTTACATCGAGGCTCGGCAAGTTGCTTTCATAATCCAGGTTTTTTGCAGGTGAAACTACAGCCAACATGTCAAATGCACTCCGTTCAAGTTAAACAGTTATACCTATATTAAGGCAAAGGATCCTGATCCGCGCCTTCTTTTTCCACTTCCGGCGGCATTAAGTCGTCACGGCTTACGCCAAAGGCCAGAGCCACTGTACTGGCGATATAAATTGATGAGTAAGTACCAATAACCACACCAAATAATAAAGCCGTAGCAAATCCGTGAATTAACGGCCCACCTAGGAAGAACAAGGTTAATAACACCAGTATCGTTGTTAACGAGGTAACCAATGTACGGCTCAGTGTATCCGTTAGTGCGCGGTTGACCGTCTGTATAGGAGTCAGTTTAGCGTATTTACGGAAAGTCTCCCGAATTCGGTCACAGACAACAACGGTATCGTTAATGGAGTAACCAATAACCGCCAGTAATGCCGCCAATACCGTCAGGTCAAACTCAAGCCCCAGTATAGAGAACAGGCCCAGTGTCAGAGTAACGTCATGCGCCAATGCTGCCACAGCACCTACTGCCAGACGCCATTCAAACCGCATTGCAATGTAGAGCAAAATACAGATAAGCGCGGTTAGCATAGCCAAGCCACCCTGTTCGATGAATTCATCACCAACATTGGGGCCGACAAACTCTATACGGCGCATCTCAACGGTTTGTTCAAACTCTGCACGCAAAGAGTCGAGAATATCTGTGCCGAGTTGCTCGGCCTTCACACCTTCGCGCGGTTCCAGACGAATAAGAATATCTTCCTGGGTGCCGTAGTTCTGCACCACGGCATCACCGAAGTCACTCTCGTCCAGAGCTGTGCGAACACGGTTAAGATCCGCAGCGCTTTCAAAACCCACCTCAAGCAGTGTTCCGCCGGTAAAATCAAGCCCAAAGTTGAGCTTATTAACCGATAACGAAGCTATGGAAGCCACCACCAGTATAATACTGATAATGCCCATAATTCCGCGGAACCGCATGAAGGGAAGTCGTTCATTTGTCTTTATAATCTCTTGCATGGCTCCCCCTAGATAGGCAGTTTAGACAGCTTTTTGCCGCCCCAAACTGAGTTAACAATGGCTCGGGTTCCGACTATCGCAGTAAACATGGATGTGATAATCCCGATAGCAAGAGTGATGGCAAAGCCTTTAATTGGGCCGTTACCAATAGCGAACAATATGAGCGCCGCAATCAAGGTTGTGACGTTAGCATCCGCAATGGTCGATAAGGCGCTGTCGTAACCGTGATGAATGGCTTGCTGCGGACTCCGCTTGGCTTTAATTTCTTCACGTATACGCTCAAAAATAAGCACGTTAGCATCCACCGCCATACCGACGGTCAATACAATACCTGCCATACCTGGCAAGGTAAGTGTTGCCCCGGGTATCATCGACATAACACCAATAATAAGAATCAGGTTAGATGCCAAAGCACAGTTTGCGACTAAACCAAACTTTTTGTAGTACAGCATCATGAAGGCAAGGACTAAAACAAAGCCCCAGAAAATAGCCTGTGTGCCTGAGTCAATGTTTTGTTGTCCGAGGCTTGGTCCTACAGTACGTTCTTCAACTATCTGTATTGGTGCTATCAACGCACCGGCGCGTAATAACAGTGCCAGATTTTGCGCTTCGTTTGCTCCAACGCCGGTAATACGGAAGCTGCTGCCTAAACGAGACTGAATGGTTGCTACGTTAATAACTTCTGCGTTTTTGGTAAACTGCAGATTGCCTTCTTCATCACGCTCATCGGTCGCTTTATATTCGATAAAAACGGTTGCCATAGGCTGACCAACGTTGTCTTTGGTTGCCATAGACATTTTGTTACCACCAGCACCATCTAGCGTAATGTTGACCTGAGGACGGTTGTATTCATCGTAACCAACACCTGCGTTAACAATGTGGTCACCGGTCAGAATAACGTCTTCTTTCAGTAGTTGTTGAGGACCGTCACGCATTGGCATTAATTCACTACCAAAAGGCACTCGGCCATTTTGTGCGTCACGTACGTCGTTTTCGGAGTCAACCATACGGAACTCCAGCGTTGCCGTAGCTCCTAGAATTTCTTTCGCCCGGGCTGTGTCCTGCACTCCCGGAAGCTCCACAACAATACGGTTAGAGCCCTGACGTTGGATAACCGGCTCTGCAACACCCAGCTCATTCACCCGGTTACGCATAATGGTGATATTTTGTGACACCGCGTAATCGCGAGTTTCCGCAAGCTTCTGATCGCTCATCTGCAACTGCAGCAGCCGGTTTTCTTCGTCTTCTACCAGGTTATAGCCCTGATACCGGCCATCTAAATAACTGGCAGCTTCGGCATAAGCTTCGTCAGTACGCAGCTCAACCTCGACAGTAGTGTCGTCAACTCTAACGGCACTATAACGAATACGTTCTTCACGCAATTCGGCTCGTATTGTGTCTTTCATACCATCGACAATTTTACGGACTGCTTCGTCCATGTCGATTTCCATTAAAAAGTGCACACCGCCGCGCAAATCAAGCCCAAGCTTCATCGGTTGAGCACCAACACTTTTTAGCCATTCCGGTGTTGCAGGCGCTAAGTTCAAAGCAACAATGTAATCATCGCCTAAGCTGTCCAGGATAGTCTCCCGGGCTTTTAATTGCTCATTGTCGGAGTTTAGGCGAACCAGTAGCTGCTCTTCTTCCAGCGCGATACTTTTTGCTTGTATGCCAACGTTTTCCAGACTACTTTTTACGCGATCCATAGTGCTGGTATCGATGGTCGCATTTCGGTTTGCGGAAACTTGAACTGCCGGGTCTTCACCGTAAATATTTGGCAGCGCATAAAGCGCTGCCACTAAAACGATTAAAATAACCAGCAGGTTTTTCCACAACGGGTATTTATTTAACACGTCGTGCCCCTGTTTCTAATGTCAGAGATTAGAGAGACTTCATTGTTCCTTTAGGAAGAACGGAAGTCACAGAACCTTTCTGGATGGTTACTTCTAGCTCGTCAGTCAAAGCAATAACAAGAAAGTCTTTATCATCGCTTACTTTGGTAATTTTACCGACTAAACCACCTTGAGTAAGTACTTCATCACCCTTGCTCAACGCACCCATTAATTCTTTATGTTGCTTAACACGCTTTGCTTGTGGGCGGTAAATCATGAAATAGAAAATCAAAGCAAACATTACCAGCATGAAAATTAATTCCATGCCACCGCCACTTTGGCCACCTGCGTCTTGCGCGTAAGCTGAGCTAATAAAAAAGTCCATAAAGTTCCCTCAGTTAATTTAAATTTATTATTAATCTTTGAACAACCATCTCACGATATGGGGACAGCTATTACAAAATACAATTCAATTTCTCTAAACCCGTTATACTATCAGAAAGTTTAACGCCGCTCAGTATTATCAAATATCATATCCCAAACTTTTCAGCCTGCGCCTCAAGCCAATTTGTGATACTTGTAAATCCCACATCATTTTTTCTGTGTCAGAGCGGTTTTTCTCGTAGCTTTGCTTAATCTCTTCTTCAGATAAGTCCTGTGCAGTTCGCACACCTTCAAAACGCTGAATTAACTGATAAACAGAAGCCCTGGAGATACCTAGCTTTTTCGCTGTGGCCTGCAACTCGAATCGACAACTTTCTAAAGTTTCTAATAATTCGTCGCGGCTGACACTGTTTGGTCGTCGCTGAACACTCGCTTCTTCGTCCCAATGGCCATTTACCGACGTGGGTCTGAGCATAGATAGCAGTTGTGGATCCAAGTGCAGTTGTTCCTGATCGCGGCTATCAATAACCACCTGACGAGCAACATTTCGCAACTGGCGCACATTGCCGGGCCAGTGAAATGTCATCAGTTGACTCATTAGCTCACCCGGAATTTTCGCATCGTATGCGCGGTTACCATAAAGCTTTTGCCATTGTTCCCGAACAAAGTAATCAAACAACAAGCCAATGTCTTCACGCCGTTCAGTCAAAGGCGGAATAAATAACTGATAAGCGGATAACTTTTCAATAAGCATCGACAACGTCGAGTTTTCCTCAATGTCGCCGGGGTCTTTATGACTGGTAAGCATAATACGGCAATTGATAGGCCGCGTATCCTCGGTGCCGACAGGGACAACTGAGCCACTTTGCAAAACGGTGTGCAACAAGCGATGCACATTCACCGAGGCGTCTTCGATATCCTCAAGTACAATAGTCCCGCCGTTTGCTTGCTCAAAATAGCCAAGCTGACGGCTTCCGTCGCGTTCGCTCCCAAACAGTTCAGCTTCGGCTACTGCGTCATGAATTGCCGCAAGGTTCACACTAATGAACGGCGCATCGCGTCCTTCACTGGCCTGATGAATGGCATAAGCGGCCTGCCGTTTCCCGACACCGGCAGCCCCTCGAATCATAACTGGCAGACTCATACTAGCCAGTTGCTCGACGCGCTGTCTAATAGCCCGAATATCTGAACTGATACCAAAGAGTACGTCGTTATCGTCAACCGCGGAGTCATGCAGCGGTAAAAGTTTCAACAGTAAGACGATTCTATGGTTTAAACCAATAACGACGCCATTATCCAGTTCTCTTTCATGCAGAACATACTCGTCCTGAACGCCACGTCCAACAACGGTTACCGTCGTTTTAGTGCTATGCGCCCGGAGCTTTATACGGCCATCGGGTTCACTCTGAAAAATAATGGGTGAACGACTAATAAACTCATCAAGCAGCGCTCTGCCGACATTGCCATTTTTTGCGAACTCGGGTTTTACCCGGCTTAAATAATCATTGCCCTCATTGTGCAAATCAATTAATGCGGCACGTTCGCCTATCCGTGTTCTATCCGGGTGCGTTGCAATAACTAACATTGGAACCCGTTGATAGCTATCAACGAGTTCGTCAACCGCGTGTTTTGTTGTGTACTGAGTTGCACTCATTCTCGCTAATCCTTAGCCCAACAGCCTCTCTAACATTGGTGCCATAATAAAATTATGAATAGCAAATAGCCACTCAATTTGTGCTGGGAATCAATAAAGGTTAATGACAAACTAAGTTATACCATTGCTACTTTCTGATTACTCATGGAATTGATATTTTACTGGACAGATCATGCTGGTGTCGCGGTTTTTGCGATAGCTGGTACGTTATTAGCGTTTCGTAAGAAAATGGATGGTTTTGGCGTACTGGTTTTAGCCTCAGCAACGGCTATTGGCGGCGGAACGACACGTGATCTTATACTGGGTCTACCGGTTTTCTGGACTTACGACCCCAATTACCTTTACACCATTATTTTAGCTGCCCTACTGACCATTATGTGGCTCAGGTTTAAAGCCTATATTCCCATGACAACATTAATGGTCGCCGACGCCATTGGACTTGCCTTTTTCGCAACAATGGGCGCGGAAAAGACCTTATCTGCCGGCTTTTCACCTTTTATCGCTATTATTATGGGGACCATATCGGCCTGTTTTGGTGGCATGCTGCGTGACGTGCTTGCCCGTGACATTCCCATGGTTTTGAAAAGTGAGCTGTATGCAACCACCTGTATCGCCGGAGCTACGGTTTATGTTTTGCTGGTTCCTTACCAACCGTTGATTGCACTAGCTGCCGGCATGACATCCACTCTGCTTATCCGCTTAGGAGCAATTAAGTTTAACTGGTCGCTGACTGTTTTCCGTGATCATCAGGATCACCATTAGCCATGTTAAGCATCGAAGTCACCGTTTTTGCAGCAATTGCTTACTTAACTATTCTATTCAGCATTGCTTATCGCGGTGACCGGGCAGCGTCCAACCGGGTAAAACCTTATCGTTACTCTCTGGCTCAGGGGGTGCACTGCACGTCATGGGCGTTTTTCGGCACCATTACTCAGTCCGCCTACTATGGCTGGGCCTTTGCACCAACTTACGCCGGCGCAATTGTTGTTTTTATCGTGCTTCATGGCTTACAACTTAAGCTACTCAATTATTGTAAACACCAGAATATTACGTCCATTGCGGATCTCATCGGCACGCGCTACGGCAAGTCGCCTTTATTAGCCGGAATTGTCGCCATAACAGCTTTTATCGCCGTTGTGCCTTATATTTCACTGCAATTGCGTGCCGTCACTTCCAGTTTTGCGGCGGTCACCGGTTTTGATAATAACCCGTCGTGGTTATTCGACCTTTCCTTCCTGGTAGCTTTAACCATGATTGGGTTCGGGTTCCTTTTTGGCACACGTCGCCTCAGTCTGGCCGAGCAGCACTCCGGCTTAATGGATGCCATTGCTTTCGAGTCTTTAGTCAAGCTTGGCGCTTTTATCATTGTTGGATTATTTGCCAGTTATACCGTTTTCGACGGTTTAGCTGACCTTTTCCAGACCAGTTTTCAGTCGGCGCACACTCAGGAGGTTCTGGCCGGACGTGATTATGGCGGCTATGTGTTTGCGGTACATATGTTGTTAGGCGGACTATCCATGTTTTGTCTGCCACGGCAGTTTCACGTGGGCTATGTGGAAAATACCCATCCCGATGAATTAAAAACAGCGCGCTGGGCTTTTCCGCTATACCTGTTCGCCATTAATTTTTTCATACTGCCGTTGGCATTAAGTGCATTACACCTCGCGCCTGAACAAGCGGGACAGGATACGTTCCTGCTTGCCATTCCGCTTATGATGGACAGGCCGGACATTACTCTTATTGCTTTTATTGGCGGTTTGTCTGCAGCGACCAGCATGGTCATTATTGCGTTACTTGCACTGAGCATAATGGTCTCAAACGACGTGGTTATGCCCATCTGGTTGCGCATGACTCGACAAAAACTCAGGCAGTTTAGCTTTACGCCCAAACGAATTTTGTCCATTCGGCGCATGACGATGGTGGTGGTCATGTTTATGGCCTACCTCTACTATCAAGCCACCATTGAGTCGATGCCACTGGTTAATTCCGGGTTACTGTCACTGGCATTACTGGCTCAGCTGGCTCCCGCTATTTTAGCCACTGTTGTGTGGCGAAATGCGACTCAAACCGGCGTACTGGCCGGACTTGCGGTAGGTACTATTCTCTGGCTGGTACTTTTACTCATTCCGTCTATTGGCCGCCAACCTCTGGTTACCGATATCGATATCGCCAATGGCGTGCTCATTAGCCTGGGAGCAAACCTGGTTTGCTTCTGGTTGTTCTCGGTAATTAGCAGAAACGTTCAGACGGAACTTCCCCATATTGATAACAGTGACAGCTATACACAACAACCCAGTCTCACCTGGGCCCGGTTACGCTCGCTATTATCCCGCTTTTACGATGACCAGCAATTAGCGGCTATTCAACAGCGTCTGAGAATGGATCTGTTAACCCCGGAAGGCCAGTCGATGGTTCCGGCCCCCATGCTGGTTCGTATTGAGCGTGAGTTGTCTGCAGTAATAGGCACTTCAGCCAGTCGACTCCTGCTCGATACCGTGTCTGAACAACAGGAGTTTCCGGTTTCCCGGGTGGTTGACTGGGCGACCGAAGCGTCACGCCTTTATCAGTTTAACCGGGAGCTTTTACAGGCTTCGGTCGAAAATATTCCGCAGGGTATTAGCGTCGTTGACCAGAAGCTTAGACTGGTAGCCTGGAACCGACGTTATCTGGAGATATTTGCCTACCCGGACGGATTAGTCCGCTCAGGAATGCCTGTTGAAGAACTGCTGCGTTACAACGCCAGTCGCGGTCTGTTAAGTACCTCCGAAAACGGGGATGTTGAAAGTGAAATCCAAAAACGACTGAGTTACTTACATGCTGGCAGCGCCTATCGTTACCAGCGCCAGCAGGGTTCGTTAACAATAGAGCTTCAGGGAAACCCAATGCCGGGCGGCGGTTTTGTTACAACCTACAGTGATATTACTGAACGTATTGAAGCCCAAAAGCAGCTGCAAAAAATTAATCAGGAGCTAGAGCAACGCGTTGATGAGCGAACACAACAGTTATTATCCGCAAAGCAGGCAGAAGAAAGAGCTCATGAAAGTAAGTCCCGCTTTTTCGCAGCGGTAAGCCACGACTTAATGCAGCCCTTTAATGCCGCAAGCTTGTTTTGTGAAATGCTGCAGTCCCGGCTACCACAGGACTACCTGCCACTGGCCTCAAATATTCAACGGTCTTTAGAGCACGCCGAAGAGTTACTGACCATGCTGCTTGATATGACCAAACTGGATGCAGGAAACCTGCAACCCGACTACCAGTGTTTTTCTATTGATCAGGCGCTACAGCCTCTTGTTGAACGTTATCAAATGATGGCGAAAGAGAAGCAACTGCAACTGAATTATCACAAAAGCTCTGGTTTGGTAAAAACGGATAGAAAACTGCTGACTCGCATTGTGCAGAACCTGCTGTCTAACGCATTACGTTATACCGAGCAAGGCCGTATTGTGCTGGGCTTTCGGCGGCGCAAAGACAAACTCACCATTTGTATTATTGATACCGGTTCGGGCATTCCTGAGCATAAACAACAAGACATATTCCGCGAGTTTCACCAGCTACAATCCAGTGGCGACAACCCAGGGCTTGGACTCGGGCTTTCTATCGTTGAGCGTATGTGCCGACTGTTGAAAATTGAGTTAAGCCTGTCTTCAACCCCCGATCAGGGCACGGCTTTTAGCCTAACCCTGCCTGTTGTCGGCTGGGAAAAAGAAGCTCAACCTGTCGTTATTCAACACTATTCCGTTGACGAAAAGCTAATACAAGGTATGAAGGTACTGGTTATTGATAATGATCCACAAGTTCTTGTTGCTACTGCGGGTCTTTTAACTGACTGGGGTGCACAAACCTTCACGGCGGCCGATATCAAACAAGCTAAAATGCAACCACCCTGCGAGCTGATTCTGGCCGATTATCACCTCGACGACGGTCATACCGGAATTGAGCTGGTTCTCGCGATGCGCAAAGCCTGGAGTGCTGATACCCCGGCGATTATCAATTCAGCTGACCCGGATGAACAGCTTAGAGAACAGGCGTTAGAAGCCAACGCTCACTTTATTCCAAAGCCTTTGAAAAGTGGTGCTTTAAAGCGCTTACTCAAGCGTATCCGGCGTATCTAGCATTTCTCGAAACATAATGCCGGCCTGTGTGCGGTTTACACAATTTAATTTGCGTAAAATTGCGGAAGCGTGCTGTTTAATCGTGGTTTCCTGCACACCTAATTCATAGGCAATTTGCTTGTTCAGTAAACCGTCTGCAATGCACTGTAAAACTTTAAACTGCTGTGGTGTTAACTGCTCAAGCTTATTCGCAAATTCACTCATCTCTTCGTCAGGCTCTGCTAAATTCATGCTTAGCATCGACTCCGGCAGCCAGTTATCACCCGACAACACTGTGGCTACAGCAGTCTGCCATTCGGGTAAAGGAACTGACTTTGGAATATAGCCACTGGCACCCAGCGCCATTGCCTGGCGTATGACACGCGTGTCCTCATTTGCGGAAACAATGACGACCAGAATATCCGGGAATTGGCTACGTAAAACAGAGAGCCCTGTTAGACCCCGGTTACCCGGCATAGAGAGATCAAGAAACACCAGCTCAATTTGAGGAAATTGTTTTAGCTGCTGTTCTAGCTGAGAAAAACTTGAAGCTTCAATAATGTCGCTATCTAAACTATCACTTAACGCCTGCTTCATTGCCGCCCGAAAAAGCGGATGATCATCAGCAATAATTGCTCTGGCCATAGTTCCTGCTGAGTTCAACTGTGAGTTAATGACCATGCTAGCGACTTAAAAGAAAAAAGCCAGCGTTACCGCTTTATGCAGCAACGCCGGCCGGGGGGGTTAAAAACGATAACCGACAGACAAAGATACGGTTCGCGGATCACCGTAGTAGCCAGTCACAATATTCTCGCCAAAGGTTGAGCCAAAGTTATAGCCCGATAAACGGTACTCTTCGTCGAAAATATTTTTAGCATGTAAACCGACGGTCCAGTTACTGGCATCGGAATACCAAACCAAGCTGGTGTTGGTAATACTGTACGAGTCTTCATCTAATGGCGACGGTACTTCAAATATCTGTGTTTCATCGCGGTAAGAGACAGCCGCTGACCAGACTAAAGATCCGCTATCCAGGCTGAACTCTTTATTGAAACCTAAGTTTGCAGTCAGCTCCGGTGTATTCGCAAATGACCATAAACCCGAAACATCTTCCACTTGTTGCGTTTCAGGGTTAAAGAATGCGACCTCGTCGAACTCGGCGTTAATGTAACCAATTGAACCAGTAAAATTCAGGGTTGATGTTGCTGCAAAGGTACCTTCAACTTCTACGCCTTTGACAGTTGAGTCCGCCGCATTCAATACCTGCGAGGCAACACCGTTTGAAACCGCTCGTTGAACAGTAACCTGCATGTCCTGGTAATCAGAGTAGAAGGTTGACGCGTTAAGACGTAAGCGCCCGTCAAGCAGTTCACTCTTCATACCAATTTCAAAGGTATCAACGACTTCAGGGTCATACGGGTTTTGCGCATCCGGGTTCAGTGAAACATCGGCTCGCATATCAA
Organism: Pseudomonadota bacterium; assembly: GCA_051747845.1. Lineage (GTDB taxonomy): Bacteria > Pseudomonadota > Gammaproteobacteria > Enterobacterales > Alteromonadaceae > Idiomarina. Next base: position 32,095 of record JBNJGQ010000005.1, read on the forward strand.
CACCACCTGATTTGAAGCCATTACTGTAACTGGCATAAAACATCAGGCTAGGATCCATCTGGTAACGAAGGCTCGCGTGCGGCGAGAACTTGCTCCAGTCGGCTTTGGTGCTGAAGTCAGAGTTAACGACAATAGGGTCCGCTGAGTAGTCGCCGCGATCCAGGAACTTCACTCCGGCATAGGTGTACCGGAAGACATCGGCATCTTTTTCATCGCGAGTATAACGACCGCCTAAAGTTAACGCCCACTGATCGTCAATCTGATAAGTTCCCTGACCAAATAAAGCTTCGCTGGAGGTATCAACACAGCCGCCATTATCGATAGTCAGGTTCAACATACCAAGCACTGTACCAAAGACACCACAAGCTTCGCCTTCATAAAGATACAAGCCGCCGATAAAGTCAAACCGGTCGCTACCGTAACTTAATTGAAATTCCTGCGTTGTCTGATCGTCTTCATAAATTGCAGGTACAAGCAATACAGGGTTTACCGTGGAGTCAAAGTCGATGTTCGTATCGGTATAACCTTCACGATAAGCTGTCACTGACTTAAACGCCCAGGCATTATTGATATCCCAATCCACGGTTACTGAGTAACCCTCGGTTTCAACCGTGTTGTCAGTTGGCATTGCCGTATAGGAATCAAACACGTCATCTAAAGCAGGCTCTGTACTTAGCAAACTGGGTTGTAAACGATGACCGCCCCGTGCATTCGAGTCATCTTCGGTCCAGTCTGCAGCAAATTTCACTGACACGTCTTTAGACGCTAGCCATTTCGCATTAATACGACCCGTCATCAACTCTTTGTTGTAGTTTTCATCGCCAGTATTAACGAACTCGCCAAAACCATCACGGTTTAACGTAGCGAATGCGCCGCCAATGTAGAAGTTATCTGTCAGGGCTGTCTGGCCTGAAACCTTTAAGTCACGCTGGTTATAAGTACCAACCGTTCCTTTAATTTCAAACTCATCATAGCCTGTCAGCTCGCGAGTTACGTACTTCATAGCACCACCGATGGTGTTCTTACCGTACAAAGTCCCTTGTGGGCCACGCAGAACTTCCACACGCTGTACGTCCAGCACTTCCAGAACCGCGCCCTGGGGTCTGGCAACATAAACATCGTCTATATAAATACCGACACCTGGCTCAAACCCCCATAATGGATCCTGCTGGCCAATACCACGAATATAAGCAGTGAGCGTTGAGTTGGTTCCGCGACTGACCTGGAAGGTGGTGTTCGGCATTTTGAACTGAAGCTCTGTAATGTCTCCAATACCGCCCTGTTCCAATTCCTGTTCACCGAAAGCACTTACGGATACGGGCACTTCCTGAAGACTCTCGTTCGTGCGACGCGCGGTCACTTCAATTCGTTCAAGCTTACCGTCTTCAGCCTCGGTATTTTCATTTTGTTGAGCCAAAACCATAGGACTGCTAAGCAGAGTGGTTACCGCTGCTGCAATCAGTGATTTCTGAAATTTGGGTTGTTTCATTGTTGTTCCCCTGACAGATAATGTCGTTTGTAATTGTTATTTCCGTTTACAGCTATTTAACGGTTCAGAGTCATGGTTGCTTACTAACCTAGCGCAAATTGTTAAGATTGTGATCTGTACCATAGTACTATAGGGGCAAATCCCTTTATCACGCACAATACATCCATGCAGCGATTCAGAGCATGGTCCGTTTCTTTTTTCGTTGCGAGGTAACTCATGTTAAGTATGATTGGTCTGATCGGCGGCCTTGTGTTGCTCATCATACTCACTTTAAGAGGGATGAACCTGTTTATCAGTGCCCCTCTTTGCGCCGTTGTCGTAGCTTTATGTAGCGGCGTGCCATTACTCACCGGTGACGTGAACTTTGTCAGTGCCTATATGGACGGCTTTGCCAGTTTTGTGGCGGCCTGGTTTTTTATGTTCTTACTAGGCTCTATGTTCGGCAAGTTTATGGAAGACACCGGTGCTGCAGATAGCGTTGCTCGCTGGATAATCAACAAGTTAGGCCGTAAGCAGGCCGTTCTTGCAGTGGTATTAGCCTGTGCGATTCTAACCTATGGTGGCGTCAGCGTTTTTGTTGTGGCCTTCTCAGTTTATCCAATGGCGCTCAGTTTATTTAAAGACGCGAACTTACCTCGGCGCTTTATTCCGGCTGCACTGGCCTTTGGCTCTGTGACTTTTACCATGACCTCTGCAGGCTCGCCGGAAATTCAAAACTGGATACCGGTCAAGTATTTGGGTACCTCGCCTTACGCGGCTTGGGAAGTGAGTCTGGTCGTCGCCGTCTTGATGGCCACCTTCGGTTACTGGTGGCTAAGAAAAATCATTAATCGCGCGATAGCAAACGGCGAGCAATTTGAAGCACGTGAAGGTGACCCGATACTATTGGAGCGTGAGCTGCCTTCTCCTATTAGTGGATTAATTCCGTTACTGGTGGTTCTGAGCCTCTCTTTCACCTTTCACGATACTTTACAGCAAAACGCCTTAATTGTTGCTCTACTGGGCGGTGTTATTGCCATTGCGCTCATTAACTTTAAACATTTTCATAAACCACAAACCGCCATTCATGAAGCGACAACCGGCGCTTTGGTTGCTATAGGAAACACCGCGGCTGTGGTCGGGTTTGGCAGCATCGCCAAGATTACTCCGGCTTTTGATACAGCGGTAAATGCTATGACCAGTTTGCCGGGGAATGAACTCGTCGGCGCGGCCGTTGCTGTGAGCGTTATTGCTGGTTTAACCGGTTCGGCTTCCGGCGGACAAGCGATTGCCCTGCCCGAAGTCGGCCCCCATTACATGGCTGCCGGTGTTAATCCTGAGCAACTGCACCGTATTGTCTCGATTTCCTCCGGAGCACTAGACTCACTGCCGCACAATGGCTATGTGGTTACCACTATTCGCGCTATTTGTAACGAGAAGCACAGTGCCGCTTATTGGGCAGTTGCCGCAGTGACCGTTGTTGTGCCATTAATGGGCTTAGCCGTGGCCATTGGCTTATTCATGTTGTAACCCAGCAGTAAGGGAAGGTAACCATGTTAGGAAATATGATGAAGCGGCCACTGCAAATTATTGATTTACTCAAGTTTGCAGCGAGCCGCCACCCTCGACAGGAGATTGTCACCCGACGGCTGGAAGGTGACATTCATCGGTATTGTTATGCCGACTGCTGGCAACGAAGCGGACAATTAGCTCATGCGCTCAAAAAGTTAGGTGTACAGCCCGGTGAGCGCGTTGCCAGCCTGGCCTGGAATACTTACCGCCACATGGAGCTTTATTACGCTGTCAGTGGCAGTGGTGCTGTTATGCATACGGTAAACCCACGCTTGTTCGGTGAACAAATTGCCTGGATCCTGAACCATGCAGAAAGTGGCTGGGTGTTTGTCGATCTAAGCTTTGTCGAGCTACTGGAGTCCATTGAAGACGAGCTGCCCGGAGTAAAAGGTTTTGTGGTGATGACAGACAAAAACCATATGCCGGATACCAAGCTCAACAATGTACTTTGTTATGAAGAGCTTTTAGCCTCAGAGCCTAAAGACTTTGACTGGCCAGACGTTGATGAAAACAGTGCAGCCCTGCTTTGTTACACCTCGGGCACTACAGGTAACCCCAAAGGCGTTCTGGCGTCGCATCGAGCCATGGTTCTGCACGCGCAGGCAACCGTGAGCGCAGATATGCTGGACTTACGCAGCGATACCGTGCTGATGCCTATGGTTACTATGTATCACGTGGCCGCCTGGGGAGCGCCCTATGCCGGCCCTTTATCCGGTTGTAAGTTAGTGTTTACTGGCGACGGGACATCGGGCGAGGCAATGGCGGACATGATTCGCAACGAACACGTCACGGTTGGCTTAGGCGTCCCCACTATCTGGCTCACTTTGCACAATTATCTGAATGACAATAAGTTAGATATCCCATCGCTGCAACGCGTTTGCGTGGGAGGCGCTGCCTCTCCTATAGGGCTCGTTAAAACTTACGATAAAGAGTACGAGGTTTACTGGCAGCCTATATGGGGTATGACAGAGACAGGTCCTCTGGTCCATTCAGTACCACCGCAGGCAGACATTATTAACCGCCCTAAAGACGAGCAATACAGGCTGCAGACAACCGCAGGCCGCCCGGTTTTTGGCATTGAACACCGCATTGTTGACGCCGACGATAATCCCCTGCCTAACGACGGCGAAACTCGCGGCGAATTGCAGGTTCGCGGACACTGGATTGCTTCGCAGTATTTCCGCAATAACGACTTAAGTAGCTTCCCTGATGGGTGGCTAGCTACGGGAGACATTGCCGTTATAGACCCAGAAGGCTTTATGAAAGTCGTTGACCGCAAGAAAGACGTGATTAAAAGCGGCGGCGAATGGATAAGCTCTCTGGATATCGAAAACATTGTCAGCCAGCACGAGGCCGTTAATGAGTCCTGTGTTATTGGTGTTAAACACCCGAAATGGGACGAGCGTCCGCTATTGTTGGTTGTACTGAATAAAGGTCACCAGCTTTCAAAACAAGACATTAAAGACTTTTTAACTGGCAAAATTGCCCGTTGGTGGATGCCTGACGACTTAGTCTTTGTTGATGAATTACCCCATACCGGCACCGGTAAGCTGGTTAAAAATAAATTGCGCGAGCAATACCAAAATTACTTACAGGAGAATGCCTCATGACACGACTATGGACAACGGTTATCAGCCTTACGGTATTGCTGATTAGCTTACCGATAACAGCCGAACAATGGGTCGAGAAAAAGACCTTTAGCATGGACAGTTATACAACCCACGGCGGTGAAACCATTAAAGACGTAAAAGTGGGTTGGGAGTCCTACGGTACACTTAACGAAGAAAAAGATAATGTCGTCCTTATTACCCACTTTTTTTCCGGTAACAGCCACGCCGCCGGTAAGTACAGTGAGGATGACCAGCAAGCCGGCTACTGGGATGCCATTATCGGACCAGGCAAAGCCATTGATACCGACAAGTACTATGTCATTAGCGTTGACTCATTAGTAAACGCTTACCCTAACCTTCCTAATGTCATTACTACCGGCCCTGCCAGCATTAACCCGGATACCGGAAAGCCTTACGGTTTAGACTTCCCGGTGGTGACCATACGTGACTTCGTGAATGTTCAAAAGGCGTTACTGGAAGACTTAGGCGTTAATAAACTGCACGCGGTAGTTGGTGCATCGATGGGTTCGCTGCAGGCTATTGAATGGGCGGCGGCTTACCCAGACTGGGTTGAGCGTATGGTATCTGTCATTGGTGCCGGCTCGTTAGACGCCTGGACCATAATGGGTTTGGAGCAGTGGGCACAAGCCATTAAGCTAGACCCTAACTGGAACAACGGTGATTACTATGACGGAGACGCTCCTTTAGACGGCGTCACTATGGCACAGGCAATGATCACGCACGGTGCTATGCATCCGGAATACATTAATCAGGCCGTGCCAAAACAGGAAACCCTGCCTGAAAAGGGCCTGGAGTCCGTCACTAATGAGTTGCCGGCAGTAGAGTGGTTATACAGTGCCAGCCGCGCGCGTGCGCCATTGGCTGACGCGAACCATATTCTTTATCTGGTGCGCGCAAATCAACTGTTTGTTGCCGGCCATCAGGACACGTTAAAAGATGGATTAAAAAACATTTCCGCAAAAACGTTATTTTTACCATCCACTAATGACCTGCTGTTAATGCCGTATCTGGCAGAAAACACAGCTGATCAACTTAGGGAAATGGGTAAAGAGGTTCAGTACGAAGAAATTGATGGTCCATGGGGACACTTAAACGGACTGTTTTCTATTCAACAAAAAGCGGAGTTACTCAGCGAGTTTTTAACCACTGAGTAACGCCACTTAGGCTTAAGAGTCGCCGAACAGGCGACCCTTAAGCTTATCTTTCAGGCTGTCTTCAATTTTTGCTTTAAGTAACTCTTCAAGCTGCTCACTTTTATCACCTGACTCGTTATCCCACTGGGTCAGGTTTTCCAGCAAGCCTTGCTGACCGCCTAACTGGTCAGATACTTTCGCGGTCAAATCCGCTTTTATTTCCGCCAGCTTCTCATCAGCTTCACCCATTGCACTTTGTGTCAGTAAGTCGCCTAACTGGTTATCCAGATCCGACTCAAAGCTCAGAGAAGGGCTTTGAATATCACCTCCAATATTGGTGGTGATATCCAGCCGTTGCAGCTGTTTCAAAGCGCCGGCAATGGCTGACGTCAGTTTGCTGCTGCCCTCGGCTTCCAGGTCAAGGTTGAGCATCCGGACCATGGCTTTACCATCAAGCTTGTTTTCACGAACCAGCACAGTCCCGTCGCTGTCCAGCAATGAAGACAAGATACGAGCACTCAATTCACTGCTGTCACTAAGGCCCAGATTTTGTAATTGAGCGCCCTTTAACTGCCATTGCTGTCTTGCATCTATACCTAAGTCGGTCAACGACATCTCACCATTAAGGTTAAATGCGTTCCACAAGTCGCTGTTGTCTGCTCTGGCCTGGTAGGTTGTAGGTTGCCCCAGTAAATTGTGCTGATGCGTTATATTCTGCCAGTCGACATCAATAACGGTACCGCCCACCATAAACTCCGTACGAGCTTTCTTAATTAAAAACTCAGGCGGAGCGTTGTCATCAGCAAAAGAAATTCTCTGGCCTTCACCGCGAACCGGTTCTACTGTCGCTGAGTTATCGGAGCGCGCCAGCATAGGGCCCAGTTGCTCATACGCCAGAAGTACATACTTACTCCACTCACGGGCCTTATCACCCAAAAGCAAGCCGGTTACATTCTGTAAGCCACTGCCGTCCATACTGAAAAAGGATTTGATGCGGTCAATATCATTACCGGGCGCATTTTTTAACTCACTAATTTGCTTTTGCACCACATCTTTCGCTTGTTTGACTTCATCACGAAAGTTGCTCACCGCCTCTTTGTCGGCTCTGATAGACTCTTTCAACTCGTCTAAAGCCTCTTTTCTGGCGGAGATATCGCCCAGGCCTTTTACTTCACCTTCGGTTATTTGCTTAATTTTTTGCTCATATTCTTTTATTTTTTCTTCGCTGGGTAGTGCTTCCTGCGCAGCTTTTACTTCCTGCTCTTGCTGTTCATAAGCCGTTTTGGCTTCCTCAATCACTTTTTCGGTACGCAAATCAACCTGACTGACAATCTCATCCACAGAGGGCAGCGACATAGTCAGTTTATCCCACGATTGGCTTGCCCATCCCTGCATGTCTTCTTTGTCCGGTAATACGTAAACTTCGCCTTCACTCTCTCGGGGTTGATTTACACGTACGCCAGTCATAGTCAGCTGTTCAATTAAGGTTCTGCCAAGTACCAGTTCCGTTGGACTGATGTCAGCAGACGCTTCGCCAATTTGTACCCGGTTATTCTGTGGTGCGTTAGGGTCAGTCACCTGAACTCCGGCTACCGTTAAAGACAGCGGAACCCAGCGATGCTCCACACGCTCAATATTCACTTCAGCACCGTTTAACCGACCCATAGTATGTTCCAGGGTCACTTTTATAATGGTGTCCAGAAAGAGCCAGGAAATAGCGACTAATAACAGCACAAATCCGGCAAATACGGCCAGTCCCGGCCAGCGAATGATACTACGTTTCATGCTCACCCCCTTAAGTCCGTATAAATTTGCCAGAAACGGCTACCACGAATGACCTGCACAACACGCAGTTTCATTAATTTCGCCTGAATGCGTTTGCGGTAGTTGGCAATAACCCAGTAGCTTACGGCTGCCACTATTGGCGCGGCGATAAGAGCAATAACGAAGCTGCCCATGGTAATGGTGTGGTTAAACATGGAGAGACGGCCTAACGCAGTGGCGTACATAGCTTGGTAAATACCCTGCCAGCTAGACGCTTCCAGTAAGCTGAGCCCTAAGCTGTGAAACCAGGGGTCAAGCAGGTAGGCTATACCCGAGAACACACCAAAAGATACGATAAATAAACTGAGGTTAACGCGGAAAATCAAAGCCGCTAAAATTATAACTAAGTTATGGATTCGCCATAGCGGCGTTATGCCGATAAACATCCCTAATACGACCGCTAAGGCTAAAGCCCATGCGCTAGTTTCAGAATTCAAAGCCTTCAACAACTTTGCCAGAATTGTCAGCATTCACCTGACTCCTTTGAAAAAGATAAAACAGCAAATCTGCTTGTTATCCGTTGTCTTTCTAATATAGTGTGAGTTGCATTTATTACGCAAATAATAAGCAACTAACTTACACTTTTTTAGCGACTTCCGAGTACTTTACGACATGCAGCAACACGTTCACCTTATCATAGATAACGCCGCCGACTGGCAGCCTTATTACCCAAGTCAAAGCTTACTCACCGCAAGTGAATACTTACAATCAGCGCATTTGCAAAGTCGTTATCACGTCTTAAATTTGTGCAATGACTTATCTTATTTATCCACCGGCTATTACGTCAGCTTACTCGCAGAAGCCCGGGGCCAAAGAGTCATGCCTTCTGTCGCTACCATTAACGACCTGACTAACTTCTCTCATTATCAATTACTGATTAATACCGCTGACCGATCACTCACAAAGTATTTGCAGAGCTATGATCAGAAGTCGTTATCCTTATTAATTTGCTTTGGTTTGTGCGAGCAGCCAGAGCTAGCGTCTTTCGCACGACAAATTTTTGAGCGCTACCCGTGCCCAATCCTAAAGGTTGAACTGGAATTTAATGGCCGCTGGCATATCAACAAGCTGACATCTGGCGCGCTTAATGAGCTAAATGACGAGCAACAAAGCTTTTTTGGTAACTCTCTGGACCACTTCAGTAAACGTGTGTGGCGCAAAGCGCGCACCCGCAAAGAGTACCGTTTTGATTTAGCCATTCTGTATAACCCGGACGAGGCCATTCCGACCAGTGACAAAAAAGCATTGTCATTGTTTATCAAAGCCGCGAAAGAAGCCGATATTGAAGCTGAGCTGATTACGGCAGACGACTTCAACCGTTTACTGGAGTTTGATGCGCTTTTTATACGGGAGACTACCCGTATTAACCACTACACCTACCACTTTGCTAAAAAAGCTGAGGCCAATGGCATGGTGGTTATTGATGACCCCGACTCAATTGTTAAGTGTGCCAACAAGGTGTTCTTAACTGAATTATTAGACAAGCATAGAGTCGCAACGCCGAAAACGGAACTGCTGCTGAGCCAGTCAGAGATTGATTATGAAGCTATAGGTGAACGCCTGGGTTACCCGGTTGTACTGAAAATTCCTGACGGCTCGTTTTCTATCGGCGTGGAAAAAGCAGAAGATCTTGAGCAATTTAAACAAGTAGCAACGGAGCTTTTCAAGCAGTCCACTATTTTGCTGGCGCAAGAGTTTATGAAAACCGAGTACGACTGGCGTATTGGTGTGCTGAATAACCGCCCCATTTACGCTTGTCAGTATTTTATGGCGCGTAACCATTGGCAAATTTATAACCATAGTGAGTCTTCTTCGCGGGGTAAGAGCGGCTCTTTTGAAACTTTAGGCGTGCATCAGGCACCGAAAGACGTGGTCCGGCTGGCACTACAGGCAACTCGCTTAATTGGCGACGGCCTGTACGGCGTTGATATTAAACAAACACCTAAAGGCCCGGTGGTGATTGAAATTAACGATAACCCGTCAATTGAGTCCGGTGTTGAAGATAAACATTTAGGGTATGAACTGTATCGGCTGATAATGGCTGACTTTGGACGACGTCTGGATGAGTACTGAGTTTCGCGTTGAGCCGGCAAAGCTCACCGACCTTGATCAATTAGTCACATTGGAGCGGGCGACATTTAATTACAGCTGTATTAGTCGCCGCAGCTTCCGACAGGTTATTCAGTCTGATCATAATTATTGCTGGGTGGCGCGTTCAGAAAACCAGTTAGCCGGGTATGCCATTGCGTTTACCCGGCGCAACAGTAAAGTATGGCGCCTGTACTCTATTGCTGTATCGCAAAACTTTCGTGGCTTTGGGGTTGGCAATTTACTCATTAATCACGTTTTGAAAACGGCCAAAAACCAGGGCGCTGAAGCTATGTCTCTGGAAGTGAAAAGTGATAATAAAACCGCCATTCATTGGTATCAAAACTGTGGCTTTGAGACTATCGATATTCTACCGAACTATTATGATGACGGCAGTGACGGTTTTAAAATGCGATTTACTTTTTATCCGGAAAGTCTGTAAATACTCCCTCAACCCCGGCCTGCTTCAGCCACTGTCGTAGCTGACTATGAGATTTCACCCCATCGGGCAGGTCGTCAGCGCGCAAGGTATAGACATGAACGTACAGACCTTTTTCTTCCGCGGAGTCTAAAACGCCGCTCCATTGCGGTTCACCGTCTTCAGAAACCCCTTCTAATACATGATTCAGCCAGAGCCCGACACCTTCTGCATAGCTCTTAACCGACTCCAGACCCGCTCGGGTACGCATAGCGCTGTAGTCGATATCTGTCGCTCCCCACTCGTTATCACCGACCAACTGAATAAGTGGACCGTCCCAGTTAAACTCTCTTTTTAAGCGTCGCAATACTTCCGGGTCAAAAGACTGCAAATAAATAGGAGTGGGCCGTTTGTCGTGATAACCATTTTGTGCCAATACGGACATAACAGCCGAAGTAATGTCATACCCCTGTTGCTGATACCAACGTGAAGATTTCAGCTCAACATAAATACCGGTCGACATTTCACGTACCCGGTTCAGTTCGTGAATCAATTTAATGTGTTCATCCAGGGTTTGAATTGGGAAGCGCACATCAGGCTGAGCGAATCGTTTAGGATAGACCAGCTCGTAATCTTTATGGCGGGCAACAACCGTTAAACGCTTTAATTCATCTAAGGAAAAGTCGACCACATAATATTTACCGTCAGGTCGGTGCTTCTCCGGGAACACTTCAGACACATTGGTAACATGATCCAGCTTTTCATCGTGCAAAACCACAGGCACACCGTCACGAGTTAGCTGTATGTCCTGTTCAATGTAATCCGCACCTAAGGCGTGTGCCATGACCGTACTGGCCTGAGTGTGTTCCGGTAAGTAGCCTGACGCACCACGATGCGCAATATCCAGAAACTCAGGTACTTTTAAATCATGAAACGGCGCGTCAGGCAGAGTATCCTGAGCTCTTGGTGCGGCAACCGCTATGGCTGACAACAAACAGCAAATGATGAACCTATTCATTATTCCAGTTAACCTCTAGCACTTTATCGCCAAGCTCGCGGTAACGTTTTATCAGCACGTCAATGGGTTCCGGTTCAGGGCTTAAGTTACGCCCACGTAAATACTCCGGGTTATACAATTTACTGACCGAACGCTCACCTAAGTCACAGGAAAAAGTTACAATGCGTTGCCCCGGGCCTTTGCGTAAAGCCGCAGCCAAAGCGCCGGCAACATTAAGCGCGGAGCTGCTGCCCAGCACGATACCGTCTTTGTCTCTGACATAGCGCGACAGCGTGACTAAATCCTGATCGGGCAAATTAACAGCATAATCAATACGTGCCTGACGAAAGTTATCCACTAACCGCATGATACCAATGCCTTCTGTCATGGAGCCGCCGGTCGAAACATACTCGCCACTGCGAAGAAACTCATAAATACCCGAGCCATCCGGATCCACAACCCAAACATCAATATCCGGATTCTTCTCTTTCAAAAAACGCGAGTTGCCACCAATGGTGCCGCCGGTGCCTGCAACAGAAACCAGCACATCAACTTTACCGCCGGTTTGCTCCCATATTTCAGGTCCCGTATGAAGGTAGTGCGCACGCGCATTGCTGGTATTCTCAAACTGATTGGCCCACCAGCAATCGTCACGCTCTTCAGCTAAGCGACGCGCTGTATGATAAAAATGGTTTTCGTTTTTAAAAGGAACCGGGTCAACAGCCATTAACTCACCGCCGTGCAAGCGTATCATGCGTTCTTTTTCCGGCGTCTGGTCATTAGGCATAACTGCGAGCATGTTCAGCCCATAAGACTTAGCGACAACCGCGAGGCCTATACCGGTGTTGCCGGCTGTACCTTCAACGACGGTCATGCCCGGCTTTAGTTCGCCGCGCTCCATAGCGTCATCAATTAGCTGTTTCGCAGCACGATCTTTTATTGAGCCGCCGGGGTTTTGAAACTCACATTTAATGAAAATATCGCACCCTGTTAAATCAGACAAAGACGGTATCCGTAGCAAATCTGTCTCACCAATCAGGTCGCTCTGCCGTGCCCCAAGTTTCATACAACTGCACCCTTAATCCTGCATAACTGTAGGTAAATAGTATCTCCCCTGTAACGTCTGGGTTCAATAGCACTTTTGGTGCAGTGCACAGAGGTTGCGCACACTTTTTGTGCAGAGTTCCCCTGAAAATATTATTTATTTATAAATATCAACAAATTAACTTTTGGCACACTTCCTGAATTGAGAGGTTGCTTAACAATCTTTTAATGAGGATACCCCATGAAAATGCTCGTAGCGTTCATCAAACCTTTCAAGCTGGAGGATGTAAAGCAAGCTCTATTTGAAATTGGTTGCTCTGGCTTAACCGTTACCGAAGTTCGTGGTGTTGGCCGGCAAAAGGGCCATACCGAACTGTATCGCGGAGCCGAATACCAGGTCGACTTTCTTCCCAAAATGAAAATAGAACTGGCTCTTCCCGATGAAACCCTTGAACGGGCGCTGGAAGTTGTTAGCGCAGCGGCTCATACCGGCAATATCGGAGACGGAAAGATATTTGTTCTGCCACTTGAGCACTGCGTTCGCATACGTACCGGTGAAACTGACAAAGACGCTCTTTAAGGAGTCCATCATGGAAACACAAGATTTACAGCAATTAACTTTTGCCCTCGACACTTTTTACCTGCTTATTTGCGGCGCGTTGGTCATGTGGATGGCAGCCGGTTTTTCAATGTTAGAAGCCGGCCTGGTAAGAGCCAAAAACACCACTGAAATTCTGACCAAAAATATTGCACTTTACTCCATTGCCTGCATTACTTATTTAGCCATAGGCTATAAAGTCATGTACCCGAATCCTTCCCCTGCTTATGCCGCCGATGCCAACTTCTTCTTTCAAGTTGTGTTTGTTGCAACCGCTATGTCCATTGTTTCCGGCGCCGTAGCAGAGCGAATGAAGCTCATGAGCTTTTTACTCTTTTGTGTCGTGCTCAGCGCATTTATTTACCCGGTTCAGGGTTTGTGGACCTGGGGTGGCGGCATGATAGCAAACTGGGGGTTTGTCGACTTTGCCGGCTCTAGTATTGTCCACTTAACCGGCGCATCAGCAGCGCTCGCAGCGGTCATATTGCTTGGCCCCCGCTCTGGCAAATACCTGAGTGACGGCAGTATTAATGCTCTACCGGGATCAAACATGCCACTAGCTGCACTGGGTACTTTTATTCTCTGGTTTGGATGGTTCGGTTTTAACGGCGGTTCGCAGCTGGCGCTGGGTTCAGTTGATGACGCTAACGCCATTGCGCGGGCAATGGTCAATACCAACAGCTCGGCAGCGGCAGGGACAATAGCGGCGCTGCTGTTTACCAAGTTACTCTGGAAAAAAGCCGACCTGACGATGATATTGAACGGTGCTTTAGCCGGGTTAGTCGCCATAACTGCACAACCCGTTACTCCCGAACCCTGGCAGGCAAGTGTTTTTGGCTTTGTCGCCGGACTCACTGTGGTGTTGTCAATTATTACTCTGGATAAACTGCACATTGACGACCCGGTGGGAGCCATTTCAGTACACGGCGTGATTGGTATATTCGGCACCCTGGTAGTACCGATAACTGACTCCAGCGCCAGTTTTATGATTCAGTTGGCCGGCGCTGCTACAATTTTTGGCTGGGTGTTTGCCTGTAGCTTCATTGTCTGGACTATACTCAAGCTGACCATAGGTATTCGCGTAACTAAAGAACAGGAATACGTGGGCTTAGATCAGGTTGACTGTGGCGTTGAGGCTTATCCGGAGTTTACTTCGCAGAAGTAACGATACCTAAGTCATATTGCCAGGCCCGCCCGTTCTTGATACGGTTTTATGCCATCAATTTCATGAATGGGCGGACAATTATGTCGACATCACGAGAGTATGTTGAAGAACTTTTAGCTCAGGCAGATATTCGCATTAACGGCAATCGGGCCTGGGACATGCAAATACACGATGAAACCGTTTTTGATCAGGCTTTGTCGCGTGGCAACCTGGGTCTTGGCGAATCCTACATGGCTCGCTTATGGGATGCCGAGTCTCTTGACCAGTTTTTTTTCAAGCTTTTGCGGTCCGGCATTCAAGACAAGGTAAACCCCGCGCGCCTTATTTTCCACTCCCTGAAAAGCCGCATTTTTAATCTACAAAGCCAGTCGAAAGCCTGGGAAGTTGGGCAGCATCATTACGATATGGGTAACGACTTATACTCGGCTATGCTGGACGAACGCATGGTTTACACCTGTGCTTACTGGGAAAAAGCAAAAAATGTTGATGAAGCGCAACGGCACAAGCTTGAACTTTGCTGCAAAAAACTAGGCCTTAAACCCGGCATGCGAGTGCTTGATATAGGCTGTGGATGGGGCAGTTTTATGCAGTACGCTGCTGAGAATTACGGCGTTGAATGCGTCGGTGTCACTATATCCAAAGAACAAGTTGCACTGGGTGAAGAACGCTGTAAAGGCCTGCCGGTCGAATTCCGGTTACAGGACTACCGTGAGCTTGATGAGCAGTTTGATCGGGTTATCAGCCTTGGCATGTTCGAGCACGTTGGTCAGAAAAACTATGACGACTATATGGACGTGGCTCTGCGCTGCACCAAAGAGGACGGTCTGTTTTTACTCCACACTATTGGTAAAAATGTCAGCGACACAGCCGCTGACCCATGGATCAGCAAATACATTTTTCCCAATGGGGAAGTGCCTTCTATTTCACAAATTGGCACCGCGCTGGAAGAAAAGTTTGTCTGCGAGGACTTACACAATTTTGGGGCCGATTACGATAAAACCCTAATGGCCTGGTTTGAGAACTTTGATAACGCCTGGCCAGAGCTTAAATCGCAATTTGATGATGAGTTTTATCGTATGTGGAAATACTATTTATTGTCTTGTGCCGGTGCCTTCCGCGCCCGTGATATCCAACTCTGGCAGTGGGTATTATCACCTAAAGGGCGCGCTGGCGGGTATTCGCGGCCTCAGCTTTAAGAGTCCGCGTTAAATTCTGTCATAAAAATATCCCAAAATACCAGAAACAGGGCTGCAACCAGCGGCCCTAAAACAAACCCGGTAATTCCGAATAAAGATAAGCCACCCAGGGTTGAGAACAACACTAAGTAGTCCGGCAGTTTTGTATCGCGGCCAACCAAAATTGGGCGTAATACGTTATCGGCCAGACCAATAACAATTGCACCGTAAGCAACCAATATGGTCGCGGCTATCCAGCTCCCTGTAGCGTATAAATAAATAGACACAGGCAACCAGACCAGACTAGCACCGACAGCAGGAATGAGCGACAAAAACGCCATTACGACCCCCCAAAGTAAAGCTCCCGGAATGCCTAACAGGGCAAAGATAATACCACCTAACGCCCCCTGAACTATGGCAACCACCAAGTTCCCTTTGACCGTTGCGCGTGTTACTTCCGCAAACTTAGTAAATAGCTTACGCTCCCGTTCATCTCCCAGAGGTAATGCCTTAACCATCAAATTAATTAAATGGTGCCCATCTCTTAACAAAAAGAACGTCAGGTAAATCATTAAAGCCAGGCTAATAAGAAAAGAAAATGTGTTCTGCCCAATGCTCAATGCTTCTTCCGCTAAGAACTTACTGCCGCTTACTGCTGTCGAGGATATTTTATCTCGCACGTCACTGGCTTTAATATCAAACTGAGCAAGCAAGTCATTAATGACCGGAAAGGCGGTCTGAATTTCATCGAAAAGCTTCCCGGGATTAATTTTTCCTTCATCCAACCGCTGATAGAAGCTAACGCCCTCCTGCACGAATGAATATGAAATACCCAGTACCGGTATAACGACAATCACAAGAGCAATAAGCAGCGTAACCAGCGCAGCTCTGTTGGGTTTGTCTCCAAACTTGTCTTTCAACCGCTGCTGCAGAGGCGAGAAAATAACCGTTACGACACAAGCCCAAAAAATTGCTGCCCAAAACGGTATGAGTACCCAGGCAAAGGCAATACTGACAAGGGCCAGTGTCAGTAAAAATGAACGTCTTTCTAATGATTCGCGCATACTTGCTTCCTTGGCATTAGTAATTCTTTGCGTAAAGACTTGACAGACTTACCGTTAGATAACAATGTCAACATAGCTAACTACTTAATTTATCACAACTGATAAGAATAAATGCCTAAATCGGAAGAACCATACAGCTTTGCCAGCTGGTGCAAAGAAAGTTTAATTAACTTCACGAAAATGAACGCCGAAAAACAGGTGTTCGTTGGCTTTGTATTGGCAATACTTATTGCGGCATTTATTCGAGTTATTGAAATGACAGGCGGAATCCCCAGCCTGTACGAGCATTTGCTTTATTTCCCGCTTGTCTTTACCGGTTTGCTACTCGGCCCTCGCATTGGTGCTTTAGCCGGCTTTATGTGCGGTGTCTTACTTAGCCCGTTTTCTTTTTCCGACTCATTAATAAGCAGCAATGAAATTGCCGGGGGTTGGTTACTCCGACTCGTTGCTTACACGCTCATAGCAACTATCGCGGGATTGGTATCCCGGGTTGTCAAAGACCTTAATAACGCAGAAAAAAGCGCCAAGTTCAAATATCAAGGCACAGACCTGCCAAACATTAATGCTTTACTCGAACAGTTGAAAAATATAGGACAGAGCCGGGACGGCTCACCCGATGACCTTATCGATATTTTTAATTTTCGCCTACAAAATATGGAGAAAATTCAGCAGCAAGTGGGCACAGAAAAAGCCAATGAACTGGTAAAGCAAATGGCTATTCAACTGAAAAAACTCTTAGGGGACCAGATTCACGTAGGCCAAACCTCGAAAAACGAACTGGTCGGGGTAAGCGCGGATGCAGAGCAAAATACAAAAGAGTTGCAAAGTAAAATTGAGAACTTCTTAGAAAAACCTATAGTTGTCGACGGCGTTTCTTACCAAATGGATAGTGCAGCGGGTGTCCTCAGGGTAAAAAAGGATCAGCTTAAAGAAGACCACCAAAAGGTGTTCGATGAAGCTCAGGCTCATGCATTTAATGCCTTTCAGAAAAAACAGCAATTCTCTTTTTTAGAGCAAAGCGATAATGCTATTGATCAAATTGAAGAAGTCACTTTCTCTCGCCAGTTCAGCGAGGCTATGAAGAATAATGACATTCAGCTTTACTACCAGCCTCGCCTTAACACCAATACGGGTTATTTCTCGGTTCTGGAGATATCGGCAAAATGGGTGCACCCAAAACGCGGCGGCATGAATTTAGAAGAATTCAAGCCCATGATAGAAGAGGCTTCCTTAACTCAGCAGTTTACCTCCTGGATGATTCAACGAACCTTTAAAGACCTGAGAATCTGACTAAAACAAAAAGTCACTGTACGAATCTCTGTTAATATTACTATTAATGATATCGTCGATCCTATTGTTCTGAACGTTCTGGCACACGAGCTACAAGACTCTAAGTTTCCTGCGCGGCAAATTTATATTGAAGTCAGCGAACGAGCTCTAATGTCACTGTCTGATAAATCGAAACGGTATCTAGAGCGTTTAAGAAGCGTTGGTTGTAACGTCATAGCATCACATTTCGGAGAGGGCCGCTCAACCATACAGTCTCTTTTTGTACTGCCGGTAGATGCAGTAAAACTCTCTGAAGAATTGGTGCAAAAAGCCACGTCACACAGCGATAAAAAACGAGAATTAGCGTCTATGGTCAAAATGGCAAGAGCCCGAGGCTTAACAACCATAGCAACAGGCATTAATGACCGCGCGAAACTTCTTCTGTTAAAACAAATAGGATGTGAGGAGCTACAAGGATCGATTCTTAGTAAGTCTTTGAAAAAGGCTGATATACCCTGGGCCCGGATAAGATAATGAGCGACAAAATGACGTTAACAACACAGAAAAAATGGCGCAAACCGTTCTTAAAGCGTCCAGAAGTTATTCTGGTGGTTGCCTACATAGTTGCGGCTATTATTTGGGAATTTGGTGCCAGCACCGTGATTTCGCATGCGCCTTTATACACCGAAATTAAGAACGCTTTCGCACAATGGAAACCCTAGGCCTTTGTGGTTTTATCCGTATTGTTTCTATTTTTCTATACTCGCATCTGGGTGCTAAGACTCAAAAAATCTCGTGAATTATTACACAAGTATCTTGGTAACAGTCCAACCGTTCATTACGAGATTCGCGCACTTGAATCAGACTTCCGGGTCGATTGGGTCAGCCCGAATTGCGAACGCATTATGGGCTATTCCCCCGAAGAAGTGAAAGCGCCGGGGTGGTGGTTGAAACACATTCACCCTAATGATGTGCAGATGGCAACCAAAACAGCTTTAAGAGGACTTGAAGAGGACCAGTTTGTTTACGAGTATCGTTTTCGTCATAAACAAGGACATTACGTGTGGGTACGGGACGAACTGCGCCGAACGAGTAAGCGGCCTCTTAGTTTCCAGGGTTCCTGGACCAACATATCCACCGACTATGTTGATAACTCAAACGGCAATGCCGGCGAAGTCTCTGAACATGGCGTTTTGTCAGGCATTGCTTTACTCAATAAACATCGAAAAATCATTAGCGTGGACGCTCCGTTTACCGAGATCTCCGGGTTAAACGAATCTCAATGTGTTAACTCCAAGCTAGAGGAGCTACTAACCGCCACAGATATCGATAATATTGACAGTCACTTCCCCGCTAACCAAAGTATTCTGATTGTTGGCCGCAACTCAGAGAAAAGACGCTACTCCGCTATTCTGACAATTCGGGAGGCCATTGCAGGTTTTGCTGAAGAAGCCGTTTACATCGCTACAATAAGTGACGTAACCCGAATGAAACAGCAGCAGCGGCAACTTCAGAAATTGGCATTTTTTGATGACTTAACGGGTTTGCTTAACGGTAACTCCCTGGCGCTGGATTTGTCTAAATTACTCGACGAACTGCCCAGTGACCGTCTGGCAGCTGTACTCGTTATGAATGTCAATCATTTCCACCAGGTTAACGATAAATATGGTCATCACATTGGCGATAAAATATTACAGCGTCTGACGCAGCGATTAAAAGAAGTCACACCTTTTGGCGCTAAATTATACAACTTGGGCGGCGATGAGTTTGCCATCGTCCTCAACCATATAGTCGAATACATCGACATTCAGAACATTATTCTTCAAATTCAAAAGGCTTATGAACGACCCTTCGTGCTTGCTAGCAGCGAGCAACAAGTTCGACTCACAACCAGCATTGGTGCCAGCGTTTACCCATTAGACGGGCACCATGGTGAAAAACTGATAGCTCAGGCTAACCTGGTAATGAACTCAGCCAAGGACCAGAGCAACGACAACCAGGCTTACTTTAAACAAGAGCTTGAAAACCGTTCTTACGATGAAGTTCAGCTAGAGGAAGATGTACACAGCGTTCTGCAGAGTGAACAAATGCAATTGGTCTATCAGCCTGTACTCAACATGGACAAGCAAGTTGTTGGCGTTGAGGCGCTGCTGCGCTGGGAACACCCGGAACTTGGTACCTTGAACCCAGATCAGTTCTTACCACAGTTTGACGCTAATGGCATGTTAGACACTCTGGGTATATGGGTCATCGAGAACGTTGTTGCCCAAGTTGACAGATGGCAGCAGCAGAGTATTACACCAGGTAAAATAGCCATTAACTTGGCCACTGAGCAAATATCAAAACGGCTTTACCAGGCCATGACTCGTCTAAATAAAGAAAACCCCGAGCTTTTAGCTAGAATTGAATTTGATTTAAGTGAAAGTAGTTTAAGCGAGCCACTGCCGGATACACTGGATATTATTGAGCAGCTGCACGAGTTAGGTATCACCCTGGTCATTGACCGTTTTGGCAAGGGTATAGGCAGTATGCTGCACTTAAAAACCATGGCCGTCAGCAAAATTAAAATTGAACGTGAATTTATCCGCGACCTTGATACCAACGAGCGCTCCTGTAATTTGGTCAAAGCAGTTATCCGGATGACCACTGAGTTAGGCTTAGAAGTGCAGGCGGTTGGTGTAGAGAATCAAGCTCAACTTGATAAGCTCAAAGAGTTTGGCTGCCACTACTGGCAAGGACAACTTTACAAGTTACCTCAGGCCGCTGAAGATGTTTTTAGCAGCGATTAAATTAGTCCTCGACTAAGGCTTCGTAAATCTGCGTAATATGGGGGTCATTCACGCCCAGCTGCTGTAGTGCTAATTGTAACTTCACTAAATACTCCGCGTTTGGGCCACTAGGCCCAGAAGCACGGGCAATGTGGCTGGCAATTTCAGACTCAGGAGCAGCCCCCAAAAACGCTTCATTCTCTTCTGTTGCAATGTAAATCAGACCTTCATGCTGAGAGCCATCGCGAAATGTCATTGCAGTGGTAAAACGCAGGTAGCCGTTTTTCTCCCGGTGATCCAAATGCTCAAACACATCCGGTGACACTTTATAGGCCATACCAGTACAAACTTCACCCGGCGTTTCAATTAAGGTAAGCACTCTACCCGGAGCTTCCGGCGTACCACGATGGTCATGAGAGCCCTGCCAGAAGCGTCGGGACCACCCCTCAATAGAGGCGGGAGCCCTTTCCAGATAAGGAAAATCAACTTTGTAAATGAGTGACCCATAACCAAATAGCCAGACAGCTTCCAGCCCACTTAAATCCTGACGCTCTTTATTCATCGCAATGGTGTCGTGTGACATACAACTCTCTTGCCTATTTTCAGTTACAAAGGTTTGTAGCCGATACGGAAGCCTCCCCAATGCTTTCCATTCACATAGACAGGTACCGATAAATCGTGCATGACCTCTCCCGTGTCGCGCTTGTACGTCTGTAACAATAACGCTTGCGTATGAGCTCCGCAACGTGCACCGGTTTTATCATTAAACAACCGCCGCGAACGGTTACCAACCAAGTCCTTGTTTGGGTCCCCGGTTAGAGGCTTATTAAAAGCGTCATTGTGTCGGGCAACGTATCCATTCGGGTCAGTCGCAATAGCATAGACAATATGCTCGTGGCGCTTCAGAATTGGCTCCTGAATAGCCGGCAATACGCTATTAAAAAACTCTGTATAAGCGGTTTTGTATTTTATCGGATCCGTTCCCGGAACTGGTTCATAGTTTCGGGAAAACAACTCAGAAGATGTCAGCTCACCCTGCTCAAGCGCTTGCTCTAAACGCTGTTCAATTTGCTGTGCCGCATCGGTTGCCGCTTTATAAATGACTCTATGCTCTGCGTCGGCATCGTTCTCAACCAAGTGCGCAAATAACTGCTCAGACTGCATTTCCAGCTGCTCTGCCTGACCACTGACATCATCAAGTTGCTGATATTGTTCCGATAGGTCTGAATTCACCGAGTGAAGTAGCTCTCCGTTACGAGAGAGATCCTGAGCGTTCTCTCCCATTAATGCGGTAATTTTCTGCAACTGTTGTTCGACCGTTTCTGCTTGCTCAACAATACTTGCCAGCTGCTCGACAATACCGGCTGTAGTTTCAGACTGCTGCTCGATGTGCTTTGATAAATGCTCAATATTTTTGACTGCAACAGTGGTTTCGGTGTGAATCGCTTCTACCAGGTTGCTGACCTCAACGGTGGCATCCGAGGTTCGTCCCGCCAACGTTCGCACTTCATCGGCAACAACCGCAAACCCTCTGCCATGCTCGCCGGCACGAGCCGATTCTATTGACGCATTAAGCGCCAGCAAGTTGGTTTGTTCGGCAATGCTGTCAATAACCTGGGTCACTTTGCGAATGTCGCTGGCTTTCTCCTGCAGGCCTTTAACAGCTTCAGCACTCTCCCGGCTGTCTGACACAACTAAATCAATTTCGTGGGTCAGCTGCTTTATTCTTTCTCTGCCTTCATGACTGATTTGTTTAGTTTGCTCAGCAGCAACCGCAACTTCCGAAGAGAAAGTCTCTATTCCCTGAGCCCGCTCACTCACCCGGGACGAGTTATCGACGCTCTCTTCCAGACGCTCGACAATATCGGCTAGTACGGTCTTAAAACGAGTAATTGCAAAGCTAAGTTCGGCTGTTGCAATAGCATTCTTTCCGGAGTTTTCGGCTAGATGATCAGTGCTGTCACCTGTTTCTTCAGGCTCATCAGCAGGAGCTAATGCACGCTGAAAATAGTGAATACAAAATCCGCTTAAGCCTATAAACAATAAAGACTGTAAGCATAACTGAAGCCAGAGCAAGGGAACAAAAGAGGTAACACTTAGGCTAATAGCTATTACTAAAGCCGTTATTAGTAATGGTAGTTTCACATCAACTGTGGACATTTTTTTGCTTCCATAAGGCGTAAGTAACGCAACAAACCATGTTTATTTATCGAACAGTTTCTATGAAACTTGATGGCAGCGCACTACGACCTTGGTAGCAAAGCCAGGCGAGCATAAACTCGCCTGCTCATTTAGTTGATTAGAATCAACGTTCCTTTTCGGTTTCGCCGTTTGAGTCAAGCTCTTCTTGCTGTCGCAAATAACCCGCCGCATCTTCGTCAGAAGCCTGCGGTTTGTTTTGCTGCAGTCTCTCCTGACTAGCAGGAATAGCGCGGGTCTGCTCATTCAGCTGATGTATCTGAGAAGCGTTACCCAAGTCTCGGTTACTGGTAATAGAAGCAATAGATTCACGGTCTTTAAGGAAGTCGATAACATCATTGCGAATTGATGCCATCTCATCGTCCGATTTATGCATTTCCAAAATGTGCCGCGGGTGCTCCAGGTTTTTCATTCCTGTTGCCGCAAAAGTTGTCGACACAATACGAGACACAATAACCCAGGGGGTAATACTGCTGCGTACTAAAGTGTTTTCTGAACGGGTACTGTCATGAATTCCCGCACCAGTTGAAATTTTAGATTCAGTGAAAGTACCTTCGCACTTAAAATAGATAAGCATCGATTCAAACTGAATTTCAGCATAGAATAAATGTGCAATATTTGCCGCTAACCGCGCAAAGGCCCGCAACACATAACCAATAAGCAAGAAGTGAACAGCCGTCATGGCAACACCAGCCAAGGCCATTAAGTCAGCGTATGGTGTATTCTCAGTTAAACGGTAGTTCATGCTGTCCAGCAGCTTCACCACATCCACCGTGGCATAAGCTAAAAAGAAAGTGAAAAGCACACCGACAATGAACAAACTGTTACCCAGCAACAGACTCACGAAGCGGAATTTTTCAAATAAAGCGCCCAGCCCCATGGGTTTAACTCGTGGCTGAATTTCCTGAATCATCTCACCGCTGAACGCTCCTTTACCGTCTACTTGTTCCTGCAAGTTAGGATCAAGCTCACGGTAAACTCGGTTAGGTACTTCGCGGTAACGTCGGTTCGCCATTACCAGATTATCTAAATTGATGAAGATTTCTTTAGGGTGTACTGACTCCTGCCAGTTTTCGCGTAGCTCTGAAACTTCTGAAACCGGGTTCGCATCGGCTAAGCGCTTTTTCAACAGCACCACAGTTACTAACGTGCAAACAATAGCACCGACAAAAATGCTCAATAGATACCAACCGGCATGAAAGTTTGGTAACGCTGCAAACTGTTGCTCAATTGCAGCCGCTGTTAAATTCGCGGCGTTCATCCACCAGCTAACCACCAGGCCTACAACAACCGGTAATAACAACGCAAAAGCTATGGTTTTAACCAGATCGCCGCTACCCATTGATTCAATAGACTGCTCAGCACCACGCGATATAGCTTGGCCTGCAGCCTTCCATACATGCATGACGTAAAGCGTTAACAATACGGTATAAACCGGGAAGGCAAGCACACCGGCGTCACCGGCAAAGCCAGCCAGAGAAACAAAGGCAGCAAAACCAAACGCAACCATGGCAGTCAGAGTACGTACCCAGGCACCTAACAAACGCTGCGCCATGTTTCGAATGGGGTAAGGCATAAACAGCAATTTGGGGAATACCGTGTGAGCAATGCGCGCCAACAAGCCTTTTGGCTCTATAAAGGTACTGTTTTTACGACCCATGAGCATTTCTTCCAACGCCTGGTCGTTATAAGCAACGTAACGCGACTCTTCCTGCGCTGTACTGCGCTCAGACTTACTAAAGTTGCGTGCCAGTGACGTAGGGTGGTTACGACCAACAAAGTAGCGCAGCATGGCCATAATACCGCCACTCAGCACTTTAATACCGCCGGCCAGCAATAACAGCCCGAAGATAGCCAATACCCAGCCTGTAATAGCATCTGGCTTCACAGCCCCGGCACCAGCGACCAGTAAGTAAATGCCAAACAGTGACTGCACCACACCGCGAACACTCGTTACCAAGCCTTCGGTTTTAAACGGGTTCTTTAACCCCAGATCAATCGAACCGTAATCAAAAGCCACCGAACTTCCCCTATTTAACACCTGATAAAAATAAAGGCTTTAGGTTAGCGGTAAGTTAACAGTCGGGCAATAAAAAAAAGCCAGACTAAAACAGTAATCTTTCGTATAGGTAGTCATTAGAATAAACAACTTTTAAATCACTGACTTGACGATTACAAAAATGCCCATTAAAACCAAAAATACAGCAAAGCCCTTTTGTAGCTGCTCTTTAGGTAAGCTACGACCAATTTTTGAGCCAAAAGCACTACCAAACACACCACCGAGAATCATAATACCAATGATCAACCAATCGAATTGAACATCGTTTGATGACATCACCGCGTAATATTTAAAAAAGCCTGCAACAGATTTAATAACGATAATTAGCAAGCTTGTACCAATAGCAACAGGCATAGACAGGCCGGCCAACAGAACGAGCGCTGGAACAATCAGAAATCCCCCACCGACACCGACAAAACCAGTAATAATACCAACAACAAAGCCTTCTAAAGTTACCTTTGCATAATTCATCGAATAAACATGAGCCGGTGGTTTTGGCTTGCTTCTCCACATCAATCCAGCTGCGACAATCATTAATAAAGAGAAGGTCAGCAATTGCCAACGACTGTCAACCAGAGTTCCTAACCATGCACCACCATAAGTACCGACCATTCCTGGAATACCAAACACCCAAAAGTGCCGCCAACTGACATTCTTACGGCGAATGTAAGAAATCGAACCAAATAAGCTGATACCAGCAACAATTAACAAAGAAGATGCAATGGACTCTCCAGCAGGCATGTCTACTAAGTACATCAGCACCGGGACGGTAAGAATGGAACCCCCAGAGCCAAATAATCCCAAGCTCAGGCCAATAACTACAGCACCCAATATCGCGAGTAGCATTTTTTTACTCCTGCATATTCCATAAAAGAATATGATTATAACTAATTTGAATTATAAAAAAAGGCCGCGTTCACACGCGACCTTCCAAATTATCGTCACACTTTTTATGCCGCCGTTATTTGTCCAGATCGGTCAAACGCAAGTAAGAACGAAGCGTCTCCCAACCTTGTGGAAACTTAACTTTCGCTTCTTCATCAGAGACACTTGGACGAATGATTACCGACTTGCCTGGTTCCCAATCGGCCGGGCACGCAACTTCATGTTTATCGGTAGTCTGTAGAGCATCAATCACTCGCAGAATTTCCGCAAAATTACGACCTACTGTCATGGGATATGTCATCGTCAAGCGAATCTTTAAATCCGGATCGATGATATACACTGAGCGAATAGCAGCATTATCATCCTCGTCAGGGTGGATCATGTCGTATAGCTCAGCAACCTTTTTGTCTTTATCCGCGACAATTGGAAACTCTAATACGGTATTTTGAGTTTCGTTAACGTCTTTGATCCAGCCCAGGTGCTCGTCCACTGTATCCGTTGAAAGTCCTAAAGGCTTCACATTGCGCTTAGCAAATTCAGGAGCCAGTTGAGCAGTGCGTCCCATTTCAGTAGTGCATACCGGAGTGTAATCCGCCGGATGGCTAAAGAAAAAAGTCCATGACCCTTTTGCCCATTCATGAAAATCAATGGTTCCAGTTGTTGTTTCAATAGTGAAGTTCGGTGCAATACTACCTATACGTAAACTCATTATGTTTTCCTCTCTTTGAAAAAAATATTTATTAAAATTTATTCGCTGGAATTTTGAAGTAATGCTCTCCATCATTCTCAGTCGGGGGTAATTTACCTGCTCGCAGATTAACCTGCAGGGCGTGTAACATTCTGTCCGGTAATGCCAGTGTCGCGTCGCGCTCATCGCGTACTTTGCGGTATTCCTCTTCTTTCACGCTACCTGACAAATGGACATTCGATTCTTTGTGTTGTGCAACAGTTGCTTCCCATTGTGCTTCGCGCCCACCTTTGCCGTAGTCATGTCCAACAAAAAGTCGGGTATTGCCTGGTAAGCTTAAGATCCGCTGCAACGAATCCCATAATTCCTTCGAGGAGCCTCCCGGGAAGTCAGCCCGGGATGTGCCGCTATCCGGATACATAAAGGTGTCGTGAACAAAAGCCGCATCACCGACAATATAAGTAATTGAACCTAATGTGTGTCCGGGTGATAAC
The DNA here is from genome assembly GCA_051747845.1 of Pseudomonadota bacterium. Classification (GTDB taxonomy): domain Bacteria; phylum Pseudomonadota; class Gammaproteobacteria; order Enterobacterales; family Alteromonadaceae; genus Idiomarina. The sequence goes on from JBNJGQ010000005.1 coordinate 58,634, forward strand.
CAAACTTCCACCTTCAGGTCCCCGATTTTGAAGCTGTCCCCTTCCTCAAAAAGGTGATCAAAATCTTTGCGAGGATCGAACAGGCCAGAAACGTTGTAATAGTCACTCCAAAGCTTGGCTATAGCACAAGTCTTTTCACCTATAGCATTCGGTGCCCCGGTTTTTTCTTTCAAATAATGTGAAGCCATCAAATGATCCGCGTGTGGGTGAGTATCCAATACCCACTCGATGGTTAATTCATTATCTTTTGCTAGCTTCAGAACTTCGTCAGCGCTTTCATAGGATGACCGGGCACTGCGAGGATCAAAGTTTTGTACCACATCAATTAAAGCGGCTTTCTTGGTCGCCGGATCAGCAACAATATACTGCACTGAGCCGGTATCTTTTTCATAAATACCCCATACATCTGGGGACTTTTTTCCGGTTGATGGACTTTTACGAATAATGCTTGTCATATGCACCTCCTTTTATTTGGTTATAAGCATATAACAAAAAAGAATTATAACAAGGCAAGTGAGGGGTTCTAAGCAACGATTGCTTTAATCGATATTTTAGATTAATTAATTGGTTCTAATAGACAGGATATTTATAACTGATTGTTATTTGATCGCAATCATCATAACGAGTATCTTGAACTAAAAGTTATATACTTATCACTTATTAGAATAAGCAAGCATTAATAGAGGCTAGAGATATGTCACAGGATCAAAAACCATTGGTTAAACACTTTTTCGATGAACCAACTAACACCTACAGTTACGTCGTCAGAGACCCGAGTTCAGAGTACTGCGCCATCATCGACTCGGTACTTGACTTTGACTACGCATCAGGCCGTACAGACACGCGTTCAGCAGAAAGTATTCTTAAATATATTGATGATAATAACTTGACTGTTGACTGGATTCTTGAGACTCACGTTCATGCAGATCACTTATCTGCAGCCCCTTACTTGCAAGAAAAAACAGGGGCTAGGCTGGGTATTGGTGAACACATAAAGACCGTCCAGGATACGTTTGGTAAAGCATTCAATGCAGGCACTGAATTTGCACGCGACGGCAGCCAGTTCGACCACTTATTTGCCGATGGAGATAACTTTACTATCGGAAACCTGAGAGCTCACGTACTACACACTCCTGGCCATACCCCGGCCTGCCTCACTTATGTTATCGGTAAAGCCGCTTTTGTGGGTGACACATTGTTTATGCCGGACTATGGCACCGCACGCTGTGACTTCCCAGGTGGCGATGCAAAAACATTATACCGCTCAATTCAGAAAGTATTCGCATTACCTGATAATACTCGCTTATTCATGTGCCATGACTATAAAGCGCCGGATCGCAACCACTACGCATTTGAAACCACTGTTGGTGAAGAAAAGAAAAACAATATTCACGTTGGCGCTGGTAAAACAGAAGACGAATTTGTAAAAATGCGTACCGAGCGTGATGCAACTTTAAACATGCCTCGCCTTATTTTGCCTTCCGTTCAAGTGAATATGAGAGCTGGCCAATTGCCACCCGAAGAAGATAATCACCAACGTTACTTAAAAATTCCTTTAAACCTTTTTTAAACGGGGAGACTACTTATGGATATTCGGAACCTTAGCCCTTTTATCAGTGTTTCTTCCCAGATTACCCCAGAAGATGTTGATACAGCTGCTTCAATGGGCTTTAAAACCATTGTTTGCAATCGCCCTGACAATGAGAGCGAAGGCCAGGTAAACTCTGAGGCAATTAGGCTAGCAGCCGAGGAAAATGGACTCGCGTTTGAACATTTACCTGTCCTTTCCGGGCAAATAACAGATGGCGACGTTACAGAGTTTCAATCCCTTATAAAAAAAGTTCAGGACCCCATACTGGCCTACTGCCGAACAGGAACTCGTTCTTGTACTTTGTGGGCTCTCGCAGAAGCTCACTTCACCCCTCCGAAAGCTATTCTTAATATCGCTCAGCAAGCTGGTTATGACCTTAACGGGCAACTTTCTCGCCTAGAAGAAAGAAACCAACAGCCACACTCGACTTCAAAGCGATCAATCTATCACAGCGTCGTCATAGTGGGCGGTGGTGCTGGGGGACAAGCCGTAGCTGCGAGTTTATTGAAACGTCAACCAAGCCTGGACATCGCTATTATTGAACCTAATCAAGCTCATTATTATCAACCTGGCTGGACATTGGTCGGTGGCGGCGTTTTTAAGCCAGAGCAAACGCAACGCCCAATGAACTCGGTTATGCCAAAGCAAGCCAAATGGTATCAAACGACGTTAAGCCAGTTTGTTCCAGAGCAACAGCAAGTCGTGTTGGAAAATGGAGATATCCTTGGATATCAGACATTAGTTGTAGCTACCGGGCTTAAACTTGACTGGGACGCGATACCCGGACTACGTGAAAGCCTTGGCAAGAACGGAGTGACCTCGAATTATCACTTTGATTTGGCACCATACACTTGGAAACTTGTGCAGTCGTTAAAGTCCGGTACAGCTATTTTTACACAACCTCCAATGCCCATTAAATGTGCCGGGGCACCGCAAAAAGCTATGTATTTGTCTTGTGACGAATGGCATCGCAGTGGTGTTCTAAACGATATTTCTGTCGAATTCTGTACCGCAGGTGCCGCACTTTTCGGAGTCAAAGACTATGTACCGGCACTAGAGAAATACGTAGAAAAGTACGGCATCAATCTAGCCTTCCAAAATAAGTTGGTTAAGGTCGATGGGCCGAATCAGCAAGCCACGTTTGAGGTTACCGACGTCGAAGGCAATATCAAAGAAGTGGTTAAGTCCTTTGATATGCTGCACGTCTGTCCACCACAAACTGCACCTGATGTTATTGCTTCAAGCCCCATAGCTGATACTGCAGGCTGGGTCGATGTAAGCCCCGAAACTCTTCAACACAAACGCTATAGAAATATCTTTGCTGTCGGGGATGTGTCTAATTCACCCAATGCAAAAACTGCTGCCGCCGTTCGCAAACAAGCCCCTGTGGTAGCCGAGAATATTATCTCAACGCTCGCAGGTAATCCGTCAATGGCACTTTATGAAGGTTACGGATCATGCCCACTAACAGTAGAGCGTGGCAAAATTGTACTGGCCGAATTCGGTTATGGTGGTAAATTACAACCAACCTTACCTAAATGGCTGGTCAACGGTACCCAACCCTCAAGGCTTTCATGGTTTCTTAAAGAAAAGATGCTGCCCTGGATCTACTGGGATCTTATGCTTAAAGGAAAAGAGTGGCTAGCAACTCCGAAGCATTTAACTGATAAATCAGAGTATCAGTCTGTACCTGAGGCTTGTGATTTTAAAGAAAAGAAAAAGTAACTATCGAGTTTTCAACTGGGGTAGCTACTATCCTGTAGTTACCACCAGTTATGTATTGTTTCCTATAAAATAAGGCGTTGGCCTACCGGAATTTCGGCGTTGATTTCGTCGACACTTACATGACTAATAATAACCCATGTTTTGTCGTCTTTTTCAGCCACCAGTCGTTCCAGTATGTCTTTAACTAAATGACGCTCAATACCTGCAAATGGCTCATCCAGAATAACCACCGGTTTATCCTGCAACAGTACTCTTGCCAGCGCCAGCCGACGCAGTTGTCCACCAGATAGCTGTACTCCCCGAGGGCCTATCCGAGTATCTAGCCTGTCTGCTAAGGACGCAATTTTCTCATCCAAATGCACCAGCTTTAACACTTTCCAGTAGCGCATCTCTGCCAACGGTAGGCGTTTTAGATTTAAGTTATCACGAACCGAGGCATCAAATATCTCGGTTTCCTGAGTTAAATAACTGGCTTCATTTAGCAAGCAAACATCGGGTTGTGTTGTTATCTCACCTTTCACCCAATTGTCGGGGTACAGCCCCATTAAGACTTCAGCCAGAGTGCTTTTGCCAATTCCCGATGCGCCCTCAACCCAATGCACTAATCCCGGTTCAAAGCTTATGTTCAGGTTTTTAAAAAGCGGTCGTTGCTGACGCCAGACCGTGAGTTCATTAATTTGAATAGTAACGGCGCTAGCTTGGCCTTTGTTTTCAGGCTTTCCCGAACGGCCCGATTCGCCCGCCTGCTTGCTTGTTTTTGGTTCTAATAAACGCCTTCCCGCTGCCAGTGTATTGCCGTAACCAGCCCATTGCATAGGCAGCTCGCTTGCCAGTTCCTGCCAGGCAAGAGCTGACAGAGCCAGCATGATCACTTCTGCGGCGCCTATCTGGCCTTGCTTAAACTGAACCAGAGCTAATATCAGAACCAGCAGAGCTACTAGTTGAGCGATAACATCAGTAATCCATTGCGTCCGCTGTTGCAGTTGTAACTGTTCTATTTCTAACTGCTCCAGCGTCTCTGACTTATTTAACACTTTTGCTGTTTGCTGGTCGTAACAACCCCAGGCACTGAGCTCTGTCACCGAGTCGGCGAAATTCATGGCGTTATCGCGCAAGCGTTGTTGGTGACGTAAAGACTTAACTGCCAGCTTACGGCTTTTGACCGCTAGT
>JBNJGQ010000006.1:0-56411 GCA_051747845.1 Pseudomonadota bacterium
GCTTAATGTGGCTATGGACTTGCAGCCGGAAGAGTTGACCATACAAACTGCAGACAGCGAAAAGCTAGCTGAGTTATACAGTCGGTGTGAATTCCGCCGTTGGCTTGGTGAGCTTATGGAAAGTGGCGCAGCAACGGATCAGGCTTTGGGCGAAACAGAAGGCGAAAAGCCCGTCAGCGACATTAACCGGGACGCTTACCGTGTTTTAATGACGGAAAAGGAAGTGAGTGACTATTTAACCTCACTTAACAAATGCGACTACTTTGCCTTTGATACCGAAACCACCAGCCTGAACTATATGCACGCGGAACTTGTTGGTGTGTCATTGGCGATGGCGCCCGGCGAAGCGGTCTACATTCCGGTTGGCCATGACTATATGGAAGCCCCGGAGCAAGTCGGGCGCGACTGGTTGCTGGAGCAGTTGAAGCCTTTGCTTGAAGCGGACAAGCCGCAGAAGGTTGGGCAAAATCTTAAGTACGATGCGCATATTTTGCGTCGTTATAAAATTCGTTTAGGCGGTATTTTAAACGACACCATGCTGGCATCTTACGTATTTAACAGTGTCGGCTCCCGCCATGACATGGACACCTTGAGCCTGCATTACCTGAACCACAAGACAATCAGTTTTGAAGAAATCGCCGGGAAAGGGGCTAAGCAGCTGACTTTTAATCAAATCGATCTTGAGCAGGCGGGTCCTTACGCGGCTGAAGATGCAGACATTACGTTCCGGTTGCACGATGTACTGTGGAATAAAGTCAAAGATGTTGGCAGCGAGCTACACAGTGTACTGACTGATATTGAAGTGCCGTTAGTTCCCGTATTGTGCGATATGGAGCAATATGGTGTCCGTATTGATGCTAATTTACTCGGTAAACAAAGTCAGGAAATTACTGAGAAGCTCGACGCTTTGGAGAAAAAAGCGTTTGAGATTGCCGGTGAGGAGTTCAATTTAGGTTCAACCAAGCAGTTGCAACGCATTTTCTTCGAGAAGCTGGAGCTTCCGGTTGTTAAAAAGACTCCGAAGGGGGCACCATCAACGGCCGAGGAAGTTCTGCATGAGCTGGCGCATGACTACCCTTTACCGGATGTAATTTTGCAGCACCGAAGCTTGTCGAAGTTAAAATCCACTTATACCGATAAGCTACCGAAGATGATCAACCCGGACACTGGCCGGGTACACACCTCTTATCAGCAGGCAGTTACGGCAACCGGACGTTTGTCCTCCACTGATCCGAACTTACAAAATATTCCTATTCGTACAGCTGAGGGGCGCAGAGTGCGTCAGGCCTTTGTTCCAGAGCAAGGCTATAAGATTGTCGCTATCGACTACAGTCAAATTGAACTGCGTATTATGGCGCATTTATCGCAAGACGCGTCGTTGCTAAAAGCTTTTGCGGAAGGCTTGGATATCCACCGGGCAACAGCCGGAGAAGTATTCGGTTGTAAAGCCGACGAGGTAACGGATGATCAGCGGCGACAGGCGAAAGCGGTCAACTTTGGTTTAATTTATGGCATGTCTGCCTTTGGGCTTGCGCGCCAGTTGGGTATTGCCCGCCATGAAGCTCAACATTACATGGATAAGTACTTTGAGCGCTTCCCGGGTGTACTGCGTTATATGGAAGATACGCGTAAACAGGCAAAAGAGCAGGGGTATGTTAAAACGCTGTTTGGTCGTCGTCTGCCGTTGCCGGATATTAAAGCCAGTAATGGAGCACGCAGAAAAGGTGCTGAACGGGCCGCTATTAATGCGCCTATGCAGGGAACCGCGGCGGATATCATTAAAAAAGCGATGCTGAAAGTCGCTGACTGGATTGATAGCAATCAGTGCCAGGATGACGTACGTATGTTAATGCAGGTTCACGATGAGTTGGTCTTTGAGATAAAAGAGGCCAAGTTGGATGATTATATTGCTCAATTAACAGATGTCATGGAAAAAGCCGCAAGCCTTGATGTGCCGCTTATTGCAGAAGCTGGTAAAGGCAATAATTGGGACGAAGCGCATTAATTTTGCGATTTTTGTGAACTTTATAAAAAGGGCCTAGTCACAATAAGTGAGGGCATTAATCCTCCCTCACAAAATTGTTCTCCCTGGATTACTTTTGGCCCGGCTTTTTAGTCGGGCTTTTTTATTGCTCTTTCTGCGGAATACCGGCCAGACCGGGGCGACCCTTACGGTTGGCAAACCATACGCCAACAAGAATCGCCAACATACCAACACCTTGTTGTAACCAGAACGCCTCACCGTCAAGTACGCCCAACAAAACGGCAACCACCGGAATGAGATAAGTGACTGAACTGGTGAACACTGTATTGGTTAACTGCACAACGTGGTTAAAAATAACCAAAGCGCCGGCCGTTCCTGCAATACCTAAGGCCAAAACAGAGAACAGCGATAACATAGCGCCGGGTTGTTGAACCTGAGCTATAAACTCTGTGCCAGCAAACAAATAGACAGTGGCAGGAATCGCTGCCATAAGTAGCGATATACCTGTGATAGTTAACGGTGATAAGTCACTGATTTTATGTTTAATCAGGTTTAGATTCAGGCCGTAACAAACCGTTGCAGCCATGACTAATAAAGCATAAAGATTAAAGTCCCAGCTGCCATTGGCGGAAGCGGTAACCAAAAGCAGAGTACCAAAGAGACCTATAGCAACACCGATAACCTGTGCTACCCGTGCCTTTTGATGGAAGAATAAAGAACCGATAACCAGAGTGGCTATGGGGGTTAAGGCATTCAGAACCCCGGTGACACCACTAGCCAATTGAGTTTGTGCTATTGCGAACATAAAGGCAGGAATTAAACTGCCCACCAGGCCAACGCTGGCCAATTTTAGCCAATGCTTACGGGTAATTTTATTCAGACGACGCGCAATAAAAGGGGCTAGTACGATACCGGCTGAGCTTATTCTCAGTGCACCAACCTCCATAGGCCCAAAAGCAATTAACCCTTTTTTGATCAATAAAAAAGAGCTACCCCAGATTAATGCGAGTAACCCTAATAATAACCAAGCGCTGAGCGGTGGTGTGTTATTCGTCGTCATACTCTTTGCTATACCACTGGTTGAGTTTTTCTTCGACTTGCTCGACGCCGAAGCGTTTTAAAGAGGAAAATGCTTCGACCTGAACGTCACCATTAAAGGCAATTGCTGCTTGCCTTGCTTTTAACACCGTTGACTTACGGGCGCCTTGTTTGAGTTTGTCGGCTTTAGTTAGCAACACCAGTACCGGCAGTTCGCAATCGACAGCCCAGTAAATGAGTTCCTGATCGGTTTCGCGGAAAGGGTGACGGATGTCCATTAGTACGACAATACCTTTGAGACTATCTCTTTGTTGAAGGTATTCGCTTAAAGAGCGCTGCCACTTTTCTTTGACTGCCAGTGGTACCTTGGCAAAGCCATACCCGGGTAAGTCGATAAGGCGTTGCCCACTATCGAGTTCGAACACATTAATTAACTGCGTACGACCCGGGGTTTTACTGGTACGAGCCAGTGATTTTTGCCGAGTTAGTGTATTCAGAGCGCTGGATTTACCGGCATTAGAACGGCCGGCGAACGCAATCTCGATGCCGGTGTCCGGAGGCAGTTTGCTGATATCCGGTGCACTGGTCACAAATTTTGCCGATGCGTAATCTAATTGCTGATCTGCCACTATTAAGGTCACTTTTATTGATAAAACGGAACGTCTACGTGCATTATGAAGTATCCGGACAGTATCTCCAATGATCATTTAGCAATTGATTCTGTTTTAATCGTTTAATCCACACAAGTTTTGTGTAAAATAGCAACCTGCTTAAGGTGATTTATTGGGGCGCGTGGCGCCATCCAGAACAGAAGAGAAGCAAACATGAAAAAATTCGCAATCTTTTTGGGACTTTTCTTCGGTACCGCCGGTATCGCAGTAGCACAAAGCGGCGACGCTGAAGCCGGAAAAGAGAAATCGCAAGTTTGTGCGGCTTGCCATGGACCCAATGGTGAATCTCCGACCGATATGTATCCGCATTTGGCCGGTCAGCACGAAAAATACCTGCTTAAACAGCTGAAGGATTATAAGCTGGCTCAGGAAAGCGGCGGTGAAGAAGGTCGTAACAATCCAATTATGATGGGTCAGGTCGCGTCATTATCTGAACAAGATATGGCTGACTTAGCGGCTTTCTTTGCATCACAGGAAGAGCCGAAAGGTGAAACGCCTGAAGATATTATTGCACAAGGGCGTGACCTTTACCGTCGTGGCAACCCTGAAACGAATATGCCTTCTTGTGCAGGCTGCCATGGTCCTCGGGGAAATGGTATGGGGTTAGCGGCATTTCCGGATATTTCCGGTCAACACGCGGCTTACACTAAGTCTCAGCTAGAAATGTTCCGTAGCGGCGAACGTGCTAACGATCCAAACGGAATGATGCAGGGCGTGACAGAGAAAATGACCGACGACGAAATCGAGTTGTTGTCTAAGTTCTTGAGTGGCCTGTATTAAACAGAGCTTAATCAGATAGAAAGCGGCTTAGGCCGCTTTTTTTATGTCTATAATAAATGAGATAGTAAAAGCCTGTTTTTGAGTGTTGTTAACGAAAAGTAATAAGAAAGTTGTTTTTTAGATCAATAAAATCATTGAATTAATATTTGGTTCAAGTAGTCTTAACAACGCTCCGGGGCCGTACGGACAGAAAAAAACAAAAAAAAGATGTTAAAAGCCCTTGAGGAAACAATAAAAAGACTGTAAAAATACAGCTAACTCGACACAAAAAAATAACAAGAGGTCGGGAGATTATCGAAAAGTCAGATTCCATCTTATTTCTCGATAATCCAGGGAGTAAAGCCAATAGGCAGAGGTTGCTCCATTTAATAATAACAATAATAAAAGACAGGTTACGGAAAACCGCAATAACAAGTCGGAAGCAGTGACAACCATTCTCATAGTTGCAGTGCGCTGCCAATAATATGAGAGAAGCAGGCGATGTGTAAAAGCATCGCCTTTTTTCTTATCTGAACCAAACCTTTCTTATAGCGTACAGCCTTTTCCTTTTTGTATTTTACCCTCCCACTGACGTCATCCCTGTTAATGAGTTACAATAGGTCATATTAGTTTTTATTTAGGAGCGACCATGACTCGCCGCAAGAAAACACGTAAGGCAGGGCCTTTGGCGCCGTCTAAAACGCCAAAAGAAAAACAGGCGTCAGATGCCGCCTCAAAAGGTAAAAAGAAGGGTAAGGGTCAACCGTCAGGCCAACGACATTCATCCACTAAGGTTCTGCAGCAAAGCAAAACAAAAGGCGATGAGAAAGATCCCCGACATGGCAGTCGCCGTAAAATAGCTTTGGTGATGACACCTGAGCAGGAACTAAAACAGTTGCAGGAAGACACAAAACTTCAGTTACTGGTTGAACGTTTCGAAAATGATGAGTCTCTGACAGCAGAAGAGCAGCGCTACCTCGATGAAAAATCTGAGCGTTATGAGCAGCTGGTTGCCAAACTGGGTTATGAGCTCGATGAAGAATGGGATGATGAGGAGTACTAATGTCCAGCGAACTTTATTGGATTATTGCCATTGTCGGCGTTTTAATTATTGTCGCTTTGGGGTGGTACGCCACCACCTTACTGCTACGCCTGCGTTGGCAGACGAGAATACGGAATGCAGCCGTACAGAAGCGTGTCGACCGCATTGATGAGAGCATTATTACTATTGCAAAGGCCATGCAACAAGAGCAATGTCCTTTGTCTGAAGGTTGCCTGCGTATCGTTGTATTGCTTGATCATCGCCCGGAAGCTTTAGAGTATGACTACTCTAAAGATTATCCGGCAATGCACGAAATGTATGAAAAGATAAAACATATGCCAACGCACGAGTCACGTAAGAAGTTTCCGAAAAAGAAAGTGCGGGAAATGGATGACGAGCGTGAGGGCTATGAAAAGTCGATGCGGGACATTATTCTTGCAGACGTTGATAAGTTATTGAAGCAATTCCCAGCGGCCTGAGGAGGCGGCATGCCGTTTTTTAAAGGTGTAAAAGAAGATATTGCCAGCGTTTTCGACAGAGATCCGGCTGCGCGGAACACAATGGAAGTGTTGTTTCACTATCCTGGGCTGCATGCTACCTGGTTCCATCGTATAAGCCATAAACTGTGGGTCTGGAAGTTATATTGGCTTGCTCGTTTTGTGTCTAATGTTTCGCGCTGGCTGACGGGTATAGAAATTCATCCGGGTGCTAAAATAGGGCGTCGTTTCTTTATTGATCACGGTATGGGTGTGGTCATTGGTGAAACCGCAGAGATTGGTGATGACGTTACTTTGTATCATGGTGTGACTCTTGGCGGTACTAGCTGGCACAAAGGTAAACGGCACCCAACCTTGAAAGACGGCGTGGTGATTGGTGCGGGAGCAAAGGTACTGGGTCCAATTACTGTCGGTAAATCCGCGCGCATTGGCTCTAACGCCGTGGTCGTGCGAGATGTGCCAGAGCTAACTACAGTGGTCGGTATTCCGGCTCGTGTAGCGCAGTCGGCGGTCGATGCGGAAACAACAGAACGCCGCAAAAAAATGGCAAAGGAATATGGCTTCGATGCCTATGCTATTTCAGCCGATAATCCAGACCCGGTTGCGACAGCAATTGGGCGCATGCTCGATCATGTACAGGTTTTAGATAATAAAGTATCTGACCTTTGTCAGGCTGTTAATAAGCTTGGTGGGGATGTCTGTGGCGAGATTCCCGAAGTCGATATGGACGATGTTGAGTTTCTTGAAGAAAGTGAGCGCGCCGCAAAACGACGCGCCGATAAAGATGATACTTCAGCCTCGGGTAAGCAAGACTCTTAACCTTTTAAATTAAAGCGCTCAATCAATGAGTAAAGCTGCTGACTGGTTTTTTGCAGTTCATTGCTTGAGTGCTGCGTCTGCTCAGCTGTTTGTTGAGTTTGACGTGCTGTGTCGGCAATTTCAGTAATTTGTTCGCTGATATGCTCTGCAACACCGCTCTGTTCCTCAACAGCCGATGCCATTTGTGTCGACATATCTGAAATGTCCTGAATGGCGGTTGATATTTCACCCAGTGCACTGTCTGCCAGACGAACTTTCTCAACGCCTTCGGAAGCCGCCTCTTCACCTTGTTTTGATACCTCAACGGCATTACGGGCGCGCTCTCGTAACTGTTGAATGACTTTATGAATACCCTCAGTAGACTGGGTCGTTCTTGAAGCCAGTGAGCGAACTTCATCAGCGACAACTGAGAAGCCACGGCCGTGCTCGCCAGCACGGGCAGCTTCAATGGCCGCATTTAGAGCTAACAGATTGGTCTGATCGGCAATGGACGAGATTAAATCGGCAGCCTCGCCAATAGCCCCGGTTGATTCATCCAGCTCTTTAACGGTTTCTGCTATTTGTCTGACGGCATCGTGAAGCTGAACGATAACTTCGCTCGCTTCTCTTGCTAGCCCAACGCTTTGGCCAACATTGGCTTTCGCTGACTCAGCTTGTTGCGCATTACGTTCAACCGTATCTGCCACTTCCTGAATAGCGGATGCCATCTCATTCATAGCGGTTGCGGTCTGCTCAGTCGCGGCTGTCTGTTTATCGACATACTGTTTACTAAGCTGGGCTTGATCGTAAGTATCCTTGGTTACTTTTAACAGGCTGCCAACCGCGTCCTTCATTCTGCTTAGCGCGGTTCGGTTACGGGCGCCTTCGCTGACAAGCTGCATGGCAAGCTTTGCTTCGCGTCCTTGCTTATCGAAATAGGTCATACCGACCAATTCCGAATCAAAAGCTTCAGGTCTTAATTCCAGTAACCCCTGCAACATACGGCCAATGTAAGCTCCATAAGCTAAGGTGCTAACAGCGGTGGCCGCTAAGGCGATTAATGCTGAAACAGGCTCGCCAAATAACGCGATAATGGCACTGGCGATTAAGCCGGGAACAACAACCGGCATTAAGTCTTTGCCGTTTAGCCATAAACGTTTGCTGAGAGGGATGGCATGTTTACCCGCATTAAGTCGGTCATAGACGCCTTGAGCCCGTTTTTTACGGTGCTCTGACGCTGCGACGCGGACTGACTCGAAACCGACTGGCTTATCATTTTCCATTATGGGTGTAACGTAGGCGCTGACCCAGTAATGGTCACCGTTTTTGCAACGGTTCTTAACCAGGCCCATCCAGGGCTTACCGCGCTTAATGGTTTTCCACATTTGCTCAAAGACGCCGCCTGGCATGTCAGGGTGGCGAAGAATATTATGAGGAGAGCCAATCAATTCGTCTCGTGTGTAACCGCTAACATTAACGAAGTCTTCGTTGCAGTGCGTGATGACCCCTTTTAAATCAGTCGAGGAAATCAGTCGATAGTGATCGGGAAAGCGGTTTTCCTTTTCTGTAACCGGACCATTATTTTTCATAAGCGCCTTTAGGAAGCTTGATTTACATCAATATAGTAAGGTTATCGTATTTTTACGGGAAAAGTTTAGCAATTTAGGCTTTTTGCCATAAAAAAACGCCGCTAAAAAGCGACGTTTTTGAAATTCTTCGTGTAAACGTTCGGCACCCGAAAGGGTACTGAAGGTTCCTTACATAGGAACTACGTTTTCAGCTTGTGGACCTTTAGGGCCTTGAGCTACGGTGAAAGAAACTTGCTGGCCTTCTGCCAGAGTTTTGAAACCGTCAGACTGAATAGCGCTGAAATGTACGAAAACGTCTGCGCCGTTTTCTTGTTCGATGAAACCGAAGCCTTTAGCTTCGTTAAAGAATTTTACTTTACCAGTAGTAGTAGACATGCTGATATTCCTCGTAGTGCATGTTGAAATCAATGTATTGCTCAAAAAACTTAGGTATTACTTGGACTTACAAAACGAGGTACAGCAAAAAGGACTTCGTAAAAAATCTCAAATCAATAGCCGAAATTTTCTCAGCGGTTTCGAGTATACGCTTAATATAGCCCGAGTCAACAATAGCTTGCGTTATTTTAACCAGTTGCGACTGATATGACGGAAGGTGTCTGTTCCTGATTTCTCCAACCATTCAAAGGCAGCCATCTCGGAAGTGATAATTTCAACTCCGGCATTTCGCATACGCTCAATAGCGCTGTCCTTATCGGTAGGACGGCGGGAGCCAACAGTATCGGCCGGCAGAAACACTTGATAACCGGATTCCTGAAGCTCTATTGCCGTTTGCAGAACACACACATGTGTTTCCATACCCATAATAACTACATGCTTTTTATTGTACTCAGATAAAACATCGCGGAAGGTATCGTCACGTACAGCGCTGAAATGCGTTTTCTCAACAACGCGGGCGGCTTCAATGATTTCTTGCAGACTGTCAACGGTATAACCTAAGCCTTTAGGGTATTGCTCGGTAATAAGAATAGGCAAGTCCAGCTGCATAGCAATTTCACCCAGCCAACGCATACGCGAAGTGACAACGTCTCGTTGATGAATTGCTGGCAACAGTCGTTCCTGAGCATCGACAATGAGTAAAAGAGAATCTTTAGCACTAAGCAGCATCATTCATTCCTGTTGGTAGAAAGTCGTTTCAGATACTAACCTTAGCCTATTAATCTATCTATCAGCAAAAAGTCTTAATTTGGTCAATAATCACCCATGAAATTTGCAGTTAAGGCGACCAATGGCTACAATCCTCGCCTTTCCAAATGCACACGCACATCCAAACAGTAAATAAAAGGTGACACCATGGCTCCGGTATTGATTCTAATGGGTTCCCAGTCCGATTGGCCGGTAATGCAAAAAGCAGCAGAAATGCTCGAGTCTCTGGGCATTAAATGGCAGGCGAAGGTGGTTTCTGCGCATCGCACGCCGGACTTACTCAAATCGACCATGGAACAAGCGGAGCAAGACGGGGTGCCTGTGGTTATTGCCGGTGCCGGTGGTGCTGCTCACTTACCGGGTATGCTGGCGGCTTATACTGCTATTCCTGTATTTGGTGTGCCGGTTCCAAGCAAACAGCTAAAAGGTCTAGACAGTTTATTGTCCATTGTGCAGATGCCTAAGGGTGTGGCTGTTGGTACTCTGGCAATAGGTGATGCTGGTGCTGCAAATGCCGGTTTGTTGGCCGCACAAGTTATCGGCAGCTTTGACAGCGATGTTCGAAAACGTGTGCACGAGTTTCGCACGGCACAAAAAGAAAAGGTTATGGCTAACTCAGATCTGGAGCTGCCAAAATGAAGATTCTTATCCTTGGCAACGGTCAGTTAGGTCAAATGCTGGGTAAAGCCGTTATTCAGCAAGGGCACGAATGTGTCTTATACAGTGACCGGCTGAATCAGGTTATGGCATTGGGTAGCCAGCAGCCTTTAGCAATGACGTTGGCCGAGGCAAATGAATGGGCTGATGTGACTACCTGGGAGCACGAACACCTAGGGGAAGAGCTCGTCGCTAAGACCGCTGATAAGTTCTTGTTAAAAGCAGAGCGCTTCAACGGCTTAGTTGACCGTCGTACGCAAAAATCGCTTTGTGATGAGCTGGATATTCCGACATCCGCCTGGAAAGCCTATGACAGTGTTGCTGAGTTAACGGCAATTTTAGAAGGCTGTGACCACGCGGTTGTCATTAAGTCGGCGAAGGGCGGCTACGATGGCAAGGGTCAGTGGCGCTGGAAGCCGGGCGAGGACATTGCTACTGTTGCTGAAGATGCTGGACAGCGCCCAGGTATTGTTGAAGACATGATTAACTTTACCGATGAGGTTTCTGTTGTCGGAGCGCGGTCGCATAAAGGTGAACAGCGCTGTTTTCCGCTGACCTTAAACGTTCATACCAAGGGTATACTGTCTTACAGTCTGGCCGGTGCTGATCACTTTTCAAAAGAACTCGAGGCCCTAGCCAAGGAACATCATAAGAAACTGACCGATGCACTTGATTACGTCGGTGTTCTTGCTATTGAGTTCTTCGTGATCGGAGAGGGTGAAAACCAACACTTATTGGTCAACGAAGTAGCGCCCCGGGTCCATAATTCAGGTCACTGGACGATGAGCGGTGCTAACTGTGACCAGTTCAATCTGCATATTCGTGCTATTACCGGCTTGCCGTTACCCGATTTACTGATAGCCCCAACTTTAATGGTAAACGTTATTGGCGTTGCGGGTATTCCGGAAGCGTTATGGGAAGCGGCCGCCGCAGATTGCCATTGGTATGGCAAAGATGCGCGACCCGGTCGTAAAGTGGGTCACGTAAATATTATGATCGACTCGTTTGAACGGGGTGAGAGCCTGGCCAGTAGCTGGGCGGATAAACTGCAATTACTCGAGAGCTAAAGCTATTAAGTGGGCGAGCGGTTAAAACCGCTCATCCAGCCATTTCTGCATATCCTGAACCTGCTCCATGCACAGTGAATGTGGCATTGGGTAGGTTTGATAGGTCACTGAAAACCCTTTCTCTTTCAACGTTGCACAGGCCTTTTGTCCAAGAACTTCCGGAACAACAGGGTCCTGAGTGCCGTGCTGAACCAAAATTGGCAGCTGTGCATTGGCTTCATTGACTTGAATGTCGCCGGCTGTGGCAAAGTAAGTGGAATGTGCCATTAAACCCGCCAGTGGTTTAGGGTAGGTTAAAGCGGCTTCATAACCCACGGCGCCGCCTTGCGAGAACCCGGCAATAATAATGCGTTTACTGTCGATGCCCTGAGCAACTTGCTCGTCGATCATCTTGTGTACTTTAGCTGCAGATTCGCGCAGCTGTTCGCTGTCTATCTGGCGGTCGATGCTCATGTCGGTAATGTCGTACCAGGCAGGCATGACCATACCCTGGTTTATGGTAACCGGCATTTGTGGTGCATGAGGAAACAAAAAGCGAACCTGCGCGTTGGCAAACTTTAAATGCTCGGTCATAGGGACAAAGTCATTGCCCGAGGCACCCAGGCCATGCAACCAAATGATAACGGCGTCGGCTGTGCCTGCCGGTTCGTGTTTTATGACTTCCAGAGACATTACTGCTTTCCTATTTCTGCGGCAGGGTAAGAACCCAGCCAGTGAATGTTGTTCATAGCGGCCAAATCTTCAAGAGCCAAAGCGACACCGGGGTCACTGCGGTGGCCATCAAAGTCGATAAAGAAATGATAGTCACCAAACTGACTGCCGGCCGGGCGCGACACTATAGAGGTTAAGTTAATTTGCTGTTTTGCAAAAACCTGCAAGCTGTCGACCAATAAGCCGGGGTGGTCGTTGTCATCAATGAGCAGCAAACTGCTTTTCCAGCGTTGGTCTTTAGTGAATTCAGGCTCTTCAGAAGTTGCAGATAATACCACGAAGCGCGTTTCGTTGCGTGGGTTGTCAGCGATATTGTTATTCAATATCTGCAAAGTATCCGGACAGCTAATGTGCATGGGAACTACAGCTGCAGAGGCCTCTTCGGCCGCCAGCAGAGCTTGCAGTGACGCGGCATTACTTGCGGTATGGATAATTGGCAGCCCGAGCTTGTGTAAGTACGAACTACATTGTCCTGCTGCGACAAACTGTGCCCATATCTGGGTAGGATTCGCACTATTGCTGAAACATTGGAAGCCAACAGGAATACGGATTTCCGCCTGAATGCGCAAGGGCCGTTGCACCAAATAGTCGACGACGGGAGAAACGAAGCCTTCGGTCAAATTTTCAATAGGGACAACAGCAGCATCGCATTTTCGACCAACCGACTCCAGGCAGCTGACCAGGTTATCCAGTAACTGAATGTCGTGATCTTGTTCAGGCTGGAAAAGCCCCGCGGCAACCTCCGAGAAGGTGCCGGCAGGGCCTAAAGTGGCTAGTTTCATTTCTTATATTGCTCGAACCAGGCCAGTGCATGCTCAATTTTGGCAATCATGTTTGAAGGACGAGCCGTAACCCCATGAAAAGCACCCGGAACACGTACCATAGCCGTATCTACTTTTTGAAGCTTCAATGCCTGGTAGAACTGTTCGGTTTCAGATATTGGCGTACGACGATCCTTCTCGCCGGTGAATAGCATGACCGGTGTTTCAACGTCACCGACCATAGACAGTGGCGAACGTTGCCAATAGTGCTCTAGCTCTTCCCATGGCATACCAGGGAACTGGTTGGTGATTTGGCCAATTGAACTGTCAGCTGTCAGTACTTTACTCACCCAGTTAATCACCGGGTTGGTAGCTGCCGCTGCGTTGAAACGGTTGGTTAGCCCTACCGCATAGGCTGTGGCGATGCCACCTGCGGAACCGCCGGCAATAAAGAGGTTGTCTGAGTCTGCAATGCCTTTATCAATGAGTAAATCAATGCCAGTCATGTGGTCGGCAAAGTCATAAGGTGACGAGTAGTTACCGTCCAGCAGCATGGCAAAGTCTTTGCCATAAGAGGTACTGCCGCGATGGTTTACATAAAGCACCACATAACCTTCGGCAGCGTAGCGCTGGTGTTCTGCGGCAAAATGCGGGCCGTAAGACAGGTGAGGGCCACCGTGTATTTCTAACAGCAGAGGATACTCTTTGTTTTCATCGTAATTCGGCGGAGTAATATACCAGCCATGAATCTCCTGACCGTCATAGCGTGACTCATAGCGAATTTCGTGAACTTTGCCCAGTTCACGGTGGCCAAGCAGGTCTTCATTTAGCTGAGTAAACTGGACCGCTTCACCACCCTGAGGCTGATAACCGACATCTGCCGGACGGTATTCAGACCCTTTGGTGTAGGCAATAGCGCCTGTTTGTGAGGCAGTAAATGAGCCCATGGTATAAGGGCGGCTAACGTAAACACCGGAAACATCATCCACCCGATTCGTCAGCTCATTGTTCAATGTGACATCAGCAACCACGGTTTTCCCCTGGTCGGCGTAAGAAACCGCCAGTGAATCATTGCCTGTCCATTGTGGCGAGCTGAAAGAACGATCGAAGTCAGCCTGGAGTTCAGTCTCTGAGCGTTCACTCCAGTCCATGATCCACAATTGGGACTTATGGTAAGGCACCGGCTCGTTCGAGCTGTGTAAGTAAGCCAGACGCTCGCCGTCAGGAGAAAATTGCGGCGATGACTCGCGGCCCGGTTTGTCGGTTACCTGCGTCACTTCCTTTGAGCTCAGGCTGACGCTGTAAAGATCACTTTCGTTGACCTGATAAGCCCAGTCTTCGGACCGGTTCCCTGAGAATACGATATGGCTGTCATCTTCTGTCCAGGCCAAGGAGCCGCCATGTCGATAAGGACCGTCGGTCAACTGGCGTGCACTGCCGCCTTCAGCAGGAACGACGAAGAGTTGTGTATGGGCTGGTTCCAGAACCCCGCTGCCATCGCGCTGGTAATAAGCTTCTTCAACAATAATAGGAGACTTAGACCATTTCGCGCCTTTGGGCTTAGCTGGTTTCTTCACGCTTTTAGCAAAGGGGGTAGGCTCAGACTTGACCGACATGGTAAATGCCAGTTGGGTGTCATCGTTAGACCAGCTAATGCTACCCGGGCTTTCGCTTACGTGAGTGACTTTGGCTGTGCGCTGCTCTTTAATCCAATGCACATGAATCTGGTTCTTTTCAGAACGGTTGGACGCAAAGGCAAGACGAGTGCCGTCATTTGACCAGGCCAGACTGCCGTAGTTGTATTTATCATCAAAAATCGGTAAATGTTGACCGGTTTCGGTATCAATCAGCCATAATGAGCGACGAGTATTGTCTTTCATATCATCGAAGCTGTTGCGTATGTACGCAACGTATTTTCCGTCAGGAGAAATGCTGACCTGGTTGGCATACTCGAGCTGGAAAATGTCTTCAGCCTTAAATGTGTCGTTTGATAACGCTGGAGCGGAAGTAAAAAGTAGCATTAAGCTACCGGCAATGACGGACTGTTTTAACCACATTGTTGATCTCCTTTTAGTTATAGCTTTACGTTACTGAAGCTGACGAGGTGATGCAAAGAGTTCCGTTCAAGTTGGCGGAAAATACGGTAAACTGAAGATCTTTTCCGAATGTCGTCAAAAAAATTTAAAAGGAAAGCCCATGCACTACCGCCAAACTCGCGCAGAAATATCTCCCGCTGCAATAGCGCATAACGCTAAGTGGGTGCGTAAGACGATGGCTGGCGGGAAGTTGCTGGGAGTTGTTAAAGCCGATGGCTACGGGAATGGCGTTGAGCCCGCAGTACAAGCGTTAGAGCCGCATGTAGATGGCATGGCTGCTGGTTTTATGGAAGAAGCACTGGCCGTTCGGGAATGCGGATACACGGGGCCGTTGGTTATTTTAGAAGGCTGCTTCTCCTCCTCTGAGCTTAGGATTTGTGCAGAAAACAACTTAAGCCCGGTGGTGCATTGCGAGCAGCAATTACAAGACATAGAGGCGGAAGCTTTAAGTAAACCATTGTGGGTGTGGTTAAAAGTCGATACTGGCATGCACCGCTTGGGTTGGTCTGAAGAACAAGCCCAGCAGGCGTTGAAGCGCTTAAACGCAAGTAACAATGTGGCTGGCGTAACGCTTATGTCGCACTTAGCTAACGCTGATGCGAACCATCGACTGAATGCTGAGCAAAAACAACAGTTCTGTCAGTTATCAGAGACGCTCAATGGCTATCAGGCCCGTAGCTTCCATAATTCGGCTGGCTTATTGAACCCCGATACCCGGTGGTCACTTCAGGAAAATGACTGGGCCCGTGCTGGTTTATTACTTTATGGTGTAAACCCCTCGAGCGTGACCGAAGTACAACCGGAGCTTAAACCCTCGATGCGGCTGGTGGCTCCGGTCATTGCACTGCATCAGCTGGAAAAGGGCGAGTCGGTAGGCTACGGCAGCGCCTGGAGTGCTGAGCGGCCAACTGTCATTGCAACGGTGGCTATGGGCTATGCGGACGGTTATCCGCGACAGGCGAAAAATGGCACGCCAGCAATGATCCGAGGCAAACGTGTCACTTTAGCCGGGCGAGTGTCTATGGATATGTTGACGATAGATGTCACGGGCATCGACGATGTGCAGTTGGGTGACGATGTTGAGCTTTGGGGGCCCAGTATCGATGTGCGACAAGTTGCGGCCTGCGCGGACACGATTTCCTGGCATTTACTGACAGGTGTCAGCGGACGTGTTCCGCGGGTCGTTGTTTAATAGATGTAGCCGTGCCGTATTAGCCATATAAAAAGTATGGCATTTATTAGTATTTATCCTACAAGTTTTACATAGCTAACCCTGATCTTTGTCAACAAAGGCGTATACTTAAGACAAACCTCAGTTAAGGGTGTTTGCTATGTTCGAAAGTTTTGACGCATTGTTCCTGGCGCGCTTTCAGTTCGCTTTTACTATCGCGTTCCACATTATTTTTCCTGCGTTCACCATTGGTGTGGCCAGCTATTTGGCGGTACTGGAAGGCCTCTACTTAAAAACACGAAACCCGGTTTATCAGCAATTGTTCCGTTATTGGGTCAAGATTTTTGCGGTTGCCTTTGGTATGGGCGTGGTGTCCGGCATTGTTATGAGTTACCAGTTTGGTACTAACTGGTCGGTGTTTTCCGATAAAGCCGGGCCGGTCATCGGGCCATTAATGGGTTACGAAGTACTGACTGCGTTCTTCCTTGAAGCTGGCTTTCTTGGCGTTATGCTGTTCGGCATGAACAAAGTGGGCGAGAAGTTGCACTTTTTCGCTACCCTGATGGTTGCAGTGGGTACAGCTATTTCCGCCTTCTGGATACTATCGGTAAACAGCTGGATGCAGACCCCGGCAGGCTACGCTATGAACGACGTCGGCCAATTTGTGGTGACTGATTGGTTTGAGGTGGTGTTTAACCCTTCTTTTCCGTACCGGCTGGCGCATATGCTGTTGGCTGCTTATCTGACAGTGGCTTTTGTGGTTGGTGCAGTCGGCGCATGGCATTTGCTAAAAGACAAAACCAACGCCGCCGCACGCAAAATGTTTTCCATGGCCATGTGGATGGCGTTAATTGTTGCGCCGCTGCAAGTCTTTGTCGGTGACCTTCATGGGCTGAATACTCAGGAATATCAGCCTGCAAAAGTAGCGGCAATGGAAGGGCATTTTGACACCGAAGCCCGGGCTCCACTGTACTTATTCGGGTTGCCCAACGAAGAAACGGCAGAAGTCGACTACGCATTGAAAGTACCGGGGCTTGCCAGCCTCATTCTGAAGCATGACATTAATGCCGAAGTGACCGGGCTGGATCAGTTTCCGCGCGAAGACTGGCCACCAGTGGCGACCGTATTTTGGTCATTTCGAATCATGGTCGGAATAGGGCTTTTGATGGTGTTAGCGGGCTTATGGTCCGGCTTACAACGGTTACGCGGCAAGCTTTATGACAACAGCCTGCTACTGCGCTTTAGTTTGTTTATGGGTCCTATGGGGTTTGTTGCTGTAATTGCTGGCTGGATAGTCACCGAAGTGGGGCGTCAGCCCTGGGTTATTCAGGGCTTATTGCGCACCGCCGATGCGGCGTCTCCTATTGATAAAGCCGGTGTTGCAGGCAGTTTGATAGCTTTTATTGTGGTTTACTTCCTCGTTTTTGGTGCCGGTACGTTCTATATTCTGCGCAAAATGGCAGCGGATCCTGCAAAAGTGACGATTCCCGAGTATGCCAAACATAAGCCGACAATGGCGGCTGAGCGCATTTACGATGAGGAGGCCTAAGCTATGGATTACGCACTCATTTGGGCAATATTAATTTCGGTCGCCGTATTTGCTTATGTTGCACTGGACGGCTTTGATTTAGGCATCGCGCTGCTTTTTCCCTGGTTTAAAAAGGAAGAAGATCGCGACGTGATGATGAACACCGTTGCACCGGTCTGGGACGGTAATGAAACCTGGCTGGTATTAGGCGGTGGTGGTTTGCTGGCGGTGTTTCCGCTGGCCTATTCGGTGCTTATGCCCGCGCTGTATATGCCGGTTATTGCCATGCTTCTGGGGCTCATTTTCCGCGGTGTGGCTTTTGAGTATCGTTTTAAAACCAAGCGGGCAAAAGGTATCTGGGACTTATCCTTTATTGTTGGCTCGCTGATAGCGGCCCTGAGTCAGGGGATTATGCTGGGCGCAATGCTGCAGGGCATTCAGGTAACGGACCGGGCATACTCCGGAGGCTGGTTTGACTGGCTAACCCCATTTAGCTTCTTCTGTGGTGTTGCTGTGGTTATTGGCTACATGATGCTGGGAGCCACCTGGCTGGTAATGAAAACGAAAGGTGACTTGCAGCGTCAAAGCTATCGTGCGGGCTGGTACAGCGCCATTTTATTGGTAGCTTGCATTGCCTTTGTAAGTCTTTATTTGCCCTATGTAGATCCCTTTATTGCGGAGCGTTGGTTTACTTATCCGGCCTCGGTTGGCTTGTGGGTGTTACCAATTTTACTGGTGGGTATCACCCTCGGACTACTGCGCTCGCTGCATAAAAAGCAGGAAGGTCGACCGTATTTGTGGGGCCTGGGGCTGTTTCTTTTGTCTTTTGCCGGGTTTGCAGTCAGCATTTTCCCGTATTTGGTACCGCGAAGCATTACTTTGTGGCAGGCAGCAGCGCCGGACAATAGCCTGAAGTTTTTACTTGTCGGGGCAGTGGTACTTTTGCCTATTATCTTCGCCTACACCGGTTATACCTACTGGGTGTTCCGCGGTAAGGTGGACTCAGACAGCGGATATCACGACTGATGAAGCCAGTATTTAAGAAATGGTTGTGGTTTGTCGGCTTGTGGTGCCTGGGTGTGCTGGCTGTCACCCTGGTTGGGGGCCTTATCCGCTGGGCTTTATTGTAAGCTTGCGCTAGGCTAAAGGCAGATTTTACGCCGGAGGCAACCAAAATGAAATTGACTCACCTTCTGGCCGCAACTGCTGCGGCCTTATTTTTATCGGCTTGCAACAATGCCGAACCTAAGAGCACTGAAACTCGCAGCGCTGACTATGTCATTAAAAACGTCACCCTTGTTGACTGGCTTAAGGGCGAACCCAATGTTATTGATCAACAGACTGTCGTGGTCAATGACGGTTACATCAGCGGTGTCTTTTCCAATGCTGAAGCCCCGGCTTTTGATGACAACACGCAAATAATTGATGCTGAGGGGCAATACGTTTTACCGGGGATGGCAGAAATGCACGGTCATGTGCCGCCGGCAACAGACTTCGGTGACTTCCCTAAACGCTACGCCGACGACATGTTGTTTTTGTACATTGCTAATGGCGTAACAACGGTGCGTGGCATGCTGGGTTATCCGCACCAGTTGCAACTGAAGTCTGACATTGAATCGGGTGAGCGCCAGGGCCCAACGCTATATTTGGCCGGACCGAGCTTCAGTGGCAATACCATAGAGTCGGTTGAGCAGGTGACAGAACGGGTCATAGCGCAAAGCGACGAAGGCTGGGACTTACTTAAAGTACACCCGGGGTTAACCCTTGAGGAGTATGAGGCTATGGCAAGTACGGCTCGCCAGGCGGGGATGGATTTTGCCGGGCATGTGCCGGCAGATGTCGGATTAAAACTCGCCATGGAAGCAGGCCAGAGAACCATTGACCATCTGGACGGTTACCTTGCTTATGTCGATGCTATGGACAGAGAAATAACGCAGGATGAACTGGATTTACTGGTCGCGATGACGCTGGAACACGACGTTGCGGTTGTACCCACCCAGGCTTTATGGAAAACCCTGATAGGTGCGGCTGATCCTGACAAACTGAAAGAATACCCGGAAATTCAGCTGGTACCTAAAGCCGTCCGTGAAGGCTGGCTAAACTACTACGATAACCCCAGCAGCTACTTTAATCAGGAACAGGCGCAAGTGCAGCAGGAAAATCGCCAAAAGCTATTGTACGCCCTGCACGAAGGCGGCGCTGAAATTATTTTTGGAACCGATGCACCACAGTTGTTTAGTGTTCCGGGTTACTCCATACACCACGAAATACGGCTGATGTCAGAAGCGGGTATACCTATGGCTGATATTTTGCATTCGGCCACGGTAGCAGCAGGCGACTACTTTGCCGAACAGGATACCTTTGGGCGAATTGCGGCCGGACACCGTGCTGACTTTATTTTGTTAAAGGATAACCCTCTGGAGAATCCGGATACTCTGCGTGAGAACCAAGGCGTTATGGTGCGCGGGCAGTGGTTAAGCCGTGAAGCTATTGATAAGAAGGTTGAGGAAATTCGCGCTGCTTATGCGCAGTAGCCAGAAATAAAGGCACCCATTGACGGGTGCCTTTTAATGAGAGGCTAGGTGTTGCTTATTGCTCTAACTGGTGAACCCACTCAGTTAACAAGCGCACACCAAAGCCGGTTGGTCCTGCCGGATGAATACCGGTATCGGAACTGACCATTGCGTCAGCAGCCATATCGATATGGATCCAAGGCGTGTCACCTGCAAAGTGCTTAAGAAACGCTGCACCGGCCTGGGTGCCCGGAGAGCCGATGTTACGAATGTCGGCCAGTGGACTGTCGATGATGCCGTCATAACCTTCTAAAGGCAGTTCCCAGACTTTTTCACCAGTGACATTCCCAGCTTCAATAATGGTGCTACGTAAATTGTCCTCGGACGCAAACATCGCTGCGTAGCCCGTACCAAGAGCGCCAACTTTCGAGCCGGTTAAGGTCGCAATATTGGCAATGGCACGAGGTTTGAACTTGTCGTTGGCATACCAGTTACCGTCGCCAAGAATCAGTCGGCCTTCTGCGTCAGTGTTAGCAATTTCTACCAAAGTACCGTCACCGGCTTTAACGACGTCTCCGGGCAGAGTTGCTGTGCCTGAAATTAGGTTGTGCGACAGTGGTGCTACAGCAACCACATTTACTGGTGCTTTTTGAGCGGCTAATGCCATGACGGCACCAATAACCGCGCCAGCGCCGGCTTTATCTGTTTGCATGCGCAAAATAGAAGAGGAGCTGGTTTTTAAGTTATAACCACCGGTGTCAAAGGTATTGCCTTTGCCGACCAATGCGATTGGATCAGCGTTACTGCCTTTATAGTGCGCGGCCAGCAAATAAGAACCGTGTTGGCTGCCTTTACTTACGCCGTGAAGCAGGCCCATGCCCATTTCTTCAACTTGCTCAGGCGTGACGATAGTCAGTTCGATATTCATATCTTTCATGGCTTCCTGAGCTAACTTCACAATGGCTTCAGGGTAGCCGTCGCTGCCGGGCAGAGCGGTAATGTCGCGGGCAACAAACACACCTTCAGCAATGGCGCGAGAGGCAAGGTATTTTTTCTCTGCCATGTCAGGGCTTTTCACTAACCAGTGATAGGCTGTTTGCGGGCGCTCTTTAGGCTCGGACTGATAACGGTCAAAGCGATAGTTACGTAAGTCGATGCCATGAGCAATGTGCGAACTCAATTCGGCGGCAATGCCCGGGTTGCCGATTAGGCGCGTGTCGAAAACAACGCTTTCTAACTCGGGCTTTAAAGCAGCCGCAATAGAAGCCCCTAATTTCTCCGCTTCAAAACGGGACAGTTCAGACGGATTACCGACGCCTGCCAGAAGCAGATGATTGGCTTTGGTTCCCTCAGGTGCAATAACCGTGGTTAACTGCGATGCCTCGCCTTTAAATTCTTCAATTTCGGCAGCGCGGCTAACGGCGTTAACGTCAGTGCCTGACCACTCCGGTAGCTCAACTGCAGTACCTTCTGGCACAAAAATAACGCGAGTTTTGGTGTTTTTGTTTTCATCAGAAAAGCTCGTGGACGTGTCCAGGTAGTCACTTGCCATAGTGGGCAGTGATAAAACCGAAGAGACAGCCAGAGCACTCATGACCTGTTTTAATGACATAGTGTTTTCCTTGAATTAGGTTTTCTTGAGTAGGCTGTCTCTAATATAAAACCATAACCCACTGACAAGCAAAGTGATTAAGGCCAACTCCGCTAAAAGCACGATGAATTAGGAGCTAGCCATAAGAGCAAGCCTGCTGAAAAGTGAAATTAAAAATACTTGTGGTAGTCTTTACAAAAAATAAAAAGGAACTGCTATGAAAAAACTAACTAAAGCTCTGTGCTTAAGCGTTGCTGCAAGTACCTTATTGGCTTGTTCTGAACAAACCTCCGCTGATAAACAAGACGGTATATCCCTGGAGAAGAAAATTCGGAAAACCGCTGAACAGTCTCTTGATGCTTTTAACATTCCGGGTTTGGCCGTTGTTGCGGTTAAAGACGGCGAAGTGATTTTAGCCGAAGGCTTCGGCGTCCGGGATATCGAGTCGCAGCAACCCGTTACGCCCACAACTTTGTTTGGTATAGCCTCGCATACCAAGGCTTTTACCGCTGCAGCTATGGCAACCTTGGTTGAGCAGGGAAAAGTGGAATGGGACGATAAAGTCGTTGAGCATTTGCCGGGCTTTAAACTGGCTGACCCTTATATTACCCGGGAACTTACCGTTCGTGATTTGCTGAGTCACCGTTCTGGCCTTGGGTTAGGTGCCGGCGACTTGATGATTTGGCCGAACACCGACAAAACCACCGACGAAGTCATTGCCGGGTTGGCGAATGTACCCATTGAGCATGGCTTTCGTGAACGCTTTGACTACAACAACTTGATGTTTGTCACGGCGGGCGAAGTGATCAGCGAAGTTACGAATATGCCTTACCAGCAGTATGTGGAACAAACATTCTTTGAGCCTATGCAGATGGATGAGAGCACTATCGGCTTCTCGCGCATTGATGAGGGTTACAACA
The DNA here is from genome assembly GCA_051747845.1 of Pseudomonadota bacterium. Taxonomy (GTDB): domain Bacteria; phylum Pseudomonadota; class Gammaproteobacteria; order Enterobacterales; family Alteromonadaceae; genus Idiomarina. The sequence continues at coordinate 22,537 of JBNJGQ010000006.1, forward strand.
ACGTGGCGGTAGGTACCATTGAAATGGATGGCGAACTGCATCGTTTTCCGCTCGATTTTCTTGAAGACTTTTCGGCGGCTGGCGCAACAGCGGCAAGTGTGGATGACATGAGCCGTTGGTTGCTGACCCTGCTGAATGAAGGCGAGACACCTACAGGTGAACGTGTGTTTACCGAAGAATCTTTGCACGACATGTGGCAACTGACCACGCCATTGCCGGTACCAGCTGATGCAGCAGAGCAGGGCACCTATTTCAGAGGGTATGGTTTAGGTTGGTTCGTGAAAGATTATTACGGCGTTAAGCATGTGTCGCACAGTGGCGGTATTTTGGGCATGTTGTCCTTTACAACGGTCATTCCTGAGGAAGAATTCGCCATTACGGTTATGAGTAACCAGCAGGCGTTCGGCGCCTTAACCGCTATAGTGCAAGAGTCACTGGAAGAGGTTCTGGATGTGCCGGACGAGGACTGGGTGGCAAAGGAAAGTAAGAAATATCATGAGTTCATTCAGAAAAAGGCCGACTTTAAGGTAGAAACAGTTGACGAACCTCAGCCTGCGCTGGCGCTATCGGAATATGCCGGAACCTATAAAGACGCCTGGTATGGTGAGGTCGTTATTTCTGAGAAGGGTGATGCCCTGCACATAGATTTTACCCATACCGATATGTTGAAAGGTTCGCTGGAGCATTACAACGGCAATACCTTTATTGTGCGCTGGGATGAGCCGCTGCTGGAAGCGGATGCCTTTATCGAGTTCGATGTGAGTCGGAGCAATCAGGTCGAAAGCGCAACTATGGAAGCGGCAGCTGACTTTACCGATTTTAGCTTTGACTTTCATAACCTAAAACTGGAAAAGCAATAGTTGGACAAATAGCGGCTAACAGGCGGGCAGGCAGAAAGCTCTGGCTGCTTATTGTCACAAGCTTTATTCCTTGCTTAATTAGTCATTGAGAACGAGGCTCTCGTCTCACGCTGCGTTATTGTATGAGCGTTGTCGGCGGCGACTAAAGCGAACCGGTTTTGCATCAGAAAGCGTATATTTCATTAAAGACAACTCGCCTTCATGGCTTTCGAACAGCGCCGTACAGTTCTCAACCCAGTCACCGGTATTGGCGTACAGCAGCTTATCCGACTCAACCAGCTCAGGATGGTGAATGTGTCCGCAAACAATGCCATCCAGGCCTCGCTTACTGGTTTCACGAAGTGCCGCCGCACGATAGTGGCCAATGACTTCCTCGGCTTTACCAATTTGGCTTTTGACATAAGCCGCCAGCGACCAGTAATTGTGACCAAACAGATTGCGTATGCGGTTCGTCTGACGATTGAGCCATAACAAGAAGTCGTAAAGGTGATCGCCGACCAAGGATAGCAGTTTGCTATGGCAAGTTTCGGCATCAAATACGTCACCATGCAAAATCAGCAGACGCTTGTTGTCGGCGGTGGTGTGAATGGCCTGACGTTGAATGCGAATGCTGGCTACATCGGGGTGGCGATACTTGCGCATCACCTCGTCGTGATTGCCGGGAATATAAATAACCTCTACGCCGTTGCGCGCCATGGAAAGTACTTGCTGGATGACTTGGTGATGCAGCGTGGGCCAGAAGATCTGCCGCTTCATAGCCCAAAAGTCGACGATATCACCAACTAAATAGAGTCGTTCGACATCGACACGTTTGAGTAAGTGAAGCAGAAACTCGGCTTTGCAGTCTTTAGATCCTAGGTGTATATCAGAGATAAACAACGTGCGGGCATTTAAACGAGCCTGGGGCATAACGATCTCCCACTGTGGGTTTCGTCTATACTCCGCTACGCAGATGAACCGCCGTTGACAGTTCATTTAAGCTTTTGTGACAGCCGCAGCACTGGACATTGCAGCCGATATTCCCTAAAATCCACGCCTGCTCTGAATACTCCTAACGACGCACCCGTAGCTCAGCTGGATAGAGCGCTGCCCTCCGGAGGTAAAGGTCGGACGGCAAAAAGGGGTCAAAAGTAAAGGTCAAAAAATAGTAAATGCGCCCGTAGCTCAGCTGGATAGAGCGCTGCCCTCCGGAGGCAGAGGCCGCAGGTTCGAATCCTGCCGGGCGCGCCATCAAAGGCTTTCAGCATATTTCCTCTTACGATTTCTATTGCTTTCCTGTTATTGAGTTGAAGTCATCCTCAAAACACTAATGACCTTTGCTCAAAACCACTCAAACTCCTCAAAAAACAGTCCGTGACACATGCGTGACAAATCCGTGACAAAAATTTTTAATTGAATTTTCTAACCGGGTTATTTTGACCTTTACCCTAAAAACGCTATCGGCAGAAATTGGGCCAAGTTTTAGTCTAAAAAAGAAGAGAGCCACCAATCGTATTTGTCCGCTTAGTGCCAGGAGCGGACGTTGACGTTTTAGCTGCGCAAATGGGGTTCAGCGAGTATCTTTTCCAGCACAGGAACCAAATTAAAAGTTGACCGCACATTATTTGACTAAAGCAAATGGACCGCAATTAACGTCATGGTGGCTTGTATCAGCATGGATTACTGTAGAGAAATGCTCTGCGAAAAAAGCACTTTCTGTTGACCCTGATCCACAATATTGTTTTATCAGAGGAACGATTGTGGCAGCAGCGTTAACCAATAATGGAGCTATATTGAAGAATACTCGAGATTTCTCTAAGTCATAGTAGCTTGAATATTCTGGAAACTTCTCAGTATCAAGGTACTCGCGAATTGCAATACTAGTGGACTTCCGTATTCGACTCTGATTTGGCGGCATATTGAGAAGAAACTTTAAATCACTCCAAGACATATATACATCAAAAGTATCTGCACCTTCATCTGGGGTCACAAAGTCAACTAGTACATAACGTTTGTAGTGGCAAACTAAATTTGGCCACCTAATTAGAGGTGCTAGAAGGGAGTAAGGATTCGTCCAGTGGTGAACTGACTAAAACCCATCGAAAGGAATCATTCTGAGGAAATAGTTAAAAGAACACTCTTCAATCTCTGAATTCGTCAATGTTTGCAGTCTGCCCTGTGAGCTTAGTCAAGAGATGCTTTCTGTTTGCGCTGGGAATGTCGTTCCAATGGACCAGTTTGATTCCAGCCTTGGTGTAATCTCCAGAAATTTCCTTCCTGCGCAGGGCATCATTTTCACTTTTGACTACAATATGGACTTTTTCGAGACGTTTAACTTCGCTCACAAATTCTTTCGCGTTCTCACCTGTTTCGATGTGCCTGGCAATTAACTGGGTTAGCATTGTCTGTATTCGCTGAGGATGCTCTAACACGAGCCCAACGGTCTGACCGTGTTCAATCGCTTTCTCGCTGACATATCCAGAGAAGTATCTGACTTCTTTACTTAGCTCACGAGCAAACCAATGAGTGTAGCCAGTCCGAGCTCCACGAGCATTCAAAAGGCCAACTCTTACAGTCTGCATGATAACGTCATATACGAACTCGAGTTTCTCCTCGAGCGGAGCGGTTTTAAGGTCTGTTTTACGCACGACGTCCCTCATAGGTGAAAGGTATAATAGCTCACGTTAATTGACCACCGTAAAACGAATTTTTTGGCCTGCTAATAACGAACAGATGTTGAACGAAAAGGTATTTCAATTAGCGTACTATTATATTTAAGTTTTATGTATAGTGTGTCGATAAATAAATCTTAATCAGCCACTAAAATAACGATAGATAAACCTAGCGTTACGTGAATGTGGCTCACAGTTGTTAGGCATAAAGGGCGTCTGCAATGTTGTTAACTAAGGGAAAGGCAAAAGCTTATCTCGAAGCTTTTAGTCGTGGTCAGCTTTCTGAAAAAGATGCGCCTGATTGGATGCAACCTCTTTTTCAATCACCAAAGCAAAGCGCTGATATCTACGGTATTGCTGATAGTAGCATTGATTCTATTCGTAATATTGTTCGGTTTGGCCGCGAGGGGCTGTCATTTCAAGAGCAAATAAACGGTATTGAGGCTGATGCCGAGCAGCTTGCTACTGCGGTTGAGGAAATGTCTTCATCGGCCACTCAGGTTGCAGCCTATGCTGAGCAGGTATTAACTGCAGCACAGCAAAGCGCAAGTGATGCCGATGACGGGCTCAAAAAGCTCAAAACGCTAGTTACTCATATGAGTGATGTGGAGTCATCAATTGCAAAGGTGACTGAGCATACACGCGCTTTTGTAAATCAAACCGAGCGAATTACGCATTTGACCCAAACGGTTAACGAAATTGCGGACCAAACAAATCTGTTGGCGCTTAATGCCGCCATTGAAGCCGCTCGAGCCGGGGAGGCCGGCCGGGGATTTTCTGTGGTCGCTGATGCAGTGCGGGAGCTGGCTAATCGAAGCTCAGAAGCCGCGACTGAAATCGATACTATCGTCAATGACGTCGTCCAAGGCGCCCGGGATATCGAATCAGTCATTGAGACGAGTAACGATGCGCTAACCGAATCGCGTGAAGATCGCCTTCAGGTCTGTGATATTCTTGAACGGGCGCGTGATTCTGCTGAGCAAAATTTGTCCGCGACTACAGAGGTTTCAACCGCGACAAAAGAACAATCGAATGTTGCAGGAGATATGGCACAGCGACTGCAGCACGTATCAGACTCTGTTAAGGCTGCAAACGCTTCATTTAATGACATAGCAAAGGTCATGCGTCACTTGCGTGAAAATCAGCTTGAAGAGTTACAGCTTTTGCCCGATGACGAGCCGCAAATGTTGCTGCGCCTGGCTAAATCTGATCACATAGTTTGGGTCGATAAGGTGATCCGCTTTGCTTTATTTGGACAAACCTCGCTCAGTGAAGCTGAATTAAAAGACCACACACAATGCCGTCTTGGCAAGTTCCTGGATTCGGCGCTTGGTCAGTCACTGTTGTCCGATAAACAAAATTTCTCAGAGCTGTATAATGAGGTTCACCCCAAGGTTCATCAATTGGGTCGTGAAATATTCAGTAAAGCCAAAAGTGGGGCGCGTCATGATGAACTGGAGCCGATGGTAGAAGAGCTTATCGCAATATCGGATCGCGTTGTTGGTCTGCTTAATGAATTTATATAAAGTATTTTCTGCTTTTGCGAGCTTTCATCGCTAAAAGCAGTTAACTACTTTGAGTAATTGTTTCGGCCCGGGCTCTTTCAATTAAGACGACGATAGTATCGCTCGATCGCGCCCCTGTTGTTTTGCCTGATATAACGCTTTATCCGCGTTAGTCAGATCGAACTGATAATCAGGGTGGCCCGAATAGACTGATATACCGATACTCACCGTAACATTGATGGTTGAGCCATCAGTTAGTTCAAACTTTTCCTGGCTGATTGCCGTGCGTATTTTTTCTGCAATTGCTTGTGCGCGTTTAGTATCAATATCGACTAAGACCACCATAAACTCTTCACCACCTAAGCGAAACGTGTAGTCGCCACTGCGGGTAGCATTGGTGAGTAACACGGCTAATTGTTGGAGCACACGATCACCGTTTTCATGGCCGTGGGTATCGTTAATTCGTTTGAAGTAGTCAACATCAATGATAAGCACGGCATACTTTTCAGACCGTTGCCGCGCCATATCGAGCTGTTTTGACATAACAGCAGGTAAAAACTTTCTGTTAAGTAACCGAGTTAAAACATCCTTTCCCGACTCAAGCTCCTCACTTCGCTGGAACAAGCTATCAATACAAAACAAAACACTTTTCAACGCCGTTCGTAACTCCCTTATATGTTCAATATTAGGTGTCGTGCTCTGCTCTAGAGAGGGGAGCAAACTATTGTCAATTGAGTCCATCAACTGCAATACTTTCGTGCACTCCGCTGCTCCTTCAAATGCATGTAAGCCTTTATGCCTGAACCATAAGCCGAATTCAGACTGAGCTATGCGCATGACCTTGTTGTCACTTGCGCCGGCCGCATAGTTGTATAAAAGCTCGTTTTCCCAATCAAGTAGCGCAGCACGCTGATATTCTTTTTCACGACCGATGTTCTGAGTGATTGAAAACAACCGGTACGCTTCCTCTTCACGGTTGTTTCTATCGTTATTTTTTTGATAGGCAATCGACATGATTTCAAGTGCTGTATCAATTAAGCATGCGAAAAAATTAAATTCCTCAATATCGGGTTCACAAAGCGATAAGAAGCTCTTTTTAAGTGCACGGCCGCCTCGAGATACCAGGTGTACTGGAATATTTATTCGGCCATGCACTTCGCCAACAACAAGTTGTCTTTTAATGACGGCATCAATATCACCCTCACTGACGGAGGAGTCAACTAGAGCTGTTAGCCATGACTGCAGAGATGATTTAAGGCGTTGCTGGACAACCGTATGATCCAGATATTGAGATGCCTCAGGATGTGTCAGCATGGCCTCGTAAAAAGAGTCAGTTAACGCACCGTTATGTCGTGTAACTTTACTCGCAACATCATCTCGAACGTTGTCGGAGACACTGCTCAATATTGCGTGCCAGTCTTTTTTTAGTGCGTCAGCGTACATCCGTGCTATTCCAATCCAAGTTAGTCATGTTTATCAGTTACGGAGACAGGTATTTTACGCTAATTTAAACTGTCTAACTAGGATCTGTTGTTCCTGACCTAAAGCGCTCAAATCTGAGCTGGTTTTAGCAGTTTCATCAATAGCGGCCGCAGACTCCTCCGCGGCATTTCGGATGCTGGTAATGTTTTGATTCATTTCTTCGGCTACGGTACTTTGCTCAACCGCAGCGGCGGCAATTTGTTCATTCATTAATTCGATAGATTTAATATTGTCATTGATACTCTCTATTGCGAGTGTTGCATCGTCAGTTCGTTTAAAGACCTTATTTGCAAGGGATGCATTCTCATGCATTTCCGTCACGGTGTGGGTTGCCTTGGCCTGAAACGAAGCGATAACTTCGCCAATTTCTGATGTTGCGTCTTTAGCGCGAGTAGCAAGGAGCCGCACCTCATCCGCTACGACTGAAAAGCCTCGTCCCGCTTCCCCCGCCCGAGCAGCCTCAATTGCAGCATTGAGTGCCAATAAATTGGTCTGTTCAGTGATATTGGTAATAACATCAAGTATTGACGTTATGTTGGTGACTTCAGCTTCTAGCTTCGTTACTGATTCGGCGGACTGATTGACGCTTTGTGCAAGCGACTTTATCTCGCTTAGAGTCTGATTCAGTATGGTGGTACTTTGACTCACTTTATGAGACGACTCAGATGCGGCTGATGAAGCTTCCTCTGCACTTTTAGCGACCTCTTGAACAGTTGCCGACATTTCATTCATCGCCGTTGCGACTTGATCAGTTTCAACGCGTTGTTGCGACACGCTCGCCGATGTCTGTTGTGATACTACGGCCATCTGCTCGGCGGATGTAGCAAGCTGAGTAACTCCACTGGAGAGCTTAAAGATCAGTTCACGCAAGTTTTGCGTCATTCTATCCATCGCTCTTAGCAAGCTACCGACCTCATCCTGCCGGTCTGTTTGAATAGAGTGTGATAAGTCGCCGTCAGATATTTTTTGAGCTACATCAACTGCCGCTTTCAACGGCTTTACAATTGAAACAGTAACCACATAGGTTGCTAACATGCCACTTACCAGCGCAATGAGTGTCGCGATAATGATAGTTATTTGCTCAAGCTCTTCATACATTGTAACGTCATCAAGTTGAATTGAAATTGCGTTATCAAGGTTGATACTAATATCATCGGCCTGTGTCTCGAGATCTTCGACAACCTGCAGCACGCGAGCCTCGGTATTATTACTAGCAATAGTGGACCCATTAAGCTCTTTCAATGTGTTGAGTAATTGTGTGTACTGCGGTAGCTGAGTGCTCACTTCATCAATAATTTGCTTACTATCAGGGTGAGATGCACTTGCTTGAGCAGCCGCTAATAAAGACGATATTCTTTCTGTCTTTCGTACGGCATCATTAATATAGCTAGCCTCGCCTTTAAGTAGATAATCCTTCTCGGCTCGCAAGGTTTCCCCTAAAAGAATGCCGGCGGATTTAATATCTAAGAGAGCCTGATACTGATGACTAAGAGCGCTTACTGAACGAATAGACAAGACACTGATACTGAGTAATATTAACAATATAAAACCGAAGCCAAGGCCTAGCTTGCTCGCTGTAGGCAGGCTATTGAATCGCTGTTTAATGGATTTCACGGAGTAATTTTCCTTTATACCTAGTCTGCGGAACCGCTTTTTGCATTACTAAATGATGTTAAAGCGAGCTTAATCTCAATGGCGCCTAACACCCGCGATAAAACTTTAACGGAGTATGCAGCCTGGTCATTTTCTATCTTCGATATCCACTTTCTGTTAACGCTTGAGGCATCTGCCAGTGCTTGTTGAGACATGCCGTAAACACCTTGTCTTAAAAGTTTTACGGTCTGTCCGAGCGTTAGCTGTGACATATTAAATGCGGTTAATATTGTCTGCTGAATGAGCCTTTTATCGTATATTTCATCAAACATAAGGATCTCGCCGGTAGCAACATCCTCTACACCATACTGTTGGCTAGAATTTTTACTGATTGTCCGATCTATCAGTCTAAAATCGTAGACTCTCCGGCTTTTTTGTGTTGTCTCAGCGGTTTTCATACGAGCTCAGCTCCGTTCACCATTTGGTGATGCGTGTGTGTGACGAGAAGCATGAATTGGGTCTGCGAGCTGCTCGGGAGTAACTGGCTTACCAAAGTAATAGCCTTGAAAGTTTTTACAGCCAAGGGTAATAAGGGCGTCGACCTCTGATTTATTCTCAACTCCTTCGGCGATAACATTAAGGCCGAGACTCTTTGATAACGTAATGATAGCTTCCACTATGCGATAGTTTCTGCTCCTTTCTGTTAACCCTTTAACAAAGCTTTTATCGATTTTCAGCTCAGACAGGGGAAGTTGGCTCAGATAAGCTAGTGATGAATACCCTGTGCCAAAGTCATCGAGAGAGAAGGTGATACCAAGCTCACTGAGCTCGGACATTTTGCCGATAACGTGCTCTGTACTCTCGATTAAAAGTCGCTCGGTCAATTCGAGGTGGAGCATTTCAGCGTCGACGCCAGCCGTTTCAAGCGTCTTTTTGATTAGCATGACAAAATCGGGCTGCTGGAACTGCACAGGGGATATGTTAATCGACAAACGCTTTGCTGGAACCGCCTGTTTTTTTGTTTGAGCCTTCAAAAATTCGCAGGCCTGGTCTAACAGCCACTCACCAATCGTGATAATGGTCCCGTTTCGCTCAGCAATCGGAATGAATACATCAGGCCGCACAAGCTCACCATCACATAACCATCGAAGCAGTGCTTCATAGCCCAGCAGCGTGCCTTCTGCATCAAGTTGAGGCTGAAACACGAGAAATAGCTCTTTCAACAAATGTGGCGATTTTAATTTTTGATCTATTATGGCGGCGCTACGAAAAGATTCATTAAGTGCAGGCTCATAGAAAGAGACATCGCCTCGATTGCTATGCTTTGTATTGCTTAGCGCAACTTCACTAACGTGAAGCGTATCGGATGCGTTCATTTCACTTGGAAGTAACTTTGAAATACCTGCGGAGAGCCTGACAGAGCTCGCGGTGTTTGAGGTTTGAAAGGGCGCTTCGAGGTGACTTTTAAGCTGGTATACGAACAACCGAATTTCCGTTTCCTCAGAAAAGCCCTCTAAGATGACAGCAAATTCATCCTCGTGAACACGAGCAATACAAAGCGCTGATGAACAAAACTTTCTTAGTCTTTTGCCTATTTCCACTAAAAGGCTGTCGCCATACTCCGCGCCGAAACCTTCGTTAATGAGCCGAAAGTCGTCGATATCCAAACACACAAGCCACGTCGCACTTAAGCCAGGCTGAAGTTGATTTAATGTTTCATTTATTGAGGCCAACAGTGCCGAGCGATTGCTTAAACCGGTCAGTGTGTCGGTATTTCGCAGCGTTTCTATTTCAGAGTGTGTTGCAATGCTATCGCGTAAATCCCGCAATATTCCCAGAAAACGCTGTTCACTGCCTTTGTAATACTCACATATTCGAAGCTCTACCGGGATCCGCGTTTTTCTTTTTGATATCACCTCCACAGAACGGGTGGAGCCGATGATCTTAGGTTGTCGAGTCAGGCGATAATCTTGCATATATTGGTCATGACGCGACTTATGATGCGCAGGCATAATAAACTTTATGTTCCGACCAATGAGCTCACTGCCTCTGAAGCCCAGTAACCTTTTAGTGGCTTCATTGATAAAGATTATCGTGCCTTTAGCATCAGTACTTATAATTGCATCGAGCATGTTATCCATAATGTGATCGACATTTTGTAGATAACCGGTCAAATTCTCGTTAGCCTGCTCTCTATCAGTTACATTATAGACAAACCCCGTCCATACAGTGTCACCGTTGTTTTTTCGCTCGGGCTTTGAGCGAGCCTCAAGCCACGTAAAGTCGCCACAGGGGGTCAGCACTTTGAAAACGGCATGGAAATCGCTCAGCTCATCGGAAGATTTCTGTATGAGAGCTGCAACACGGTTTTTATCTTGAGCATCAATATTGTCAAAAAGTAGGTCGGCATCCTCGAGCAAATCTGATCTGGATATTCCAAGCATAGGTTCGATGCTTGTACCAAGATTACGGAAAAAGTGTTTACCGCTGACAGGGCTGACGTATCGATAGAATGCACCTGGTGTGACTGCCGCAATTTTTTCAAACATGAACTTCCCTAATACCCAACGTGCTAACCGGTATGTGCTCTCGTTGCGATATCCCGCCGCAGATGCAATCCAACTTATAACGTCTGCTTATTGCTCTTGTTAAAAAACTAAAGCGCGGATTGAGCTGAGGTGTATTTCGCATAAATACACTTTTATTTTTAACAATTACATAAAACTTAAAGTTTGATGTTTTGGATCAGTAATACTGATGAAACGGTGTACCTTTTCCGAAAGGTTTATTGAAAAACGGATTCTAAAACTCAAAGGCTTGATAATGAGCTTGATATCTTAAATTTTAGTTTAGCGGTTTTAGACGTTAACAGGCTGCGGCTAATTGCCACACATGAATTGACTTGTAATAAGCTTATATTGTTACATTATAACAATATGTTTGTTTTTAAATTGAGCTGAATCATGCGGCTAACACGCTTCTTTATTTTGTTTTGTATTTGCTCTTTTCCGGAAATGACTGCGGCGCAAGAGGATCTTCGTCAAGTTAACGATAAGGACAGTAAGCACGCACATCATCATTCAATAGAGCGTATTGAAGTCACTGGCTCGCCTTTTGCGACTCAACAGTCCGATACAGCGTCGGCATTATCAGTACTCGCTGGCGATGAAAAATTGCAACACGAAAGTTTGTCGTTGGGAGATTCTTTAAACCACTTAGCCGGGGTCGACTCCATTGCTACCGGCGGGCAAGCAGGGAAGCCGGTAATTCGTGGCTTAAGTGGTAATCGTATTCGTGTGCTAAAAGATGGTATTGCACAGGATTTCCAACAATTCGGTGTTCGTCATCCGCCTACACTTAGCGCGCTGAGCGCAGATAGAATTGATGTTGTCAGGGGGCCGATGAGCGTTTTGTTTGGTGCTGATGCAATGGGCGGCGTTATCAATGTGGTCGGGTCTGAGATTCCTATCGGTACGAACAATGTGCTTAACGAATTAGATGTGGATTTTGGCTACCATAGCAACAATGATTTGACCCAATTCAAACTAAACGCCGGCGGCGGCTTTGAGCAATGGGGCTGGAGTGGCGTTGTGAACCATTCAAAGTCTAATAACTTTGCAACCGGTAAGTTATCAGAGAGGGAGTTAACCAGCCATACAGCGCCTAAATTTTATGGCACAGTCCCGTTTACAGATTTTAAAGTCAACGATATTAATTTTTCGCTTGGCTATGCCGGACAATCAGTTGACTGGTCTTTGCGCTATGGTCGCTTTGATAATAAACAGAACTTCTTACAGCCCAATGAGTTACCGACCGGGCAGCAACTGATAAATCAAAATTTGGTGTCTGACTTGGCGTTTCATGTTAATTCAGATCTTACGTTGCATGGTATTCTGAGTTGGCAACAAAACAAGCGCGATGCTGGTACAGGGGTTACGTATCAAGCCCTTGAACCATCAGTTCAGGATCTCAGTTTGGCACTGGATCGCTACCAACTAAAACTACTGGCCGAGCAATATCAGTCGGCGCACTGGCAAGGTCAGTATGGGTTCGAATACGTCAATAAGGAACAACAGACAGCAATTGGACAGCTGGTCCCCGATGCGGACTTCGAAAGCTTAGCGGCTTTTATCTATGAGCGTTTTGAAAATCATCATGTAATTGCAGAGCTCGGTTTAAGATATGACCGTATTAGCCAACAGCCCTCAAATACGGCTCAGCAATGGGTTACAAATTTTAGTAAACGGCAATGGAATGCGCTGACCGGTTCAATGAGTTTAAGCTGGAAAGTAGCTGATAACTGGTTATTCATTCAACGGTTAGGGCGTGGCTTTCGAGCTCCGTCAATTTTTGACCTTTACGCAAATGGTGTTCACGGAGGAGTTGCCGCTTTTCAACAAGGGGACTCGAACTTAAAAGAGGAGTACGCCCTGAACAAAGAGCTCGCGATTAGTTATTTAGCTCCTGATGCTCAGGTCTCCGCTGCAGTTTTTCACAACAACATTGATGATTATATCTACCAGGCTGATACAGGGACGGTGCATGCTCCGTCAAACCTACCTTTATTCGCGCTGCGGCAGGGGAATGCGGCGATAAAAGGTCTGGAGTTTGATGTGAAGTGGGATCTTACCCCTAATTTCTCATGGCAGCTGACTTACAGCGCAATAGATAGCAAATTGGATGAACTCGGTAGTGAGCTGCCTTTAATGCCGGCTGATACTATCTTTAGTCAGCTGACCTGGAAAAAAGATGAAATCCTGGGCTTGAGCAAAGCGCGGTATTACATCAACGCAAAACGCGCTTCAGATAAGGATATTGCAGGTATTTTTGAGCCATTTGCGCAGTACGATGCAATGCCATTTGGTACCGCATCAACTCAAGCTTATAACCTTTTTAATGCCGGGTTATCGGGGGAGCTAACAATCAATAATCAGGACGTAAAGGTAAAAGTTGCTATAGAAAATCTTTTCGACGAGGGCTATCGCGACTTTTTAGATACTTATAAAGGTTACGCACTCGGCATGGGTCGAAACCTAAAAGTTCAATTCAGTATTCCACTCAAATAGGGCACGCAGTCAATGTCACAGGAAAAAAGTATATCTCACATACAAAAATTAGGGTTCGCAATCGCGCTTGGCATTATTGCTACTTTGTTTCTTGATTTGGTCAATTACGCACAGCACTTATTGATGGAAAAACCACTGACGCGCTATGAGTTTATAGGTCGTTGGGTTCTTTATTTTTTTGATGGTCAGTTCCATCATGATTCAATTAAAACGGCGGCGGCGAAGCCCGGTGAATTATTCATCGGCTGGATGGGTCACTACGCTATCGGTATCGCTTTTGCGATGTTACTGCTGGGTATATGGGGAGTAACCTGGCTTGAGCGACCGCGGTTTGTGCCGGCTCTGGTTGTCGGTATTGTTACCTGCGCGATACCTTATTTTATCATGCAGCCGGGTATGGGTAATGGAATCGCTGGAATGCTGACACCGAACCCTGTAGCAGTGCAATTAAAAGTGCTTATCTCTCACGTTATTTTCGCGGTTGGCCTGACAGTCGGTGGGTACACCTTACGCTCTTTTTACAGGCGCTAATAAAAAAAGCCCTCTCTGCGCGAGAGGGCCGTCACTTTGGAGTGGAGAGAAGTCAAACTTCGTTACAACAAGTATAGTCTCACACATGGCTGCCGGAAATGTAAAAGCGACTTTTTGACGCAGTCATAGACTGCGTAGACAGCTTGCCCAGTCTCGCTAGGAAGGTTAAGGTTATCTTAAAGTACTGAGAGTGAGCAATTGGCTAAAATTATGAAATCTAAATTAGTTCTATCGTACGTTGCTTTTATGCTGAGCAGCTTTTTATTTGCGTGCTCAGACAATGCAAATGAGGTGCAGGCATCACCGCTCGCTGTAGCTACAACGCCAATCTCTCAGGCACCACGGCTAACTCAGCAATACACTGCAACTCTGGTGCCTCGGTTTCAGACCAATCTCGCCTTTCAGGTTAATGGAATTATTGCGGAGCGGCAGGTGGAAGCAGGTCAGCATGTCGATGCAGGAACTGTCATCGCGACGCTCAATCCAAGCGACTTTCTTGCCCGACAAAAAGCAGCCGCCGCAGCCTTGCAGGCGGCTGAGCGTAACTATCAAAAAGCCGCGAATGATCTGCAACGTGGTAAAACGCTTTTTGCTAATAAGTCGATCGGCGAGGAGCAATTAGAAGCTTACCAGGTTGCCTTTGAGTCTGCTGAGCGACAACGTCAGCAAGCACGTTCTGAGCTTCAACAAGCCGATAATGCGCTCGACTACACCCAGTTGAAGGCGCCGCAAGGCGGAACTCTGGTATCAGTAACAGCTGAACCAGGTTTGGTTGTCAATGCCGGTCAGCCGGTTGCACAAATTGCCCAGGGTGGTCAGGCGCAAGTGTTGTTTGATATGCCGTCCGATGCCAAAGCGCAACCCTCGGCTGAATTGGTTATTGCCGGTCAGCAACGTCCATTGTCATTGTTTTCGCAGGCTGGTGCCGTTAACCCACAGAGTTTTACTCGCGAAGTACGTTATAACTTGGACCAACCGCTAAGTAACGTGGTTTTCGGTAGCTTAGCCCAGGTCACCATGCAATCGGCGGATTCAGCAGAGGGACTTCAAATTCCGTTGGCCGCATTGGACCAGCGTGGTGACTCGGCACAGGTATGGATCATTAAGGAAGGTAAAGCTGCGACCGTAGCGGTGCAGGTGGTTCGTCTAACAACGGCTATGGCGATAATAAAAACAGAACAACTTACCAACGCAGATAGCGTTATTAGCCAAGGGATTAATCGCCTGACTGAAGGCCAACCAGTAAGTGCAGTTAACTAATGTCGATGCCGAACCTGTCCTCCATTGCCGTTAGACAACGCTCGGTCACGCTATTCTTTTTACTGTTGCTATTAGTCGGTGGCCTTTATTCGTTCTTATCGATGGGGCGCGCCGAAGATCCGAGCTTTACCGTGAGGGTAATGATGGTTTCCGCTCAATGGCCGGGCGCTGAGCCCGAGGTCATAGAGCGACAGCTGGTTGATAAGCTGGAAAAAGAAATTCAGGAAGTCCCGGATTTAAAGGCCATAGAGACGACGATACGCCCAGAAGCAGCCTTTTTGCAGGTCGAGTTTGAAGATTTTGTGAGTTCGGCAGAGCTGCCCGACCGTTTTTATCAAGTGCGGCGGCGTATGCAAGACATCCAGGCT
Organism: Pseudomonadota bacterium; assembly: GCA_051747845.1. Taxonomy (GTDB): domain Bacteria; phylum Pseudomonadota; class Gammaproteobacteria; order Enterobacterales; family Alteromonadaceae; genus Idiomarina. Next base: position 37,853 of record JBNJGQ010000006.1, read on the forward strand.
AGTTTACCGGATGGCGTGATCGGGCCGCAGGTCAATGAAGACTTTTCTGATGTGTACTTCTCGATGATGTCGCTGACTGCTGAAGATCAAAACCAGCGCGACTTGATACCTGTAGCGGAAGCTTTGCGGGATCGTCTACAACAGGTTGATGGAGTAAACAAAGCACTTATTTTTGGGGAGCGGCAGCAACAGGTTTATGTTCGTTTTAACGAAGACAAAGTGCAACGTTTGGGTCTTACCACGCAGCAACTGGCGGACTATGTTCAGCAGTTTAATCAATTGATTCCGGCTGGCAGTATTGAGGCGGCAGGGCCGGTATTGCGATTGCGGGTAGACAATAACCTGGCGGAGCTGGAACGGTTACGGCAGCTGCCGATTGTGATCGAGCAACAAAGTTTTAAGCTGCGGGATATTGCGAAAGTAGAGCGAGGTTTTCGTGATCCGCCGGAGCAAATTATACGGGCGTTCGGCGAAAATGCGCTGATTGTTGGTGTGGTTATGCAACAAGGTGAAAATGGCCAGGAGTTTGGCGAGCGCCTGGCTGATTTTGTTAAAGTCGAGCAAGATCGCTTACCTGCAGGTACGCAGCTACGCGTACTGACTAACCAAGCCAACGCAATTGACGATGCCGTAAATCTCTTCCAGGTGAAGTTTTTGGTGGCCCTGTTAGTAGTCATGGGGGCCAGTATTTTAGCGATTGGCTTCCGCGCCGGTTTGGTGGTTGGCATTGCTATTCCGGTAACCTTAGCGGCGACCTTTATGGTCATGCTGGCAATGGGTATGAACCTGGATAGGGTGACCCTGGGTGCACTTATTTTAGCGCTGGGACTCTTGGTTGATGATGCCATTATTGCCATCGAAATGATGTTGGTAAAAATGGAGCAGGGCGTTGATCGTGTGCAAGCGGCAACCTTCGCCTGGACGGTAACGGCGGCGCCGATGCTGTTCGGAACGTTAGTTACGGTATCAGGTTTCGTACCTATCGGTTTTGCTAAATCAGCGGTGGGTGAGTATGCCGGTAACATATTTTGGGTGCTGGCTATTTCGCTTATTTTGTCGTGGATTGTCGCGGTTGTTTTTACGCCGTATCTGGGTGTGAAAATGCTGCCTGACGTGTCAGCCGATAAACACATCGACCATGAACAACGTTACCCTCGGTTGCGGCGCTGGATTAGTCAGTGTGTAAACTATAAAAAAACAGTGATCGCAATCACAGCCGGGTTACTGATACTGGCGATTGTGGGTATGGCAGGGCCGGTACAAAAGCAATTTTTCCCAGCCTCAGATCGTACCGAAGTCATCGTAAGTGTTTATATGCCTGAGGGTACAGCTTTTCATCGCACCAATGACGTTATGAAACGGCTGGAGGAGATTGCGCAGCAAGCGGAGCAGGTGGATTCGATTTCGGCCTATATTGGCGCTGGACCGCCGCGGTTCTTTATTTCGGCTAATCCGGAGCAACCCAATACCAGCTTTGCTAAGTTGCTGGTTGTTACCGAGAATCCAAAAGCGCGCGATCAGTTGATGAAGACTTATCAACAAGCGATTGATGCGGGTGAGTTTACCGAGGCACGCATTCGTGTCGAGCGGCTAATGTATGGTCCGCCGGTGGATTGGCCGGTTGCGTTTCGCGTAGTGGGCCCTGATCCGGTTAAATTACGTGACTATGCGCAGCAAGTTCAGCAAATTATGGCTGAGCATCCTAATACGATTGCGCCGCACCTGGAGTGGACCGAGCGAGTACCGGTGCTGTCGCTGCAATGGCGCGATGGTGAACTGGCGCGCCACGGATTAACTCCGGCGGCGGTCGCACAGCAACTTAATTTATTATTAGACGGGCAGCGCATTACCCAGTTAAGAGATGGCATCCGTACGGTTCCGCTTACCGCGATTGGTGGTCGTGCACGCATTGATCATAGTGAGCAGGCTGCACAGCAACGTGATGCACTGGCGGAGCTTGAATTGCGCACAGAATCAAATCAGGTTGTGCCACTTGAACAAATTGCGGATATTCGTATTGAGTTTGAAGATCCGGTGCTTAAACGCTATAACCGCCAGCTATCGATTGCGGTTAATAGCGAAATCCGGAATGCGCAACCGAAAGACGTCACCGACGCCATTTGGCAAGACCTGCAAGCCTTACGCGTAAGCATGCCCTACACATATGACATTCAAATTAGTGGTACTGAAGAACAGTCGGCCAAAGCGCAGGGATCTATCCGGGCACTTATGCCGCTGATGCTGGCGCTGATGTTGATTTTTGTCATGCTGCAAATGCGCAGCTTCAGCGGTACCTTTATGGTTGTTGTAACGGCACCACTGGGGCTGATCGGGGCTGTGGTTGCTTTGTTGCTGTTTAATCAGCCCTTTGGCTTTGTTGCTACCCTGGGATTGATTGGCTTGGCCGGTATTTTAATGCGCAACACACTTATTCTGACTCAGCAAGTGAGCGATAACCTGCGCGACGGCATGAGCGAGAAAAAAGCAATTATCGAAGCCGCTGTGCAACGCGCACGCCCGGTGTTGTTAACAGCATTTGCCGCTGTGTTGGCGTTTATTCCGTTAACACTGGATAGCTTTTGGGGACCGTTGGCGTATGTATTGATTGGTGGCATTAGCTTGGGGACCATAATAACTTTGCTATTTGTACCGGCGCTCTATGCACTTTGGTATCGCATTAATTGATGAGCCAACTAGTTCACGATGGCGTTACATCGAGTTGTTTTACAATCCAACTCGGCCCCATAAGAAAAGTTAAAGAATGTCACCAAACAACTTCGGGCGTGAATATTTTAGGCAGGTAGAAGGTGTCTAGAAAAATCCGGCATTACCACTAAATTGAGTTTGAAATGTGTAGAGTGAAATGTTTAGCGTTAAGCGCGCAAGTTCTTTGTGATAAGAGCTTGCGCGCAAATTATATAATCCAGCTTTAGAAAGTGCCTCTGAGACCTAAAGAAAAGGTAGGGCCATATTCTTCGAATTGCAGTATGTAATCACGAGAACCCTGGTACAGCTCTAGCGGTTCATCGTTGATGTTGATTGCTTCAAATACCAATTCAGCTTTCTTTGAAAGACGGTAAGAGGCCGTTAAGTCCAGCTGAGTGTGTGGCGAAGTGTAGATATCATAACGGCGATCATCACCAACTTCGTCCAACGACTCATCGCGATGACTTAAACTCAAACGGGTACTAAACGGACCGCTCTCGTAGCCGACATAGACATTACCTGAAAGATCCGCCGCTTCGGGAATTGAGAAGCTTTCGCCGTCGCGTTCCAGGAGTTCGAGCTCGGTATCGAGTAGAGTTATATTGGCACCAATTAACAAGCCTTCCAGGCTACTGCCAACAAAGCTGTGCTGCAAGCTAGCTTCAAGTCCTTTGACAGAAGCACTGATCGCGTTAGTTGGTTGCTCGACTTCAAAGCCGGTGAAACCATCTACGTTGTTGCTCACTGTGTCAACAATATAGTTGTCGATGTCTTTGTAAAAGCCGCCGAGAGTGAATAGGCTACTTTCTGCATAGAACCAGTCGAACATCAAATCAAAATTCATCGATTCATATGGATCAAGTTTGGGGTTGCCAAGTTCGGCTTCCATGTCGTCACGATCAATTTCGGCACGCGGTGAGATGTCACTAAAGCTTGGGCGTGCAATAGTGTTAGTCCAGGCACCACGTAAACGCATGTCGCTGGAAAGGTCGTGTAAAACATGGATGCTTGGCAAAACGTTAGTGTAGTCGCTGTCGGCAAAGCGTGAACCGATGGTTAAGTCACCCTGTTCATCGAACAGCAGCTCTGTGCCTTCAGCTTCGAATTGCGTTTGTTCGACACGGACGCCCGGAATTATGCGGGTACGTTCTAAATCAAAGGTCCCCATCAAGTATCCTGCGTAGACATCTTCACTTGCTGTGAAGTCACCTCCGGCACGTAGAGCTCGGTTTTCGGCAATGTCCTTATCGCGTTCAGCGAACAGCTCGGTGTTTTGATAATAGTAATCCAGATAAGCTTCCTTGCTTATTCCATCGCCAAGGTTACCTAGCCCGTATTCCGGTGACCCGGTGGTCAGGTTATCGAGAGAGTAGTCAGGAACATCACGGAACTCATATTCATTAACGTCCGCATCTTTATCTTTCATGCGCACATCAATACCGGTTTTCAAGGTGAGAGAGGTGATTCCGAAAGCGTAAGGTATTTCCGCGTCGAGGCCGAAGCTGACTTCATCATCATCGATTAATTTGGGCTCTAAAACGGCGCGGTCTAAAATAAAATTGCTGTTGTCTAAATGGCGTTGGCTTAATGTATCGCCCTCTAAGATACGGAAAGAGGGTAATCCCTCACCAAAAGATACCTCAGAGCTCAAACCTTCGAGAGTTGATTCAAAGCGACCTTCGTTTTCATCAAGTACCCGCTCTTCGGTTAGGGTATAGCCCGCACGGTAATTCAGAGTCCAGCTCTCAAAGCGGTTTTCGCCGCCGATGTCCATAGCCATGGTTTTTTGTTCTTTGGTACGGAAACGAATTCGGCGCTTCATGCTATCGGCGGGTAAGTCCACGCGGGCGCTGGTATCGTTGAATTCCGTTACGTCGCCATCTTCGAAGCTAAAAATGCTGCGTTGGCGCGTTTCTTTATCAGTGAACTCACTGTACATAGTGTTGAAGTAAACACGGGAATTGTTATCCGGGCGATATTCTAGGTTGAGGTTGCTACCGAGGCGCTCGCGGTTCACATAGTATTTACGCTGCTGTAGTTCGATTATGGAAAATACTTCGCCGTCACCGAAATCTACCTCATCGTACTCTGCCTCAACGTTGTCAGATTCCAATTCGCGGTCAAGATAGTTTATGCCAAAAGCATAGCCAAACCTATCATTTAACTGGTCGCTGATGTTGAATTCGACTTTCGGACTCACTTCGCCGCTTAAGTCGTTATAGGAAGTTTCCGCACGGTACCGTACCTGCTTGCCCTGACGGTCAAATGGGGAGGGGGTTTCAATATTGATAGAGCCGCCTATCGCATCGCCGGGCATATCTGCGGTTGGTGCTTTTACTAAGGACAAGCTTTCAACTGAACCAGTAGGAATGACATCAAGGGCTACTGCCCGCGAGCCGTCTTCCGGTGTTCCGACTCTTACGCCATTTATAGTCACAGCATTTAAGCCAGGAGAGATACCCCGAACGCTAACGAAACGGCCTTCCCCCTGGTCACGGGAAATACTTGTGCCGGGCAAGCGTTGCAATGACTCAGCGACATTCTGGTCAACAAACTGACCCATATCGTCAGAGGCGATAAAGTTAGTGATAGCATCGGTTGCACGGTAGTCGTTTAACGCCCGGTTGCTTGAATCACGCTGGCTTGTAACTTGAATACGTTCAATGTCTTCTTCGGTATCAAACTGGATATCCAATTGCTGGATTCCGTCAGAGCTCTGTACAACTTGTTGTTTTTTGGGGAGGCCAATATATTCGAATACTAAAGTCTGTTGACCTTCGCTAACCTGTTGTAATGTGTAGTGACCTCTATTGTTCGTGAAGACACTTTGCGCTGTTCCGGCAACCGTTACGCGAACTCCTGCCAGAGGCGAACCGTCAGATGTCGTGACTTGCCCCTCGATTGTTGTCGCAGCATAAACAACAGAACTCACTGGTACCGTTAGGGCAGCTAAAATACTGTAATTCAGCAGGGTCTTTCTATTACGTCTAAAAAGTGACATAAAATATCAGCCTCTAAGTTAAATGACCGAAAACATTTGTTATAAATTTAATCGGTAATGCTAGGAAGACTTAATGACACCGTTATTACAAGAATGTGAAGAGTCGGTAACTGTGCAATAGCTTTGTCACAAACGTTCTTTATACTTAAACGTCACGAAAGCAAAGGGGAGCTTAATATGTTACGGTCTTTTCTCGTTGTTGTTTGGTTCTTATTCGGTAGTGCAAATGCGGAAGAAGTTAAGCTCAAGATTAATCAACTGCATCCAACCCAAGCCGTTATTTCTTATGACCAAGTTGCTAATAAAATCGCTAAATATAAGCGCGATGGCAAAACCTTTCAAAAAGACCTCAGTGAAAAACCCTTTAAAACTGCTGTGTTGGGTCCAGGTGGAAGTTACTACCTGACCGACGGTCATCATACTTTCAGCGCTATAGTCGAATTTAGCCCCCTTGGTGAAGAACAACAAGTGACGGTAGAGGTAACTGCTGATAAATCTAACCTCTCCGAAACTGACTTCTGGCAATGGCTTGAAGATACTCGCCAAACTTGGCTTTATAATGGCAACGGACAACCTATTTCTCATGCAGCGATTCCGGACGCCCTGGGGCGCGATGTATTAGATGATGACCCGGTGCGTGGTGCGATGTATTTTTTGAGAGGACATTATCTGGAAAAGCCTGATAATCCGATACCGTTTTTGGAGTTTTACTGGGCAAACTATCTTCGTCAGCATACTGTCCTGTCGACACCTCCGGACATAAGGAATGCGATCAATGATGCGCGGTGGTATTCTGCACTTGGTAAATTTATTTCAGAAATACCCAGTCAGACATCTATTGGCCCCGATGGTGAGTCCGCCAAAATGATGGGGCAACTTGAAATTCCACAGTTTAGCCAACCTGTTATCGATATTCTGGGCTATTCGGCAAATGAGGAAACATGGACTGCGGTCGTAGAGATTCCAGCTGGAACCCGCCAAAAGTGGCAAATCAGTAAATCTCAAACTGACATGCTTGAGTGGGAAATGGAGAGTAAAGATCAACAACCTCGCTACATTGACTATCTGGGTTATCCGGCAAATTATGGAGCCATTCCTGGTACCTTGTCAGATAAGAGGTTCGGCGGAGATGGCGACCCAATTGACGTGCTGATATTAGGCGAGGCCTTGCCTAGAGGTATTAAGATACCAGTTAGGATCATCGGACGTATGACTATGTTAGATAATAATGAGCGCGATGATAAATTTATTGCAGTCGTACCAGAGCAACCACCTTTTGGTCATACCTCTTCAGTGACGCAGCTACAGGCTGAGTTCCCGAGCGTGACTGATATCCTTATTTCCTGGTTTACCAACTACAAAGGAGAGAAGAATAAAGCAACTGAGTTAGGAATTGACGATAAGTTGCCTTCAGGTTGAAGTTATACCGCTCTGTAGTCGTTGGGTTAACAAATAGGCAGCTTCAGGCTGACCATTTTTACTGGCTATCGACTACGCATTTGTGCAACTCTTGCCACGTCAAAGAGCCTTTTATGTTGCAATACGAAAATAAACTTAAGAAAAACGACTTTAGAGTTTGCTCTATAAAATCAGAAGGAGCGTCTGTCGGAACTGGTAAGGCCAGCTACCAAAGCTATTACTGAGAAACTGATGCCAAGCTATTTGATGTCGAAAGATTTCGACATCAAAACTCAGTTTTTTTAACGGGAAGAGAAGTTTTGGTAACGAGTAACGGTCAAATCTTATAAGTTTTTATGTGTCAATAATTAACACTAATCGTGCTAAAAAGAGCAAAAAAATGCAGATAGAATAAGGTTGAAAACCACATAACGCATTGAAAAATAAGGAGAAGCCAATTAATGCCGATTGGCGAGATTGCTCTCCGGAGGCGGGGGTCACAGGTTCGACTCCTGTCGGGCGCGCCATTTCCTTGGCCTGTAGCGATTTACTTCCTTTCATATCTACTCTAAATTCTTCTCTTTACTGCTTTTTCGGAGTGACTTTTAGCTGTTGTGGCTGATTTTGTGGTGGAGCAGGGCTGTGACATATATGTGACAGATTTGTGCCACGTAAAATTTACCTTTGACCGGTGAACTCAAAAAATGACCTTTAGCTTACTGTTTCGAATCTTGTGATTTAAAACGCTCGTCAATAGTCGATTGGAGGCGAGTGAAGCGCATTGTTAGTAATTACGCCAATCAAATTATGGTGTTAACGGTCCACTCCAAAAGTGGCTACTTAGTGTCTAACGAATTAGTGGCGATTCAAAGTCCAAATGAGATTTCGGGTTTAGTTTTCTCAAGGATGTAGGGGAATCTAACTCAATTTTATTAATCCCGACTCGCTCGCGTATATCATCCAGCTCCGTTTTCGACGGGATAACCAACTTATCGTCAAGAAAACCCCAGGCTTTGAATGCCGGGAGTATGGTAGGGTCATAACATCCAGATACTGTTTTAATGGTAGCTTGCTGGCTGCAACTACTCGCTAATAAAGCAATGGCTATGACAAAGAATCTCGTTACGGTATTTACTTTAAGCATGGGGTTCACTCATCAATACAAAACCGATAACCAACACCAGGCTCAGTTCTTAGGTAATGGGGGTCGGTCGGGTTGTCTCCTAGTTTCTGCCGCAAATGGCTGACCACGTTTCGGAGGTAATGAGTATCTTCTTTATGACTTGGTCCCCAGATTTCTAAAAGTAGCTGACTCTGTGTAACGACGCAGTTAGGTTGTTTTACTAACCTTGAAATAACGGCGTACTCTTTTGGTGTAAGGTCGATCGTTTGGCCGGACTTTTTTACTATCCGTCGCGCGAGGTCAAACGATAACTCATCTATTTCAATCAAAGGTGAACTGTCAGGCTTGATACGGTCACGTAAGTTTGCGCGAACACGAGCCAATAACTCTTCTACGCTGAAAGGCTTGGTAACGTAATCCTGGGCGCCGTAATCGAGTGCTATAATTTTTTCGTTATCCTGATTCCTGACGGATAAGACAATAACTGGAACCGGAGACCACTCGCGCAATTCTTTTAAAACGTCTTTTCCATCCATATCCGGGAGGCCAAGATCGAGGATTACCAAGTCGGGTTGTTGGCGTGCGACGCTCGCTAATCCATCTCGTCCATTCTCAGCCTCGGTTACATCGTACCCCGCACTTGATAACGCGATTTTTAACATGCGACGAATTTGCTTTTCATCATCAATTACTACAATTCGTGTGGCCACGTTATTCATTTTCCTTTTCGTTACTGCCGTATTTTAGTGGTAATAAGATTTCAAAGCGCGTGCCGTTATCGCCCCGAGCTGGCATAGCTGCAACATCTCCACCATGAGCTCCAATCATCCCTTTACAAATAGCCAGTCCCATACCGGTATTCTGTTTCTTCTTATCACCGTCAGAGACAATGTAAAACATATCAAAAATTTTGTCCCTTTGGTCTTCCGGGATACCAGGGCCACGGTCTTCTATCGCGATAATACAGTTTGTATTCCTCTTCCCAACTTCCACAAAAATAGGCGAGTCATCAGGACTGTATTTTGCTGCATTTTCCAAAATATTAAAGATAGCCTGTTCAATGAGTGCCGCGTGAACATATAAAAGTGGTACCTCTTCACTACGGTCGATACTTACCTTAGTAGAGGGCCAGTAGCGACGCAGTCTTCTGGTTGCGCTACCAATAATATCGTCAACTGAAACCCAGTCACGCTCGATTTTTAAGCTGCCATGTCCAAGCCTGGTCATATCGAGTAAGTTTTGAATGTAGCTGTCAAGTCGCTGACTTTCAGAAATGATGGTATCCATTAATTCAACTCTGTCTTCTTCCGGAAGCTTTCCATCAAGCAGCTTTAAACTCTCAGCCGCCCCCATCATAGCGGATAAAGGCGACTTTAAGTCGTGTGATACAGAAGATAATAACGCTGAGCGAAGCTGTTCAACTTCCGTTTTTACTCGCGCACTTTCTAAATCCGAAGACAATTTTATTCGCCTCCACGAACCTGATGCTTGGTTTAACATCGCTAAAATAATACTCGTGTTTAAACTCTCTTTATCAGGCTCATCGGAGACAGTTGGTATTAATGCAACGGCAATGACAGAGTCATCAACAACAACAGGAAATGAGGTGACTGGCGCACTCGATAAAGTCTCGGTATAGGCCCCAGCCTGAGCCTTATTCTTAAAGCTCCATCGAACCGCTGCATCCGTTAACTTATGGTCGGTAATGGGCGCATTATTAATAAACTCAAAGTCCGACTCATCTGCTTTTACAGCAATAGAACATTCGACTTTTGTCGAACGATTAAGCAGCCTGAGCAAACGATGCCACATCTGCTTTTCGTCATTAACGACGGCCAGCTCCTGAGCTAGTTCACGAAGTGTTTCAGCATAATTATTGGCCTGTTTGAGAAGTATAAACTGATGCCTTATGCGGGATGCGGCTGGGCCACAAATCAAACCGATAATGGTTAAAAAGATAAGTGTTGTAACATCGTCCTGGCTGTATACGGTGAAGGTGTATCTAGGCTCGGTCAGTAAAAAGTTGAAACTAAGAAATGATAGAATTGCTGTATATATTGCGGGTCTGGACCCTGATTTTAAACCGACAACGATAATGGCTAGCGTGTAGACCAAAACGAGGTTGCCGACGTTAAGAAAGTTTTGCAGTATGACGGCGAGTAGAGACGCCAGTGCAACCCATAAAGTACCCTGAAGATAGCCGCTAATGTCCCCAAGACTTGAGAGGTTGATAAGATTTAATCGATGGCTTTTGTCTTTTTTCTGAGAGGCCCTTTCCGGGAACACGGTTACCTCAACCGGTAAATCAAGATCGATCAGCTGATGGTATAGACGTTTGCGCCACCATTTAAATCGTTTTTTATTGCCAGCTCCTACCAAAACGGTACAAACCGCATTCTCCTTTATGAAGTCAGCAACAACACTAAATGTCGTTGGACCTTTCAATATTTTGGTTTGCGCCCCCAACTCTTTTGCAAGTGAAAGGTTCAGTTCAAGTATCTGCGACTTCTCTGGGCTTCGGGTAGTCCCTGTATCGACCCAGACGACAGCCCATGGTATTTGTCTTCTTTCTGCAATCTGTCGTCCCACGCGAATTAAATAGCGGTGATCACTATTGGCGCTAACCAAAACGAGCAGCTTATCCATATAAATGCCAAGGCCCGACTCCTGATCTACAGAGAGCTCTTTAAGCATTGAGGCATCAACTCGCTCGAGGGCTTTTTTCATCGCAAGCTCTCGCAGTGCTGTTAAATTTGAAGACGAAAAAAATGAGGATAGTGCAGAGCGTGCGTATTCTGGTAAGTACACTTTGCCCTGTTGCAAACGCTCTATCAGTGTTGCGGGAGGTAAATCGATAAAGCGAATTTCAAATGCATCGTCGACAAAGTGATCCGGCACCGTTTCTTTAACCCGCACTCCGGTCATTTGCAAAACCAAGTCATTTACGCTTGCCATGTGCTGAATATTGACCGTGGTGTAAACGTCGATACCAGCATTTAGCAGCTCATCAATGTCTTGAAAACGGCGTTTGTTTCGACTTCCCGGCACATTGGTATGTGCCAGCTCATCAACCAGTATTAATTCAGGCTTGCGTTCAAGTGCTGCATCAATATCGAATTCTGATAGCGATGTTCCATGGTAATTCGTTTCTTTCAATGCCAGCTGCTCGAAACCGCTTGCCATTTCGCCTGTATCTGACCGACCATGCGTTTCGACTAGGCCGATGACAGTATCAACGTCCGCTTGCTGCCTCTCCCGCGCAGCAGCAAGCATGGAATATGTTTTTCCAACACCAGGAGCCGCGCCGAGAAAAACGGTTAACTTACCGCCGTTTTTTTGCTCAACTTGTTTAAGAATCGCATCGGCTTTCTTACTACGGTTAGCATTGTCCATCTGTCGGCCTCATCGTACCATTAAAAAGTAGCGGAAAGGCCCGCTACAACTCGGGTGTCACAAATCTCTAGGCATGATTGACCACTGATATCGGTATCAACATAGGTTATGCCAAAGCCAATTCTATTTGTTAGTTGATAATTAAGCCCGATAGACCAATCCCAATAATTATCGTTGTCGGCGGGAGCCGCCCCCAGAAATTGTGTCAATTCATCATCCGACTCAAACTGGTTCAAACCGGCATGAATATTGACAGATAAACGCTCTGTAACCGGTTGGTTATAATCTCCAGCGAGGTAATAGAAGCGATTAACTCCAGAGCCAAAATAGTCATCCGAATAAACCAAGTTAATTGTCAGCCGTTTAAAAGTGACCTTCGAATAGATTTCGTTGTAATTAAATTCGGCCCCTTGCGCGTTTCCACTCGGATACAAATAACGAATCAAACCGAAATCAACGGCCCAGTCGTTATTCACCTGTTTGCGCCACCCCGCGTATATATCAGTTTCAAGACTCCCTTCGCCAAATCCGATATTTGACGCCCAGATGCCCGCATACCAACCGTCATTAATCGCAATATCATAACCGCCTTGAATTGCCGGGTCTTCATTTGTCTGCGAAATTCCGCGGAAAACATAATCGCTGCTAAGCGATAGGTTAGCCGAGGAGGTCAACTCGGTTGCAAGCGCATGACCAAAGGAGGCTGCACTTAAAAGGGTTCCGAGCAGAAGCTTTTGTACTGTTTTCATTATCGTTTCTCTTCTTCAGTAATTGCAATGTTATCGAGTGCCAGGTTGAGTTTCAGCACATTAACGCGACGTTGACCGAATAGACCGAACTGTTTCTCTTCGGTGTTTTGACTAATCAACGAAATCACGTCCTCAGTTGAAAGCTTTCGCACCGCTGCGATGCGGGGGGCCTGAAATTCAGCCGCTTCAGGACTGATATGAGGATCTAAGCCTGCCCCCGATGCCGCCAGAAGTTTTACGGGTATTTCTTTGGCTGATACACCTTCAAGCTGCTGTATACGTTCACTCCGAGCCTTAGCTTGTGCGCGTAGTTCAGGGTTTGACGGTGCCAGGTTGCTTCCTCCGGTTGAGGTGGGGTCAAAACCGGCAGCACTGGGGCGTGCATAAAAATAATGCTTAGCTGCGAAGTCCTGAGCGATAAGCTCAGAGCCTATCGCTTTCCCATTGTGAGTAATGATGCTTCCGGTTGACTGGCTGGGAAATAGTTGTCCACCCACCAAAGTGATAACCGAGGTATAAATCACCCCGCAAACCACTATTACAGTCAGGCTAAAACGGATACCAACCAATATGCTGTTTGATTTCGAATTCTTGAAACTCATAGGAGGCTCCTTAAATAAACAGACTGACGAAAAGGTCAATGAGCTTGATAACGACAAACGGCATGACAATACCGCCCAAGCCAAATATCAGCATGTTGTTGCGTAATATCTTTTCAGCGCTGTTCGTCTTTAACTTCACTCCGCGCAGGGCCAGCGGAACCAGTGCCGGTATAATGAGGGCGTTAAAGATGAGAGCAGAAATCACCGCAGATTCGGGACTCCCTAAGTTCATGATGTCGAGCGCTGACATAAACGGTAATGCACTGGCGAAAACAGCAGGAATTATCGCAAAATACTTTGCCACATCATTTGCCAAGGAAAACGTGGTCATGGCCCCACGAGTAATCAGGAGTTGTTTACCGACTTCAACAACTTGAAGTAACTTGGTTGGGTCAGAATCGAGGTCGACCATGTTGCCGGCTTCTTTAGCGGCTTGAGTCCCGGAATTCATTGCCAGACCCACGTCGGCCTGAGCCAGTGCAGGAGCGTCATTTGTTCCATCACCAACCATTGCAACCAAATGTCCTTTTGCTTGCTCTTCTCTGATTAAGCTGAGCTTGTCTTCAGGCTTTGCTTCAGCGATAAAGTCGTCGACACCGGCTTCAGCCGCAATCGCCCCGGCAGTAACCTTATTGTCACCGGTTACCATGACGGTTTTTACACCAAGTGAGCGCAAGTGCGCGAACCGTTCTGCAACACCTTTTTTAATAACATCGCTAAGCGCAATGACACCAAGTACTCGCTCTGCATCAGCAACGACAAGAGGGGTCCCGCCTTGCTTGGCAACGTCGCCGATATGGGCATTGAGCCCATCCGACCAAGCCACACCCTTTTCATCTTCCAGCAGGCGGATCGCGTCGCCAGAGCCTTTGACGTAAAACTGGTTGTCCTTGATTTTTAGTCCAGAAAGGCGCGTTGATGGTGAGAAAGGAATGAACTCAGATTCATCCGGATAAGACTCATCAAGTGCTTCGTGCTGCTTCGCTAGCTCTACGATAGACTTGCCTTCAGGGGTAGGGTCTTCCACCGAAGCCAGATAAGCCGCTTGAACTAATTCATCTTTACTGACACCTTTTGCAGGGATGAAGTCAGTAGCCTGACGATCACCATAAGTAATGGTCCCGGTTTTATCGAGCAAGAGAATGTCGATGTCACCTGCAACTTCTACGGCTTTACCTGACTTTGCGATGATATTAGCGGTAAGCGCCCGGTTCATTCCCGCGATGCCAATGGCTGGTAGCAACCCACCAATGGTGGTGGGGATCAAGCAGACTAATAGGGCGATAAGCATGACGTAGTTCAGCTCGACACCCACAAAGGATGCAAATGCTGGAAGTGTCATGACCACTAATAAAAACACCGCAGTCAGAGCCGCCAATAAAACGGTTAATGCAACTTCATTCGGTGTTTTCTTGCGCTCAGCGCCCTCTACCAAGCCGATCATTTTATCCAGGAAGCTATTGCCCGGATCATCAGACACACGGATGAGGGCTTCGCCCGTCAGCAACTTGGTTCCACCAATGACACCCGAGTGGTCGGTATTGGCTTCACGCAGGACTGCCGCTGATTCACCGGTTACAGCGGATTCATTAACGGTCGCAACACCTTCTATGATTTCGCCGTCCGCGGGTATGTATTCTCCTTGTTTGACACGAACGATATCGTCTTTTCGAAGGTTCGCAGCATCGGTTTCGGCGAAGTCATCCCCTTTTTTCTTAAAGGCAACCAGCGACTCCTTTGTCGCCTTAAGGCTGGCAGCTTGACCGCGTCCACGTGCTTCGGCCACGGACTCTGAAAAGTTCGCAAACCATAAGGTCAGAAACAGGATCAAACTTGAGAACAGCTCAAACCCAAATTCGGAACCTTCTGCAATTTTCATAACGGTCATGCCGATACAGATGGCCGTTCCCACAAGAACCACAAACATCACTGGATTCTTCATCATGTGACGAGGATTCATTTTTTTCAGCGCATCGACTAGTGCGCCCTTTACTGCGCTCGCTGATAAAGTTTTTGCTTGCTTAGCCATAATTAACCCTCCACCCCGGTTGTCGCCAACTGCAATGCTTCGCCAATCGGTCCGATAACCGCTGCGGGAAGAAAAGAAAGGAAATTGATAATCAAAATGACGGCAATCAGTGTCACGGCAAATGTCGTGTTGCCCACACTTAAACTGCCGGAGCCTGTCGGTACGGTTTTCTTCTTAGCCATCATTCCCGCAATTGCGAGCGGAATGACCAACGGCAGGTATCGACCAAGAAGCAGAACAATGACGCAACTCACATTCCACCAAACGGTGTTGTCTCCAAGTCCTTCAAAGCCTGAGCCGTTATTTGCAAAAGCAGACGTGTATTCATAAAACACTTGTGAAATGGCGTGAAAGCCAGGGTTGCTGTTACCGGTTATCGCTGGAAGCGCAATGGTTACGGCAGTGAAGCCAAGAATGACAAGTGTTGGTAATACGATCAGGCTTCCCAGTAGCGTGATTTCGCGTGTCTCAATTTTTTTGCCGAACAATTCAGGGGTTCGCCCTATCATCAGGCCTGATAGAAACACTGCAATCCAAATGTACACAATGAAGTTAACGAAGCCGCAACCGACACCGCCCCATATTCCGTTAATCAGCATACCGGAGCGAGTCATTAGTCCGCCGATAGGATTAAAAGAATCATGCATTGAATTAACAGAGCCGTTCGAGGTTTGCGTTGTCAGTGTTCCCCATAACGCGGAGAGCTCTGGACCAAAGCGAGTTTCTTTGCCCTCCCAATTAGGGCCTGTCTCTGCTAACCCATTAAAAGCAGCGTTCGGTTGGATTTCACTGTAAACCGTAAAACCAATGAAGCTTGCGCTGAATATTGCCATCACGGCAAACGACATTGCCGTAAATCCCTTGCGACGCAACATGCCACCAGCAAGAAACACAACGGCTATCGGAATCAAGACAATCGCAATGGTCTCAACGGCATTGGAGAAAGGTGTAGGGTTTTCCAGTGGATTGCTACTATTCGGTCCATACCAACCGCCACCATTGGTGCCAAGCTGCTTAATAGCAACCATTGATGCAACCGGACCAACCGGAATCGTTTGCTCCGCCAGAGAGCTTTGCTCATCCAGTGTATCGACAGTTTGAGCACCGTTAAACGTACTCGGTACACCTTGCGAAGAGAGTATGAGCGCTACAACTGCAGCCAATGGAATGAATACACGGACAATACCTCGAACGGTATCGACGTAGTAGTTACCCAAGTCTCGCTCTTCACCATCTTTTGCAAACTTCTCGTTTCGACCACCGGTCATTCCGCGTAAAATAGCCACGCATACTGCCAGGGCCATAGCAGGTGTCACAAACTGAAGTGTTACGATCAACGTGCCTTGAGAGAGATAAGACAGTTGCGCCTGACCAGAATAATGCTGTTGGTTGGTATTCGTCAGAAACGATACCGCTGTGTGTAGCGCCAAGTCCCAGCTCAATGGCCCTATGCCGTCGGGGTTGAGAGGTAGTATGTGTTGAAACTTGAGGATCAGAAATGCAACGATGCCTAATACTAAATTACTGAGTAAGAACGCGACGCCATAGCTCTTCCAGTTCATGGAAGCGTGAGAGTCGATACCAATACAACGATAAATCACGCTTTCGATTGGGTTAAAGATTCGATCGGAAAAGTGTGGCTGACTTGAAAAGACGCCTGTCATATAACGACCCAGCGGATAAGCCAGAGCAATCGCTATCGCCATTATCAAGATAATTTCAAACATAAATCCCCCTTAAAACTTATCAGGGGCAAACATCGCTACAGCAAGAAATGCCAATAGCGAAATACCGATGATGAGTAAAAACCAAGTCATGTGTATGCCCTCTTTAGGTAAGTAGACGACATGAATTTAGTTGGGATCGGTGTAATGTCTCTAGAATGGCAAGTCGAATAAGCGTCAAGATTTCGTAATTTTTTACACGATCGGGACTTCCCAGCTTTCACTAGGCAGTCTGTAGATTCTCAAAGTACGCCTTTTCAAAGTTAACAGGCGATAAGCGGCCTGTATGAAAATGACACTTTTTCGGGGGGGGGGGACAGACGCAGCTTTTGGCCAGAGCGATAAGTCAGCTTTCCAATAACGCTTCAAGTCGATGAAGTTGCCGTTGATAGGTCTCTGAATTGTCTTTTTTGAATTTCGCCAAGTTGAACAGCTTCCACTTAACGGATGGAAAGCGCTGATAGTCGTATACAGACCAGTCAGGCTGTAGTCTATTAAAGCTTAACAAAAACTGCTTATCCGACTCGTTCAAATTTCTTCTTATCGTATCTACGAGGATGTCTCTGGTGGCTTCATAGTCGGCATAACTGAACGCAAGATCACTCATCCCTTCGAACTGGTTTTCAAAGGCTGCTTGCTGGTCAAGCAAGTTTGGCTCGAGCATCTCATGAGTGGGGCGGTTACTGCTGATGAGGGCGAAAATAAAGCCACGTTTTATTTCGTCAGTAAAGCCAATATTTTCCAATAACAGTTTCGTATCGAAAAGGTCTCTTGGGTGCTGCCGGTCAAGGGCCGCACAGAGTTTCCCCCCATAAATCTGACCAAGGGGGACTATCGGCATGGCACAGAATACGTCGTATTGCTCTTGCGCAGATGAACACAGTGCCGTTTTGGTTGCAGGCCCGAGTAAGCCACGGCCAACCATATTCACTTCAATCTTAATTTGCACACTTTGCTGACTAATCTGAAGCTTACAAACATTTGGTTTATGCTGAACGCGGATGGCCGCGAGCAATTTTTCAATGCGATCTTTTGTGCGCAAAAGTGCGGCATTAATGGCATCCAATGTTTCAGGTCGCTCTGCTATTTCGACGTAAGTTAAGTCGATGTCTACGGACAATCTTGGCATGTCCTGCAGAAACAAATTGATGGCCGTACCGCCATGCATCGCAAAACATTTCTCTTTAGCAACCTCCGGCAATACATCAAGAAGTAGCTTCACCTGCCTTCTATAAGCTTCATTCATGCCATTGACTCCAGCGCTTTCGGTACGGTGATTTGGTACTTCGCCACATAAACACCATCGGTTACTATCGAGCGCTTGCCGGAGCCCAGGTCCACGTTGTCTAAATTGAGGTAACGCACCCAGTCGTGATTCGCTTTGTCAGCCATATAAAGAAATAGGCGTTTGACCTTGATTGAATTGCAAGACTCAAGCAGTTTTTGCACGGATGCCGGTCGTAGGTTGTTCAGCCCCTCCATTAACTCGAAGACTTCGGTTAATGATTGTGACTTTGGTGCGAGGTATAAACATTCCATGATTGCGCGCGCAGGGTCGGATACTTTCACTTTAAATTGCTTATGCGATAGTTCGATCAAACCAAGCTCCGGCGGTAGGAAATTGGTGAGCGCGCACTTTAGCGAAAGACCCCAGTTTCGTTTCTTGAACCAAAGCGGTAAATGCTCGCCCTGGTCGCCAAACAGTTGCGCATGTTTTGGATAGAGTTCTAAATAATGTGATTTGCCCTGCAATGCTAATGCAGTCTTACCCCCTGGATGGACGGATAAACCCAGTTGGGTTTGCAGTGCATAGACAGCCCCCAGATAATCGACC
>JBNJGQ010000007.1:0-56315 GCA_051747845.1 Pseudomonadota bacterium
CGGGATAAAAAGCGCATAGTCACTCCTTGTTAATGGAAGATATGTACATATTATAACCTATTGTTCGCCAATGGTTTGTTGAAAAAATTGAGCAATCATTGAATATAAATGGATTTTTGTATTACGCCCGTTAATAGAATGCTTTTTCCCAGGATAGTTCATCATGTCAAAAGACTGAGCGTTGTCCTGCAACTGTTTATACAGTTTTGTGCTGTGAGTGAACAGAACATTGTCATCGGCCATGCCATGATAAATCAACAAGTCACCTTCTAAGTCTTCACTGTATGGAAAAACCGAGGCGTTCTCATAAGCATTACCTTCACCCGGCATCCCCATAAAACGTTCAGTATAATGTGTGTCATACAAACGCCAGTCCGTTACTGGTGCGCCAGCAACCCCGGCCATAAAGTGCTCCGGTGCTTTAAACATAGCAAGCAACGACATATAACCGCCATAACTGTGACCGTAAATACCAATCCGCTCCGCATCAACAAAAGGCAAACTGGTTAAATACTCCACTCCGGTAACCTGATCCTCAATTTCCGGACCACCCATGTTCTTATAAATAGGCGCTTCAAAACTCTTTCCCCGGTTTGCTGAGCCCCGGTTGTCCAGAGTGAAGACAATAAACCCCTGTTGCGCCATATACTGGACAAATTCACTGCCCCAGCTTTTGGTCACTCTCTGCGCACCCGGACCACCATAAACGTACACAAGCACCGGATATTTTTTCTCTGCGTCAAAATCGCTGGGTTTCGTCATTTTGTAATAGAGTGTTTGTCCATCCGAAGCTTCCAGCTCACCAAACTCAGGGTAACGCCAGCCTCTTAAGTAAGGAGACAATGGATGATCTTCTGTTATTTTATTTTCAGAAAGCCATGCCAGATGGTTTCCGGTTGGCCCGTGCAGACTTACCTGTTGAGGCTGCTGAGGCGATGAATACGTATCCAGGTAAGAGCGTGCATCTGATGCAAACTCAATATCGTGCATTCCCTCGCGCTCAGTAATACGTGTCGGATTCGCTGCTGAACTGGCATTGAGCTGTGATCGGTACAAATGAGACTCAAGCGGAGATTCTTTACGAGCAGTAAAATAGATTGTACCTGTACTTTCATCAATCGCTTCCAACTCATCGACCTGCCAGTCGCCAGAACTTAGCTGGCGAATTAACGAACCATCCAGACGATAGAGATAAAGATGCTTATAGCCGCTACGCTCTGATGCCCAAATGAAGTGCTTGTTGTCTTCCAAGAAATACAAGTCGTTGTGAAGATTCAGCCAACTATCCGACGTTTCTGTCAGAAGTTCTCTTTCGCTTTTCTCCTGGCGATTATAAATGAGCAAATTCAGTTCTTGCTGATTACGACCTTGCCACTGATAGCTTAAGTGCTGGCTATCACCAACCCATTTCACCCTGGCTAAATAGCCATCTCCTAACTTATCCAGCTTTAGCCAATCGGTTTCGTTGTCTTTAATTTGATAAATGCCTAGGTCAATATTGACGTTGTCGCTTCCTGCGAAAGGGTAACGTTGCTGTATCGTTTCAATTCTGTCGGCGTAAATCTCACTCCGAGTAGCCAAAGGTACCGGACTTTCATCAACTTTAGTTAATGCAATGGCCGACTCATCCGGCGACCACCAGTACCCAGTCATTCGCTTCATTTCTTCCTGAGCAACAAACTCAGCCATACCAAATTTGATAGTACCACCGCCTTCGCTTGTAACGGCCTGCTCCTCACCACTGGCAATATCGACAAAATACAAGTTCTGCTCGCGAATATAGGAAATATAATTCCCCTTCGGAGAAAACTTTACATCCGTTTCAAAGGCCTGAGTTTTTGTCATCTGTCGGGTTTCTGATTTACCCGGCTGGTGATAAAAGACATCGCCGTTATAGGGGAACAGTAAGGCATCCCCTGCGGCAGACCAACTGTACTCAATGATACCGCTACCACTAACGCGCTGTCGTTCACGCCTCGCTTTTTCTTCATCAGACAATTCAACTTCATCTGTTGCCAGCTGCTCAGCCGACACCAACAACTGATGTTTTTCAGCTTCAATATCGTACAACCAAAGATCGTAACGCTGAGGGCTCTCTTCACTGCCTTTTAAGTAAGAAAGGTACTTTCCTCCCGGCGCAAACTTAAGCGCTCTGGGTGTTTCACCTGCTAAAGGCGAACCACTAAAAATGCGCTCAATAGTTAAATCCTTGGCTGAAACTGAAAGGCTGAAAATACTAAAAATGACAGCAGCAACCGCCTGAATTCGGCGATTAAGTATAAAAGGCATGGTTATCAATCCGTTTGTTAGTCTACTGTTATTCATACTAACAAAATTCGGAATAAAAATCGGTGGGCTGCGGTGAACTGACGCGAAAACGCTATCGCCGAACTCCGGCGACAGCGTTTTCTAAAACACTTAAAAACTAATAGAAACGCCTGCCTGAAAACGACGGCCTGTTACCGGCGCATCCTCTTTCAAGAAAGAGCTATGAACAAAACCTAACTGGTTGGTTAAGTTCTCCCCTTTTAAATACAGGGTCGCACCGTAATTTGCCAGCCAGTCTGGGTACAAGTTGACGCGCGCGTTCAGTAAACCATACGCATCCGTTGTGGTTTCATTCAGTGCCGTTTTGTCCTGTTCTAAATAGCGAGTGTAACCAAGTGAACCATCCCAGCTAACCGCCTGGTAACGCAATTCGGTACCCACTCGCTGTGCAGGGATCCTCGGCAAATCGTCACCGTCACGCTGTTTTGCGCGCGTATAATCACTAAATCCATGCACAGACCATTGGTCGGTTAACTGCCAGTCGAGCTCCAGCTCATAACCATAAAGTTCTGCATCTACCTGACTGAACTGAACAACTTGCAATGCTTCTCCATGTTCATGTTCGCCTTCGTGTTCATCATGGTCTTCATCGCCATGGATTTGTTCACTGTTCAAGCCAGTAAAATCATCATAAATAAAGTCATCAACACGGTTATAGAACAAATTAGCGTTGGCGTGAAAGCTCTCATTTTCGTAATGGAAACCAACATCGATATTATTTGATGTCTCTGTGCTAACCGCTGTATCACTTTCTTCTATATGATACTCGCCACCCTCTTCTTCGTGCAGCTCATAAGCAAGCCCCAGCTCATAGGTGCGAGTTGCAAAGTGATTACCATTGGCAAACACCTCATTTGCAGCCGGAGCTCTTTCTGCATGGCTTAAATTAAATGAAACCGATGTGTGGTCGCTGAAGTGATACAGATAACCTGCCGAAGCCGAGGTCGCATCAAAAGTATCAAGCTTTTGCTCATCGCTCGAAAGCGAAGTACGTTCGTGGCGAACACCTAAGTCAACATGATGCGGACCAAATTCCTGCTCCACAACCCAGAACAAACCCTGAGTGCGGCGAGAAGTGTTAGGGGTGAAAGCTTCTTCACCAAAAGCTGCTTTATCGCTTATGTCCCATTGCCACCCCACAGCGCCTTTCCAGCCGGAAATTTCCTCATGCCGGGCAATAAGACGTATCTCTTTTTGCTCGTTTTCGAATTGAGTTGATACAAAGTTTTCCTCAATTTCCTGATGCTGATAATCGGTTAAAGCGCCACGAAAGTCTAACTGACTAAAACCAGTAAACGGGTTACGCCATTGGCCCGCTAGTTGAATACGCTCCTGCTCCAGGTTAGCGTAAGGACCAGACTCTTCAGCATGGCTTTCTTCTTCTCCATGCTCATGCTCATCCTCATGCTCTTCTTCACCATGAGCGTGGCCGGGAATGCCATACTCCTGATAAAGCCCCTGATACGATACGCCAAAAAATCCGTCATCGAATTGATAGCTTCCGCCAATTGTTCCGCCCTCGGCATCGACAAAGGTATTTTCAACATGATCAACGACTTCGCCTTCATCATTCATAAAAGAAGGTGTTTCATAATCATCTGCACGGCGAATAAAGGCATCGGTATAAAGTGCCCATTGCCCGTTGCCTATCTGTAAGTCGTAGGAGCCTTCTTTATTGTCGTTATTATTGGACAATGAAGCATTAGCATTACCCTGCAAACCATAAACAGGTTCTGAAGGAATGCGGTTATCGACAACATTAATAACACCACCAATTGCACCACTACCGTAAAGCAGCGTCGCCGGGCCTCTTAGCACTTCAATTTGTTTTGCGGTACTGGTTTCTGTTGTGACAGCATGGTCAGGGCTTCCCCGCGATACATCACCAGTATCCAGTCCGTTTTGCGTAATTTTTACTCGGGGACCACCCAAACCACGAATAATAGGGCTGCCTGCAACGTTGGCAAAATGCGTGTTATTAATACCCGGCTCTAATGCCAGTGTTTCACCCAAACTGTGCGCGTGCATCTGTTTCAGCGCGTCACCAGAAATAATGTTAACGGGCTGTGCTGACTCAAGTGCCGTCTTATCCAACGGACTTGCATTAATAACGATCACCTCGTATTCATTAAGATGCTCATGATCTGCTTCCTGCTGCGCTTGCGCTACAGTGCTGGTTGCTAACAAAGCCAGAGTTAACGCATTCAATTTCATAAACTACTCCAGTAAAGCCGTACTGTTAATGTAATAATATAACATTACAAAACCCTGATACGTTTTGCAACACTATTTCAACTATCTACTCTGGTCGTCTTTTAGCTGCTGCGGTACACTAGCTCAGCTATTATGATAAAAATAAAACCAAAGGATACGACATGAAGCCATCCCATATTCTCTTACCCGCTGCGCTTAGCCTGCTTGTTGCAGCGTGCGGTGCGCCGGAGACAAAGTCACAACCTGTAAATGTTAGTGCCGACGAAACAAATTTACGTGCTCATCTGGAATTTCTTGCCGATGATGACTTAAAAGGCCGTGAAACCGGTAGCGAAGGACACGAAATTGCGTCGAACTACATCGTTTCTGAGTTTAAAAAGCTCGGTCTGGAACCTGCGGGAGATGATGGTAGCTTCTACCAACGCGTTCCTTTTCGCAAAAGTACACTAAAAGAAAACAGCGCCAGCATGAGTTTCGAAAGTGATGGTGAGGTAGTTGAATTTGAATTCCCTAAACAGTTTATTACTGGCCCCAGCCATTACAGCGAAAAAGATGAGATATCCGCGCCCCTGGTTTTTGTCGGTTATGGTATGGAAGCGCCGGAGTTTGGTTTAAACGACTACGACGGCCTTAACGTTGAAGGCAAAATTGTGGTTATGCTGACTGGTCGCCCCGGCTTCCTGCCAAGCGAGGAAGGCGCTCACTTAGCGAACATTAAAACCGATATTGCTCGTGACAAAGGTGCGGTCGGAATCATTACCCTGCACACACCTGTACGGGAAAAAACGCGCAAGTATGAAACCAGTGTTTATTACACCAAAACACCTCGTATGACCTGGCTTGGTCCAAACGGGCTTCCCAAAGGCGAAGAGCAACAACTGATGGGCTCCGCCTACCTTGACGATGAGCCTGCAGAGCAGTTATTTGCTAATGCGCCGACTGAGCTGAGTGAAATTTTTAAGCAAATAGAACAAGACGCTGATTTCTCACCAAAAGGGTTTGAATTAGAAGGCAAAGTAACTCTGGCTCGCGAATCTCGCCACGAAGAAATTACCAGCCCTAACGTTGCTGCCGTGTTGCCCGGATCTCATGACACATTGAAAGACGAATACGTTGTCTACACAGCGCACTCAGATCATATCGGTGTTATCAAAGATATGAGCCGCGAGGACAACATCAACAATGGTGCAATGGATAACGCCAGCGGCGTTTCAGTTATGTTAGAAACCGCTCGTTTATTTGTTGAGTCAGGGCAGGAATTCGATCGCTCAATTATGTTTTTATCTGTTACCGCAGAAGAAAAAGGATTATTGGGTGCCGACTACTTCGCCAATAACCCGACTGTTCCGCTAAGCAGTATTGTCGCAAACGTTAACCTGGATATGCCGGTACTGCTTTATGACTTTGCCGATGTCATAGCTTTTGGCGCTTCACACTCAACCCTGGGTGAAACGGTCAGCAAAGCTGCAAAGCAGTTTGATACTGAACAAAGTCCTGATCCCATGCCGGAACAGGCTATTTTTACCCGTTCAGATCACTACACCCTGGTTAAAAAAGGCATTCCAGCTGTATTCCTGATGACGGGCTTTAATTCTCGTACTGAAGGTGAAGACGGCGGTGAAGTCTGGGGTGAGTTTTTCGCCGAACATTATCACAAGCCGAGCGACGGACTGAACCTGGATATAAACTACGAAGCAGGAGCACGCTTTACCAACATTAACTTCGCTATTGGTAAAGAGATTGCGAATGCTGACCAACGTCCGCAGTGGTTGGAAGAATCTTTTTTCGGTAAGCAATTTAACGATTAAGCTTATAGAGAAAAGTTGATTAAACACTCAGGGGCCGCAAGGCCCCTTTTTTGTGTCTTTACGTCATTAAACTGTCATTAACACCGCTTAAACTTTTGATATCGATAACTGCACTGCCGGAGCACTTATGTTATCTGTTGATAAAGTTGTTAACGACAAGCTTCCCCAAATTAAAGGTAAACCCTGGCTGGAAAAGCCTACAGCCTGGTTTTTGCGAAACCTGTTACATGAAGAGGACATCCAAGAGTTTGGAAGAAGTGCTCCATCGCTGGACGGCATCGACTTTGTTGAACATGCTCTGGATTATTTTAATTTCACTTACGCTTACTCATCACAGGCAATTGACAATATTCCTGTTAATGGACGTTTAGTCATTATTGCTAATCACCCCATTGGTTCTCTTGATGGGCTGGCCTTGCTGAAATTAGTCAGTGAAGTCCGTAGCGATGTCAAAATAGTCGCCAATGAATGGCTTTCTGCACTCAAGCCTCTTAATTCGCTGTTATTGCCGGTTAACGTTTTCGCAGGCAAGCCTAGCCGTAAAGACATTCGCAGCATACACAGCCACCTCCATAACGAAGGCTGCGTTATTCTTTTTCCCGCAGGCGAGGTTTCTCGGTTACGTCCTAATGGTGTGCGTGACACACACTGGCAAAACGGTTTTCTAAAAATAGCCAAAGCAACTCAGAGCGATATATTGCCAATAAGACTCGATGCTCATAACTCTGCATGGTTCTATACCGCTTCGATGGTTTATAAGCCGTTAGCCACAATGCTGTTGGTTAAAGAAATGTTCCGCCAACAACAAAAACAAGTGAAATGTCACATTGGCCAAAAAATACCGGCTGAAGCCTTTATTCAGCAGGGACTAAGTATTAACCAACAGGTTAAGCTGTTTAAAAAACACCTATACCGTTTAGGAACGTCCAAAAAACCAATATTCCCTACTCAAACAGCCATTGCCCGGCCCGAGCCCCGTCAGCCTCTCAAGGCGGCAATTGAGGCCTGTGATCTGCTAGGGGAAACGCCTTGCGGTAAAAAGATTTATTTGTATGAATTTGATGGCAGTTCACCTATTTTGCGAGAAATCGGGCGCCTGAGGGAAGTTGCTTTTCGCACAGTTGGTGAAGGCACCTGGCGCAAGCGCGATCTTGATGAATACGATACCTGGTACATGCATTTAATATTGTGGGACCCGGATGATCTTGAAATTGCCGGTTCTTACCGCTTAGGTGACAGTAGAAAAATCATTGAAACCCGGGGGCACTCCGGGCTCTACAGCCAGGGCTTTTATGAGTTCACGGCAGCAATGAAAGAACTCCTGCCACAAAGCCTTGAACTGGGCCGTTCGTTTGTACAGCCCCAGTACTGGGGAAAACGCAGTCTGGACTATCTTTGGGTCGGTATTGGTGCATTGTTGCGCAAGCACTCTAAGTACCGTTATCTGTTTGGTTCGGTCAGTATCAGTAATGCGCTGCCTCCGGAGGCTCAGGCTGCTCTGGTCAAGTTTTACAGCACTTACTTCCCGGCTCAAACCGAAATGGCTACAGCCAACATTCCCTACCGTTTAAATACTTATTCTACTGTTCCTGACTTTACTGGTACGAATTACACAAGCGAATTTGTTCTGCTAAAAAGCTACTTAGCCAATATGGGCTGTTCAATTCCAACGCTTTATAAACAATATTCAGAACTGTGTGAGCCGGGCGGGGTTCAGTTTCTGGAGTTTGGTGTTGACCCGGATTTCAACCATTCAATTGATGGACTGGTTCTGGTCGATGTTACCCAGTTAAGAGAGAAAAAGCGCAGACGTTACTTAGAAACGAGATAAGCACTGGCTTGCTGATACCAGTCTCCCAATACAATACGTTTTGCCCAAGTACCGTCACTCAGCGTAAAGCAGTGAACCGCAGGCCGGTGAGTGTGACCATGAATTAACTGATTAACACCATGTTTTGCCATCACACGAAGTACTTCCGGGTGCTGGGCATCCATTTTATAAAGTTGTGCGGGGGTTAGTTCGGGTTTCTGACTGCTGGATTTTTTTCGTAACCGATTCGCAATACGCATACGCCATGACAAAGGTAAGTTGCGCATAACGCCTTTAAAAAAAGGATTTTGGATAATTGAACGATAACGCAGGTAGCCGGTATCTAATGTGCAGAGTGTATCGCCATGCATAAGCAGCACTCGTTCACCGTACAAATCGACAACCGTTTCATCGGGAAGAATGGTTAAACCGACTTCGCTGGCAAAACGTTCGCCCACCATGAAGTCACGGTTCCCAGCCATAAAGTAAAGCCGCACACCCTTGTCTGTCATTTGTTTCAAGTGGCTTTTTACTTTCGCTGCAAATTCACTGGTATCGTCGTCGCCCAGCCAGGCATCGAATAAGTCACCAAGAATATAAAGCGCATCGAGGTGCTGATGTTGCTGGCAAAAGTCACCAAAGGCAGCCAGAATATCTGGCCGCCCGGGACTTAAATGTAAATCTGCAATAAAGCCAGTGGTCATAAAAGTTAATCGTTAACTGAGACTTTCTCGATAACCACGTCTTCAACCGGTACGTCCTGGTGAAAGCCCGCTGAGCCGGTTTTTACTTCCTTTATGGTATTCACTACATCCATACCATCAACAACTTCAGCGAATACACAATAGCCATAACCATTAGGTGTTTCATTCTGGAAGTTCAAAAAGGCATTGTCATTTACATTAATGAAAAACTGAGACGATGCTGAATGAGGATCAGGCGTGCGCGCCATAGCCACCGAGCCAACCACGTTCGGCTTTGCTGTCGGTGCCTCATTTTCGATGTTATCGCGTGTTTCTTTTTGCTTCATACCAGGTTCGAAACCGCCGCCCTGTACCATGAAGTTATTAATAATGCGGTGAAAGATTGTACCGTCATAAAAACCGTCGCGAGCATACTGTAAAAAGTTTTCTACAGTCTTAGGCGCAGTTTCATTGTGCATTTCTAAAGTGATATCACCATGATTGGTATGTAAAACGACTTGCATTGAATGTACCTGTTTCATTGACTAAACCAGCTGATAGTGTACCAGAGCCTCGCCATCGGTGGTATCATAAGCCCCTTGTTTTCATCGCTAACCGATAGATAAGTAAGAGATCACATTATGGCATTAACCGTCTTTAATACCCTGACCCGCAAGAAGCAGTCATTTGAGCCAATCAAACCCGGTCACGTAGGTATTTATGTGTGTGGTGTTACCACTTACGACTACTGCCATATTGGCCATGCCAGAACTTATGTCGCTTTTGATATTGTCGTGCGTTATCTGCGTAAGCTTGGTTACGACGTTAAGTACGTGCGCAACATTACTGATCTAGACGATAAAATCATTAAACGCGCGGCTGAAAAAGGCGAAGACTTTCATCAGGTCACCGAGCGCTTTATTGGTGAGATGCACAAAGATTTTGACGCACTGAATCTAGTTCGTCCCGATATTGAGCCGCGTGTCACCAGCCATATGGATGAAATTATCCAGATGATCGAACGCCTCATCGAAAACGGCAACGCCTATGAAGCCGGCAACGGTGACGTTCTGTTTGATGTTTCCACCTTTAACGATTACGGCAAGCTCAGTCGCCAGGACTTAGAGCAATTACAGGCCGGCGCGCGGGTTGATGTCGACTCAGCAAAACAAGACCCGCTCGACTTTGTATTATGGAAAGCGGCAAAAGCCGGAGAACCTAGCTGGTCATCCCCTTGGGGAGAAGGACGCCCCGGCTGGCATATAGAATGTTCGGCTATGAACAAAAAACACTTAGGCACCACCTTTGATATTCATGGAGGAGGTTCTGATCTGGCCTTCCCTCACCATGAAAATGAAATTGCTCAAAGCTGCTGTGCTAATCACTCTGAGTACGTAAAATACTGGATGCACAGTGGTATGGTGCAAGTCGACAATGAAAAAATGTCAAAATCACTGGGCAACTTTTTTACCATTCGCAGCGTACTGGAACAATACGATGCGGAGACGGTGCGGTACTTCCTGCTGTCGAGCCATTACCGCTCGCAGTTGAACTATACTCAGGAAAACTTGGATCAGGCGCACTCAGCTTTAGAGCGTTTATACACGTCACTGCGGGATATTACGCCACAGACCGCTGATGAAGAGTTGCGCAGCAAATACTGGCAAAGCTTTCAACAGGCTATGGACGACGACTTAAACGCGCCGGAAGCCATGAGCGTACTCTTTGAAGTTGCCCGTGAAATTAACCGTAACCGCGAAAGCGCTCCTGACACAGCGGCTCAATTAGCGCATGTTTTGATTGAGCTTGCAGAAGTGATGGGGCTGCTACAACAGTCTCCTGAAGAATTTTTACAAGGCGATGACGACGATGTCGCCAAAATCGAAGCGCTGATTGCCAAGCGAAATCAGGCCCGTGCAGATAAAGACTGGGCTGCCGCAGATGAAGCCCGTGATGAATTAACCAACATGGGCATTGTCTTAGAAGATGGTGCAGAAGGCACCCGCTGGCGTCGCGCTTAACCGACAAACTGATTAAGAGGTTTACTCTATGGCATTTGCACAGTTGCAAATTGTTAGCTCACTAGCTGACGCATACTCAAAAGATGGTGCTGATGCACTTATCTTAATTGGAAACTTTGACTCTGTTGACGACTCTGCTTTAGCTGAAGTTATTCAGCAGGCACAAATTACCGACCAACGAGTTGGCAAGCAGCCGTTACTGTTAAAAGCTGACGGAGTGCCGGGTCAACGCCTGGTTGCAGCACCTACCGGACCTCTAAACCGTGACTTTGACGATGTTCGCCAGGTATTTGATGCCGCACACGCCGCCGCAAAAGTGGCGCAAGATGCCGGCGCTCGCCACCCGGTTATTGCTCTGAACAACGTAAATATTAACGACGAGCGTTATAAGCAGGCATTTTTAGCGGCTTATCTTGGCTTTTGCCAGGCACTTTATCAACCACTGGAAGCCCGTGAAGCTCATGGCGAAGAAGCTATTGAACCGACCAAAAACGTCATTTTAGTTGGTGAACTGGATACAGACTGGGCTATGGCAGTAGAAGCTGGTAAACGTGTTGCTCGTGATTTAGCAGGTACTGAGCCTGAGCGCATGGCACCGCCTCGGTTTGCGGAATACTGCCGTCAGGCATTTGCCCACACCGCTGTTAAAGTCACCGTTATAGACGACTCACAACAGCTTCAACACGAGTACCCGCTACTGGCAGCTGTTGGTCGTTCATCAATGGCAGTAGAGCGCCACCGCCCTTGCGTTATACGCCTTGAATATCATGGCAGTAAGCCAGAACGTACCGTTATGTTTGCCGGAAAAGGTATTGTCTACGACACCGGTGGAGCTGACCTTAAAGTTGGCGGTCACATGGCTGGTATGAGCCGTGATAAAGGTGGTGCGGCAGGTGTTGCCGGCTTTGTGAAAACAGTAGCTGAACTACAACCCGAACACTTAAATGTAATTGCGGAAATTGGTGCTGTGCGTAACAGTATTGGTTCCGATGCTTTTGTTGCCGATGAAATCATTACCGGACACAGTGGTAAGCGTGTACGTATCGGTAATACCGACGCTGAAGGCCGCCTGATTATGGCTGATTTGCTGTCTCATTTGCGTGAAGAAGCAGCCAAAAGTGACGGCGAGCACGAGCTGTACACGGTAGCCACCCTGACTGGCCACGCAGCTCTGGCAAAAGGTCCTTATAGTGCATTGGTACCTAATGGTCATGCACGTCGTCAGAAGCTCTCTCATGCGCTATTTGATGCTGGCGAAGTATACGGAGACCCAACTGAAATATCCTGGTCACGTCGTGAAGACTTTGACTTCGTGAAAGGTCGCACGCTGTGTGATGACTTACTCTCGTCCAATAACGGTCCGTCAGCTACAACACCTCGTGGACATCAGTTCCCTATGGCGTTTCTGGTTGGAGTTTCTGGCCTGGATAACCACGGCATTGACAGTGAAAAGCCACTTAGCTATATCCATATTGATATCGCAGGTAGTGGTGTTGAAGGCGGTGACTGGCAACACGGTAAACCGACTGCCGCTCCGGTTACCTGTCTGGCAGGACATTACCTGAAAAAATAAAGTTTTATGATTCATCATAAAAAATGCCCGGGCCTGTTTTAGCAGAGCCGGGCATTTTTATTTTATACAGCCAATTTTACGAAACGAAAGAAGGTCCGAAGCCATTGGTCCATAAAATAGCGGTTGTTGCCATAAGCACAACCATAGCAATAAGGCCGGCCGTTACTACCGAGCTGGCATAAAGAAAGCCTCGCTCCTCAGGAATGTGCATAATAACCGGCAGACCTGAATAAAGCAGGTACACAGAATAAGCCACACCACAAAGGAAAACCACAGCCACGAACCACAGTTCCGGATACAAAGCGGCAATACCAGACATGATAACCGGCGTCGCAGCATAAGCAGCCAGTTCCAGCGATTTAGTAAAGCTCGGGTCAGCACCGAAGGTTTTTGCCATCCAGTAAATTAAGTAAGCCAGCGCAAACGTTGCGCCCAGAATACCAATATACATAGCAACAGCCATCATGATGGCGCTGTTTTGTGTCAGATAAATAGAGTCCCGCGCGCCAATACTCCAGCCTATATGGGCCGAGGCATAATAAGCTGCAAGACAAGGTAAAATAGCAACTAATAAAACATGAGAACAAGAGTAAAAAAAGCTTTCCCGCTTACTGTCGATAGACTTCCATTCTTGTACTGGATGAGCGTATAAGCCCCAAATATGATTCAGTATCATAACTTCACTTCCCCATAGTACGCGGTCATACCGCCGAATTCTTAAATACGTTATAATTTTGATGCGGGTACTGCTGAAAAATTCACCCCATGTGTCTAATATTCAGCACCACCTCTTTTCTGTCAAGGCCTTTTGTTATAGAACAATGCCGAGTTTGTTAATTTATTTTGCATTTTTAAGTCAAGAAGGATCGCTGTGAATCATAGCCTCGTCGAACCTTATTTAAAGCTGTTAGAGCCTATCCGTTGTTTTTTACTTTGCCCAACGCCACAAAAGTGGATTCAGCAGGCAGCCAGGGAAGAAAACCTGCCAATCATTTTACTTGATCACTTACATTGTGAGCTTAAGGCCGCGCAAAGTGCCGCTTTATTACTGCGC
This sequence comes from Pseudomonadota bacterium, assembly GCA_051747845.1. Taxonomy (GTDB): domain Bacteria; phylum Pseudomonadota; class Gammaproteobacteria; order Enterobacterales; family Alteromonadaceae; genus Idiomarina. Next base: position 13,492 of record JBNJGQ010000007.1, read on the forward strand.
CGTTATGCGGTTAATAAAGACCATGCACAAGCCCTGCTTGATGCTTTACAACCCTATGAAAACTTAGTCTACCGAGGCATTGGTGGAATTCAGCAAATACAACAAAGTAAGCAGCTGTCTCAAGCATTAAAAGCAGCAGAGTCACAGCCTTATGCCGACGAAATTATTGATAAAATGTCACGGCTTATTCGGGAAGAGCTGCACCACTTTCAGCAAGTTCTTGAGATAATGCAAGCGCGTGATATTCCACTGTATAAGCTCAGTGCTTCTCGCTATGCCGCCAGCCTGATAAGCCATGTTCGTACATATGAACCACAAGCTTTAATTGATAAGCTTATTATCGGCGCATTGATAGAAGCGCGTTCATGCGAACGCTTTGCGGAGCTTGCGCCTTATTTAGATGAAGATATTACTCGCTTCTATGTATCGCTCCTGCGGTCGGAAGCAAGACACTACCAGGATTACCTGGAACTGGCACAAAAGCTCAGTGATACGGATATTACGGAAAGAGTGAATCAATTCAGAGAGTGGGAAGCGGAGTTAATTACGTCTGAAGATACAGAACTGCGTTTTCATTCCGGAGTGCCGGCGCACGCTTAGGCGTGCACCGGTTTTTTACCAGTAAAGTTAAAGCTCTTCTAACTTTTTACCCGCTTCTTTGTCGTAATAAACTTCTTCATCGAAGTCGTTTTCTGAGCGCGCAACAACGCAACTGACCATAGCGTCACCAGTAACATTAACTGCGGTTCGGGTCATATCCAGCAAGCGATCAACACCAATAATGAGGCCAATGCCTTCAACCGGTAAGCCAACTTGCTGCAATACCATAGCCAGCATAATAAGCCCCACACCCGGGACACCTGCGGTACCAACTGACGCCAGTGTCGCAGTCATAATAACCATCAGATACTCGGCAACGCCTAAGTCCAGACCATACACCTGGGCAATGAAGACCGTTGCCACACCCTGCATAATAGCCGTACCATCCATATTGATGGTAGCACCTAAAGGCACGGTGAAAGAGCCAACGCTGTTACTAACACCTAAGCGGCGTGTCACTGTTTCCAGGGTAATTGGCATGGTGGCATTACTACTGGCGGTACTGAAGCCAAATAATTGGGCATCACGCAATTTACGCAAGAAGATACCCGGTTTTACCCGAGCCAGAACACGCATAAATAGCGGATAAACAATCAAGCCATGAGCTAATAAAACAAACAGAACCAGCAAGAAGTATTTCGCCAGGCTGCCAATCATTTCCACACCAATTTCTGCAAACAGTTTTGCCATTAGTGCAAAAACACCATAAGGCGCAACGTTCATCAGAATAACAACCAGCTTCATAATGACAGCGTTCAGGTCATCGAAAAAGCCTTTCAAACGCTCTCCGGGTTTGCCAATTAATGCCATCGATATACCAAACAGCAGCGCAAACACAATAATTTGCAGCATGTTGCCTTCGGCCATCGCGTTAATTGGGTTGTCCGGGAACAAGTTAACAATGACCTCACTCACTGAAGGCGCTTCACTGGGTTCAAAATCAGCATCAGAGGCACGTTCAATACCCGACCCAGGTTGAACCAAAATAGCTGCGGTAATTGCGAATGTAATGGCTATTGCCGTGGTTATCATATACATACCAACAGCTTTACCACCTAAACGACCCAGTTTACTGGGGTCGCTTAATGAGCACGTACCGACAACCAGTGATACAAACACCAGCGGAACAACCAGCATTTTTAATGAGGTAATGAATATTTGGCCAACAACGTCAAAAAGGCCATTGGTTAAATACAACGAAACCCAGGCGTTATCGCCGGCAACGTAACGAATAAAAGTACCGAGAATGATCCCAGCGACCATGCCAATAACAATGCGGCTAGTCAGGCTGAGTTTTTTCTTTTCGCTCATAAGCGTCCTTTATTATTCATTCTTGAAAAACTGCAACAGCCTAGCAGAAAGCCTTTAAATAAACAGCTATAAAACTGCAAAGCCGGGCTGAATACCTTTTATTGTGAGACATCTGACCGAGTTAATGAAGTCTTTAAGGTATGAATAATAACAGACATACCTTTAGCAAAGCGCTCACTCAGCGGTTTACGAATAACATACTGTAACTGCAATACATCAAAGCCTTTATGTTGTTTCATCAACCATGCGTCGCTGGTAATGACTTCATCAATCAAGCCCAGTTCTTTCGCTTCCTGACCCGACCAGACTTCTCCCGTAGCAACTTTATCAATATCGAGTTCCGCCCGGTTCTCCTGCACAAAAGCCTTGAACTGGCGATGAATGGCTTCTAAGTCCTGCTTAAACTTACGACGCCCTTCATCAGTGTTTTCACCAAATAGTGTCAGAGTACGTTTATACTCACCTGCCGTTAACTGCTCAAAGTCAACATTATGTTTTTTCAAAAACCGGTGAAAGTTAGGTATCTGTGCCACCACACCAATGGAACCAATAAAAGCAAAAGGCGCAGCCATGAGCTTGTGCCCAACGCAAGCCATCATATAACCCCCGCTTGCCGCAACCTTATCAATAGCAACGTTGACCGTTAGCTTCTGTTCTCTCAACCGCTGTAACTGAGCAGCCGCCAAACCATAACCATTAACGACACCACCGCCACTTTCCAGCCTCACCAGTACTTCATCTTTCTCAGTGGCTAAGTTTAGAATAGCGTTGACTTCGTGGCGTAAGCTATCGACTTCCTTAGCGTCCATACTGCCTTTAAAGTCTATAACAAAAAGCCGTTTTTCTTTATTCTCTGTCGCTTTCTTTTTCTTTAACGCTTTCAGCGCTTTTTTCTGAGCTTTCTTATCCATCAGCTCAATTTTTAGCTGTTCGCTGAGTTCATTCAACTCCTTGGATAAATGCGTTACTTGTAAGTCGCCTTTGCTCTTTTTTTGCTTCTGCGCCGCTTGAGCTAATAGCCCAACAATAAAGCCAATAGCGACCACTATAATGGCTGCTTTTAGCAAAAAGCTTCCAATATCAGCAACAAAGTCCATACCACTCTCCTAAAACGAAAAAGGCCAGCATAGTTGCCGGCCTTTGAATACTTAGTGTCCAATAACCTGAAGGTTATTCTACCACTTCTTCGTTAGTTACTGGTAATTGCATCATGTCTGCAGCAAACCAGAACGCAATTTGCTGCTGCATTTCAGCGGTAACCGCTCCTGACGCTGAGGCGTCAACCAACGAACCGTGCTCTGCATCACCACCGAAGCGGACAATACCCGATACCGGTGTACCGTCTTCAGATGTTGTCGTGGTTGAAATACCTTCCAGGCCAAGTAGTGCCGCTAAAGGTTCAGTTCCTGCCAGAGGCTTGTTCTCAACGGCATTTGGAATAACCGAATCGCCAATGGCTTCAATCATGAATACAGGCGTTTCAGAAGCGACGACATCGCTTGCGTAATTCACCGGGTCTCCAGAATCGACAACGGTTTGTGCAGCAAATGCGAACTGCTCAAAAGTTGCATTGATTTGCGCTACCTGCTCTGCGGACGCTTGCTCCATGAAACCTGCATAGAACTGCTCTAATGTAGCGCCACCAGCAATAGCCTGATCAGCTGCAGCCTTGAACTCTGCGTTAGAAGAATACAGTAAAGTCGCTTTAATGGTCGGTCCAAAGCCGTCAGACGCCAGTAAGAAGTTTGCCAGACTACCACCCGGCATGCCTAAACTGGAAGCTTGCACAGCAAACTGTCCGTCAAGTGCTGCTAATGGGCTATTCTCACCAAAAGAGGTATTCGCCAGTGCTGTGAAACCAGTACCTGCGATCCCACCAAGTGAGTGACCTACAAAATGAACATCCTGTCCATTTAATTGCTCCGTACCGCTAACATCCTGAAAGTAGTTCAGGCTTAAACGCAAGCCAATAAGATCTGTAATGGACTGACGCAAATTATCACGCGTTGTAAGCAGGCTGCTCAAGTTCATATAAGCAGTAACACCACTTTCACTGGATGCATCAATATCATCGGTACCATCACCATCAACGTCGAACGCGCGTCCGCCGTGTAGTGGGTGGTCTATAGCTACTGTCGCAAAACCGGCTACTGCAAAAGTGCCTGCAATTGCCGCAGCATTTTCTTTCTCACCGGTAATACCGTGCTGGAAAATCACAACAGGCCAACCGTTCTCAGGCGCAGTTAGAGGTTCAAGCCCCATTTGAGCGCGAACGCCATTAGCTGTTGCTAAATCAGGAATAGTAACAAAGGCTTCAACAGTCTGGTCACCCTGTTTTTCTGGTACCGGATTGTATTTGGTCAGGTGACGTTCTTCATCCACACCTTCAATATCAAAACACTCATTAGGTGGTAGCATTAATGAAGGGTCATCAATCATTTCTGCACTGATACCTTCCACAGCCGGGTCAATCTCACCAGCCTGAAGCCCGTTCAGTATTGCTGCAGGACTGTCACACTGAGCCGTCCAGCGACCTGTTAGTGGTGCTGTTGGATCCTCAGCACTAGGCAGCGGAGAGTAGTAAGGTAAATCAACCTGCCCACCATAAACTTTCGCCGCACTTGCCGCAGCCAATGCATTAGGATCTTCAATTCCGGCGTCGGTCAGTACAGCGTCTAAGGTATAACCCTGAGGAACTGCCTGCATTACCGGAGGGTTAGATGCAGCAACTTGCTGCCCTAATAAACTTTTCGTTACGCCCAGAACCTCACCCACAGACTGTGTGGTAAAGTTTGAGCTGTAAATAACACCTTCAGGGTCAACGCCATACTGCGCCAAAGCCCCTTCGTAACTGTTGACCAGGCCTTGCAAAGCTAAAGCACTTGCATCACCTGACACTGGGTTTTCTTCAGCATTACGCTTCATCAAGGTATAAGTCTGCGATGATTTAACATCACGTCCAAGTGAATCCTGAATATTATTGGTTAATACAACCAAATAGCCGGTAGCCGGCTCAAACGGACGTAAAGGAACAACCGCAACGCTGCCTTCCCCTGTCGCTTTAACAGTAAAGTCGGTACCGTGCTGAAGTTCGCCGGTTACCGCACATACCGCAGCCGGGTTAGCCGCCGCACAGTCAGCCGAAACGTCACTGCCGCCCTGGATTGTTTCAAAGACACGTATAGAGCCCTGGGCTTCCAGACTTGCAGCTTCAATAGTGACTTGCTCGCCGTTTTCGTCAACCGGCAGTGAGAAATCAAAGGTTAATGTTGAGTGAGTACCCCAACCATCAAGTGCATTAATAGCAACCTGAGGGTCAGCCATGTCTGTTGCATCAGCAACAGGTAAATTTAATGTGCCGTCAACTGAACCACTTAACAATATGTTCGTTGGTGCAGACAACGCCCCGTTTGACGGATCAAACACCACGCGTGATGCAGCAACATTAACTTCACTTTCCGTAATAGGCGCTTCGTCACCGCTACCACAGCCTACAAGGCTAAGAGCAGAACCAATCGCCAATGGGAGTAATAATTTCTTCATGAGGTATCCCCAATCCTTTTTTTATGTTTTGTTATTCTATGCCTTCTCTTAACGATTTTTATACACCTGTATGAATTAAGATGAAAGGCTTTTTACCGATTTTTCGTTCGTTTGCTGAGAAGTTACTCGATTATCGTTACAATAGCCTACTCACCCGACCACAGTCCAATGGTATTAAGAAACTGTTATGCAAATTAAAACCGTACATGATTATCAGGCAAGTCCTGAGCTTTTGAAAAATAAAGTTATTTTAGTTACTGGCGCTGGTGACGGCATTGGCCGTCAGGCGGCTCTAAGCTTTGCCAAACACGGCGCTTCGGTTATTTTACTCGGCCGCACGGTCAGTAAGCTAGAAGCTGTTTACGACGAAATTATTGCTCAGGAAAGTCCGCAACCAGCAATTATTCCTCTGGATTTAAAAGGCGCAACAGAAAATCATTATCGGGATATGGCGGCAACTATAGCGGATCAGTTCGGCAAATTGGATGGTGTACTTCATAACGCTGGCCTGCTGGGCATCTTGTCGCCTTTTACCCATATTGAAAAAGACAGCTGGGACGACATCATGCAGGTGAATGTTACCGGACAGTTTGCCATGACTAAGGCGCTTATTCCGATAATGGAAAAGTCGTCCAACGCGTCGTTAGTCTTTACATCTTCGGGTGTTGGCAGAAAAGGCCGTGCCTTCTGGGGCGCTTATTCTGTCAGTAAGTTTGCAACCGAAGGTATGGCGCAGGTGATTGCTGACGAATACGAGGGCACCAAGCTACGTACCAATGTAATTAACCCCGGAGCCACACGCACCTCGATGCGTTCTAAAGCCTACCCGGCGGAAGACCCGAAGTCATTAAAAACGCCTGCCGACCTCATGCCAACCTATTTGTATTTAATGGGTGACGACAGCATTTCAGACAACGGGCTGTGTTTTGATGCTCAGTGAACTGAAGACTTTGAACTGACGTATCGGTAAAAAGGAAACGTGTTACACTCAATAACATGCATAATTAATTAGGCCACGTCTATGACATCGAAGCTACAGCAGCAAGCCATAAATATTCTCAAGCTTGTTTTGCCCTTCAGCGCATTATTAAGTATTCCGGCGGTTGCTCAACCGCCGGAAATAGAAATATTTGATAATGTTCGACAACAACACTGGGTGGGCGTTAGTCCTGTAAGCCGCAACACAATATGGCTTTCCGGTGAAAAGGGAACTGTAGCCAGAACCACAGACTCGGGTAAAAGCTGGCAATACTTTCAGCCGGGCCCCGAAGATCTTGATTTCAGAGACATTGAAGCAATAGATGATCGCCGCGCCTATGCACTCAGTGTCGGTAATGGCGGTCAGTCCCGCATCTATTACACTGAAAATGGCGGCAATAGCTGGCGTTTACGTTATCGCGGTGAATCCGACAGCTTCTTTAACTGTATGGCACTTTCGCCCAGTGGTGAAGCCTGGGTTCATGGTGACAGCGTTGGTGACGAATGGCGCATGGTTCGAAGCGCCGATGGTCGTAACTGGATGCAAGTGCGTAGCGCTGTATCTGAGCCGCCTCAGTCAAATGAAGGCGGTTTCGCGTCAAGCGGCAGTTGCGCCAGGTTTAATAATGACAACTGGATGATAGCAACCGGTAACGCTGATAAAGCCAGAGTACTGATTAAAGGCTCTTTCGGAATTCGCTTTCGGGTAGTAGAAACACCAATGCAGGCGGGCCCAATGGCCGGTATCACCAGCGTCTGGCCAATTAATGATAAAACTTTTTACATTGCCGGTGGTGACTTAGACGATGCTTCCAGCAACGAAGATCGCTTGTGGCATTATCAAAATGAAGAGTTCACGGCTTTGTCGGAACCACCAATAAACGGTGCTCTTTACAGCTTAAGCCTTGTTGAACACAACGGTTCGTGGCTACTGACCTCTAACCCCCAAGGTGCCGCAGCCCTTAACCTGGACAACAACGAGTGGTTTAAACTGTCTGATTCCAATATCTGGAACATCCAGTGCCATGACGACATCAGTTGCTGGCTGGTAGGTAAAGACGGATATGTCGGTCGCTTGCAGTGGCAGGCGCCGCAAGAGCGTACAAAGCTCTAAAGCGCCCTTATGCCGCTGGCGCTCCAAGCAGGGCCAAACCACCTAGTAAATGACGACTATTAAAACCATGTCGCTTCAGTACGTTAGCCACAACCTGGCTTCTATTTCCTGAGCGACATAAACAAATAATGTCGCGCTCACGCAAATGAGGGTTGCTGTGTATAAACTGAGCAACTTCGGTAAGCGGTACATTAATAACCTCTGCACAGCACGGCAAGTCCGTTAACACGTGCTCTTGTCGTTCGCGAACGTCAATAATGACAAGATCCTTTCGATGCCAAAACTCATCGGTATCCCCAATAGGAATATTAACGCCATCGTCAACACTACAGTCACCGTTTAACTCACACGGTGTATAAACAAGATGATGTTCAGGATCGCGTCCGGGGCAAATAAGCGTACTTTCACCAATAAACCCTTCGTAGACTTCAGCTGACGCCTCGGCACCGGTAAATAAAAAGTCAGAATGAACCAGGGATTTATGTACCGCAGATTCGCTCAGAACATAAACCGGGTTACGCGTGCCGACACGGAACAACCTGCGCTCGCCGATACTAATACAGCCTATAACGCTGTCTTCACATTCGACGGGAGCAACGTCACACAGTCCCGTAGCGGCTTTAGGCCAACCGAACAAATCATATTCGTCAATAGACTGAGACGGTATGAGTATTGGCAACAGCAACTCGATTGACTGACTCATTACCGAGTCCGCAGCTGAACAGACAACGGCTTTTACACGGTAATGCTGGCAGCTGACAATGTTCTCAATTCGCCCGGCTAATGCAGGATGCGGGTCAACTACGGCAATTTCCCTGGCCTCGCGATCAATAATCAGATAGCAGCAGTGATCATCATATTTGAGTTGAACAACACCATCGAGTTGAGCGTCGTTATCGTTGTTTGTATCTGCAACAATCAGGCAGGAGTTTCTTAATGCATCCGCAGCCTGTTTAATTCGAATACACGCCTCATCAACTTCTTCTTGCTGAGTTGCCGGCCCAAAAGACAATCGAATAGCTGAGCCACTGCGCCATTCCTCTAGCCCCATTGCATCCAGAACAAAGCTCTTTGCAACTTTTGAGCTACAGGCTGAGCCTGAGCTTACTCTTATTTGGCAAGCATCAAAAACATCCATAATATCGCGTGACGAAACACCCTCAACCGAAAAATTGAGTGTTGTAGGTACTGAAATATTTAAATCATGATTAAATACAATCGAAGGAAATGCTGAGCTTAAAGCTTCAATTAACTGAGCTCGGTAACGATGAAGAGTATCATCGCTTTGGAACTGATGGTTACTGTCATCCAGCATGAGTTCAAACAACGCATTCAACGCCGCAATTCCCGGTAGATTTTCTGTACCCGAGCGTTGCCCTGACTCCTGACCACCACCAATTATAAGTGGTGTATAAGGCGCCCCGTCTCTAACCGCCATAAACCCTATGCCTTTTGGTCCGTACAGTTTATGGCCACTAAAAGGCGCATAATCAATAGTAGTCGCGTCCAGACTCAACGCTTTTTTACCTAATGCCTGAACGCAGTCGACCATCCATGGAACCTTCGGATTATGCTGACGGATAACCTTTTCTAGTTGCTCAAGGTCCTGCACCACTCCAGTTTCATTGTTTACCGCCATGGTACATATCATTGCCGCATCTTTTGCATGCTGAGCAATAAACTGCGTATCTAACAAACCTTGTCTATTCACAGGAATAGCAACCAGTTGCGCGTTTAAACCTAAAAGTCGATTCCAGTGCTCTAATGCCTGAGGCACAGCTTTGTGCTCAGTAGCACCGTAGAGTAAAAGTGTTTTTCTATCGCCAGGCTCTGCTTGCATTGCTTCGTATATTGCAGAAACTACGGCGGTTTGTATCCCTTCTGTTGCGCCGCTGGTGAAGATAAGGCGACCAGAGGTTAAACCGACAACCTTTCGTGCTAATTGGCGGGTGGTATCCAGGATATATCGTGCTTTTAAGCCTGTAATATGGCTACTTGATGGGTTACCGAAAACGGATTCCATGGTATGGGATACCGCTTCAATAATTTCAGGAAGTACGGGAGTGGTGGCGTTACAATCCAGATAAAGCTCGTTTGCATTTGTCTGAATATCTATTGGTTTCATGCCACCCTCCTACTTAACAAAAAGTTATATGTTTATAACCTTTTTCACTAAAAGGGTCAATGAATCTGATTTTCCTTCCAGGCTTCTTCTTTCTTCATTCGCTCTTTGCGTTTCTCGCAAGGGTTATCACAGTCACAGGCCTTTTCCATGCCTAATGCACCGATACCACCACAACTGCCGGATATTGTTTTTCGTTGCACCATATAACCAATGGCCATCGCCAGTACAACGATTACAAACAAAGCGAATACCATTATAAAGGTTTGCATCAAAACTCCTACTCCTGCTCACTCAACAACGGCTTAAATGCGTCGCTGATATACTCATCAAAACCGTCTTCCGTTTTATAAATGAGCATTACTGCCAAATTACGTTTCCGTGCAAATGCTTTTGCTTTATCGGTTCCCATAACCAATAAAGCCGTCGCATAAGCATCAGCAGACATCGTATCGTCGGTATAGACCGATGCCGAAACTAAATTATGCTGTATTGGGTAGCCTGTCGCCGGATCAATAATATGTGAATAGCGACGCCCGTCTTCTTCATAGTAGTTTCGGTAATCACCGGATGTTGCCAACGCGCCGTCTTTAAATTGGACAACACGCTGCACTGCTCGTTCCGTAGAAACCGGTTTTTCTACAGCCAGCCGCCAGGACGCTTCATCAGGCTTACCGCCTTTGGTGAGAACTTCACCACCAATTTCCACAAGATACTGTTTTATCCGTAACTGATTGAGTAAATGGCCCACTCTGTCAACACCATAGCCCTTTGCTATTGTTGATAAGTCGACATACATCTCGGGGTTATCCTTGATCAGCTGATGGTTCTCAACGCGTAGCTTCTGATAACCTGTTCTTTCACGAACGGTCTGTAATTCTTTCTCAGACGGCTCTTCGTCTGGTCTTGACTGAGGTCCGAAGCCCCAAAGGTTTACTAGGGGTCCAACCGTTATATCTAAAGCACCTTCGGTTTGCTCTGCAATTTCTAAAGCACGAGTCACTACCCGCTCAAGTTCGCGGCTAATAACCACCGGCTCAGTACTTTCAAATTGATTGAATTGGGACAGTTCGGAGTCTGGGTCGTAAGTCGACATCTGGGCGTTTACACGTTCCAGTACAATATCAACTTTACGCTTGATCTCTTCTTGATTGTGTCTGGGATCTTTAGTGTATAGCGTAACACTGTAAGTTGTTCCCATTGTTTCGCCGCTAAATGCAATTTTTTCTGGTGCATCTGAGCAAGAAACTAAAAAGGCCAGCCCCATAAGGGCTAGCCAAATTTTAGCGTTCGATACTTTCAGGAACATCATGGATTAACCACCAAAGTCATCCAGCATAATGTTCTCGTCTTCGACGCCTAAGTCTTTCAACAGATTGATAACGGCAGCGTTCATAACCGGAGGTCCACACATGTAGAACTCACAGTCTTCCGGCGCGTCATGATCTTTAAGGTAACGCTCATAAAGAACATTATGAATAAAGCCAGTATCGCCTTCCCAGTTATCTTCCGGCTGAGGGTCAGACAAGGCTACATGCCAATCGAAGTTGTCGTTTTCTTCAGCCAGCATATCGAAATCTTCAACATAGAACATTTCTTTCTTCGAACGCGCACCGTACCAGAATGAAATCTTACGATCAGTATTCAGGCGACGCAGTTGATCAAAAAGATGCGAGCGCATTGGCGCCATACCAGCACCACCACCGATGAAGACCATCTCCGCGTCAGTTTCCTTAGCAAAGAACTCACCAAATGGACCAGAAATCGTTACTTTATCGCCCGGCTTCAGACTGAAAATGTACGATGACATTTTACCCGCTGGCAGACTTAGGTCGTTCGGCGGTGGCGTTGCTATGCGAACGTTCAGCATAATAATGCCTTTCTCATCTGGATAGTTCGCCATTGAGTAAGCACGTACGACTTCTTCATCAACCTTAGACTCGACATCAAAGAAACCAAAGCGATCCCAGTCGGCGTGATATTCTTCAGAAATATCAAAGTCTTTGTACTTCACATGATGAGGCGGAGCTTCAATTTGAATAAAGCCGCCCGCACGGAATGGTACTTCTTCACCTTCCGGCAACTGAACAATAAACTCTTTAATGAAAGTGGCTACGTTATCATTCGACTTAACCGTACAGTCCCACTTACGAATACCAAAGACTTCTTCTGGTAATTCAATTTTCATGTCCTGTTTAACATTGACCTGACATGACAGACGGCAACCTTCGCGAGCTTCACGTTTGGTAATGTGGTCAAGTTCGGTCGGCAGAATATCACCGCCACCCTCTTTAACAGTAACGCGACATTGGCCACATGAACCACCGCCACCACAAGCAGACGACACGAAAATACCTGCGTTTGCCAAAGCACCCAGAAGCTTCGTTCCAGGTTGGGTCACGATTTTTTTGTCTTCGTCGTCATTAATCAGGATTTCCACATCACCTTGAGGTACCAATTTTGATTTTGCGAACATGATAATCGCAACCAAAACCAGTACGATGACAGTAAACATCCCTACACCGAGATATATCTCTTGCATCGATTCGTACCTTTCTTTTACCGATTCAACACACTGGTTATAAGGATACGCCGGAGAACGACATAAAGCCCAAACCAATCAGACCCACTGAAATAAAAGTAATACCTAAGCCACGTAAGCCATCAGGTACATCTGCATATTTCAGTTTTTCGCGTACTGCAGCCAAAGCAACAATTGCTAAAGCCCAGCCAACACCACTGCCAATTCCGAACACGACTGATTCACCAAAGTTATAGTCACGCTCGACCATAAAGGCTACGCCACCGAAGATAGCGCAGTTAACGGTTATCAGAGGCAGGAATATACCCAGCGCGTTGTAAAGTGCGGGCACGTATTTATCCAGCGTCATTTCCAGAATTTGCACCAACGCCGCAATAACACCGATGAAGGTCAAAAACTTCAAAAAGCTTAGATCCGCATCAGGGAAGCCAGCCCAATCCAGGGCTCCGGGCGCTAAAATGTTGTGGTAAATAATATTGTTTACCGGTACCGAAATACCCAACACCACAATAACCGCAACACCCAGACCGAATGCTGTCTTAACTTTCTTAGATACGGCCAGGAAAGTACACATACCTAAGAAGAATGACAACGCCAGATTTTCAATAAAAACTGCGCGGATGAACAGGTTGATATATTGTTCCATGACCATTACTCCTTAGGTTCAACTTGTTCAGTGCGGAAGGTACGTAGTACCCAAATGAACCCGCCAATGATAAAGAAGGCGCTTGGAGGCATTAGCAGAAGCCCAACAGGCTCGAACCAACCACCTTGTGATGCCAGAGGTAAAATCTGTACATCGAACAAGCTGCCTGAACCAAAGAGTTCACGCACGAAACCAACCACAAGTAGCACGATAGAGTAACCTAAACCATTACCAATACCGTCTAATAACGACATAAACGGTGTGCTCTTCATCGCGTAAGCCTCAGCGCGGCCCATAACGATACAGTTGGTGATGATCAAGCCAACAAACACCGATAACTCTTTCGAAATTGAGTAAGCGTATGCCTTGAGCACTTGGTCTACCACAATAACCAGACTTGCAATAATCGTCATTTGAACAATGATACGAACGCTTGACGGAATGTGGTTACGGATAATCGAAATAAATAAGTTTGAGCATGCGACAACCGCGGTTAGTGCAATACACATAACCAGGGTGTTGCTCATTTTCGACGTTACAGCCAATGCAGAACAGATACCAAGAATCTGCAGTGCGATGGGGTTGTTGGCAAATATCGGTCCGAATAAAACGGACTTCATTTCTTTTACATTAGCCATTGTTCAACTCTCCCTCACGAAGTTTCTTGAGTAATGGACCGTAACCATTTTCGCCCATCCAGAATTGAATTAGGTATTCAACACCATTACTAGTCAAAGTTGCACCAGATAAAGCATCAACTTCATGCTTATCGCTAGCGCCGCCTTTCACTACTTCAAACTGAACGTTACCGTCCTCACCGTAAACTTCTTTACCTTCCCAAGATTTAACCCAGTTAGGATTCGTAATTTCGCCGCCTAGTCCTGGTGTTTCCGCGTGTTCATAGAAGTTAACGCCTTTAACGGTGTCAAAGTCGTCTTCTAACGCCAGCAGTCCGTACATGGTTCCCCACAGACCCTGGCCACGTATATGCAGCACCAGACCGGTTGTTTCACCAGACTCACTCTTAACCAAATATATCTGAGTTAAGTTTTCACGTGTGCCGATGCCCGCTGGATCGTTCTTTTTCTCAAGCTTTTTGCTGGTTTCAGGGTCACCAGCTGCTTTACGATTACTGAACGATGTTGGGTCAACATCATCTTTCACACTTAAATCTTCAAGACTGACAACCATGGTGTCAATGCGTTGATTGTAAGTTTCAATGATATCAGTATCGGCTTCCAGAATACCCGCTGCATCCAGAACGTTTTTCTGCATATCAAGTGCAGCGTTCTTTTCCTGCATTGGCTTCAGACCAATAGCAGCACCAGAAACAACAATTGAACAAACCAGGCAAAGCGCCAGCACGACACCAACGGTCTTGCCTAAACTCTCATTTTTCTTAGCCATTGCGCGCTAACCTCCGTTTGATATTTGCCTGTGCTACAAAGTGGTCAAATAACGGTGCAAATACGTTAGCAAATAAAATGGCCAACATGATGCCTTCCGGGAATGCCGGGTTGATAACACGGATCATGACCGTCATAAAACCAATCAACAAGCCGTACGCGAACTTCCCTTTATTAGTAAAGGACGCAGAAACCGGGTCCGTTGCCATAAACATCATTGCAAAGGCAAAACCACCCAATACTAAGTGCCAATACCAAGGCATCGCGAACATTGGGTTTGTCTCGCTGCCAATCAGGTTCAGTAATCCGGAGAACAGAACCATACCGACAAAAGTACCCAATACGATACGCCAGGAGGCTATACGGAAATAAATTAATGCTAAACCGCCAATCAAAATTAACAGAGTAGAAACTTCACCTACTGAGCCCTGAATGTTTCCAAGGAACGCATCCCACCAAAGTTCGGTGTTGCCGTAATCCATGTCACCCAGAGCTGCTTTACCCAGGTTAGTCGCACCTGAAAAACCATCAACTGCGGTCCAGATAGAATCACCGGACATGCTTGCCGGGTATGCAAAGTATAAAAATGCACGACCTGTTAGTGCCGGGTTCAGGAAGTTACGGCCAGTACCACCGAAAATTTCCTTACCAATAACGACACCGAAGGTAATACCCAGAGCAACCTGCCATAACGGCGTAGTTGCCGGTAAAATCAATGAGAATAAAACCGAGGTAACAAAGAAACCTTCGTTAACTTCGTGCTTACGAATTGACGCAAACAATACTTCCCAGAAACCACCGACAATAAAGGTCACGGCGTAAATTGGCAGATAGAAGCAGGCGCCATACCACATCTTGGCAATCCAACCGGAGTCAGCCCCCAATTCGCCACCAAGCAGATGGAACAAACCAACCTGCCAAACGTCTGCCAGCTCATAGCCGTTTACCAGAGCCATAGCAGCCTGGTTACCAACGTTATACATACCCCAGAACATTGCCGGGAAGGTCATCATCCACACCAAAATCATAATGCGCTTAAGGTCGATACGGTCACGAACGTGCGTAGCCGACTTAGTCACGGTACCAGGTGTGTACAAAACAGTGGCTACGGCTTCGTAAAGCGCGTACCACTTCTCGTATTTACCGCCTTCTTCGAAGTGCGGTTCAATACGCTCGAGAGTGTCTTTCAAGCTCATGGGTTAGCCTTCTTTCTCAATCTTAGTGAGACAGTCACGCAGCACCGGGCCATATTCATATTTCCCAGGGCAAACATAAGTGCACAATGCGAGATCTTCTTCGTCCAACTCCAGACAACCTAGTTGCTGACCTTCATCAGTGTCTCCTGATAGCAGATCACGCAATAACAGTGTCGGTAGAATATCTAGTGGCATTACTCGTTCGTAATTGCCAATAGGTACCATTGAACGTGAAGAACCATTCAGCGATGTTGTCAGGCTGAAAAGTTTTTTCGGATTGAAGTGTCCTGCGTATGCGCGGGTAACCGAATGTAAATCAGAGCCCGGACGTATCCAGCCCAGGAATTCTTTATAGTTACCTTCGGGAATCACACTGACCTGATTGTGGAAGCGACCTAACCAGGCATGGTCGTCATCTGCTGTGTGACCATGCAAAACTGAGCCTGAAATGATTCTCAAGTTGTCACCATTGAGCTCACCGTCAGTTAACTCATGCAGGTTTGCACCTAAACGCGTACGCATCAAGCGAGGTTCTTTAACACCTTCACCAGCAACTGCCACTACACGGTCAGTAAAAACTTCACCTGTGGTAAATAATTTACCGTACGCAATGACGTCTTGATAGCCTATGTGCCATACCGGACGTTTAATGCTTGCAGGCTGTAAGAAGTGTATATGGGTACCAACCAAACCAGCAGGATGAGGACCAGAAAAGGACTCTAAAGTGACATCAGCATTACCAGTGTCAACTTCCGCATCACCCGCTTTACAAACGAATAGCTTACCTTCTGTCAGGTTAGACAATACATTTAAACCGTCGATAAAGGCCTGCTTTTCTTCATTTATAAATAAAGTTGGGTCACCAGTTAATGGATTGGTGTCCATTGCATTGACGAAGATAGCACTTGCTTCTGCGTCTAATGCCGGAGCTTTACTGTAAGGACGGGTGCGAAGCGCAGGCCACTGACCAGACTCAACCAAAATGTCCTGAACTTTTTCACGACCTAATGAGTTAAGTTTATCGCTATCAAACTTATCAAAAGTGACTTTGTCATCACCTTTCAATTCAATAACAACGGCCTGCAGTACTCGGCGCTCACCACGCAGGATGTCTTTAACTACACCAGCACCAGGGGCTGTGTATTTGACACCAGGGTTTTTCTTATCCTCGAAAATCAGCTGACCCTTTTTGACCTGGTCACCTTCTTTCACGTGCATGGTTGGGCGCATACCCACGTACTCTTCACCTAGGGTGGCGACTGTCGTCACAGCCTTACCGTCGGATAGTTTTTGCTGGGGCGCCCCTTTGATAGGGATGTCCAGCCCTTTCTTGATCGTAATCATATGCGTTTGCACTACTCGTTAAGGGAAGATTCATCACAACCAGCCACTAGGACTGGAAACCTGAATAATCAAATAGTTACCGGCACAAGCAGCCCCCTTCAGGGGTGCTTGTTATCGGCAACCTGAAATATTTTCCACACTTATCGATGGGATTTTAGCATTTTTCCCACAACGCTTACCAGTTTACTTTTGGATCAATATCAGCATCGTAATCAACATTATCGAAGCCAAAACCGAATAAATGTAAGAAGTCCTGGTGGTAGCCTTCATAATCAGCAAGTTGATGGAAATTGTCTTGCGTTACCTGCTCCCAAAGTGCTTCGACCTTAGCCTGAGTTTTATCGTTGGTTTCATAACCATCCATATGCAGGCGGCCAGCATCATCTAACTCTGGGGTGCTATTATAAAGCCCTTCGGTAAACAGCCGGTAAATTTGCTCAATACAGCCTTCGTGTGTTCCCTCTTCTTTCATTACTTTATAAATTAATGAAATATAAAGAGGCATTACCGGAATAGCAGAGCTTGCCTGAGTAACAAGTGCCTTCAATGAAGAGACATAAGCTTTCAAGTTTAGGTCGTCGTAGTCAGAAACCAGCTCTGACGCCGCACGGTCAAGATCTTCTTTGGCCCGACCGATAGTCGCATGACCATAAATTGGAAGCGTCAACTTTTTACCGATATAGGTATAGGCCGTCGTTTGGCAGTCTTTAGCTAAAACATCGGCGTCGTGCAAGGCTTTAATCCAACGCTCCCAGTCTTCACCACCCATGACTTTGACGGTATTCGCAATGTCATCATCTGTCGCAGGATCTAGAGTCACATCATGGACCTGATCTTTATCGGTGTTGTAGGTTTTGGTTGTGTACTGTTTACCAATGGGCTTTAACACGGAGCTATATAGTTCGCCGCTTTCAGGGTCTTTGCGCTTAGGTGATGCCAAGCTATAAACCACGAGGTCAATTTTCCCCATGTTTTGTTTGATGTAGTCGATACTTTCCTGCTTAATTTCGTCAGAAAAGGCATCGCCATTAATAGAGTGGAAAGCTAAGCCCGCTTTGTCTGCTTGCTTATGGAAAGCAGCGGTATTGTACCAGCCGGCGGTCGCTGTTCTCTTTTCAGTGGGTTCTTTCTCAAAGCACACACCCAATGTATGTGCTTCACTGCCGAACGCAGCAGTAATTCTTGAAGCAAGCCCGTAGCCTGTTGAACAGCCTATGACTAAAACATTTTTAGGGCCATTAGAAATAGCAGGTTGGTTACGGACAAATTCAATTTGACGTTTTACGTTTTCTGCACAGCCCACCGGGTGAGAATTGGTACAGATAAAACCGCGAATTTTTGGCTTAATGATCATAGTGATGTATCCCTGTTGTTCGCATTATTTTGGCTATTGTAACCAATGCGAACGCAGGAACACATCAGACATGCGTAATTTTTCTTAATTTGTCGCTATTTTTGAGCCACCAAGGCAATTTGGTGAGCGTCTTGATTCACCTAACTGCTCCCATTCGCCTTGCGTATAGGTATGCAGAGCCAAAGCATGAATATGATTCATCAATTCATCAGCTAAAATTTTATTGACCGCACGGTGTCGGTTAATTAACCTCTCCCCGCTAAATTTTGGCGTTACCAGAGTCACTTTAAAATGAGACTCAGCATTAGCACCTGTTGAATGCATATAGCTTTCATCTTCCACTTCCAGATGAACTGGTGTGAACGCTTCTCTCAATTTATTCTCAATAATTAATCCAATAGACATAACTGATCCCCTCTGCGTTCGCCTTAAGTAACAAGTTTAGTTGAGTTCTGTCGAACCGCAGAAAATTTTTACGAATAACAACCTAACTCTACGAATTTTCAATAAATAAAGTTTTCTTAATATTCAGAGTCATCGACAGCCACATGACAAACCTCAGCAATGGAAGATAAGGTTACAACCGCGGGGAAAACGGCATCTGCAACGCTCCCTTTGGACTCTCCGGAAGGTTTTACAACATGATAACGCTGAGCGCTCACATTGCCTTCTACTTGCCATAGCAAAATATCGGTTTCATCAAACAGTTTGGCCAATGCTTTTAAGCCCTCTTTCCTATAAGGAGGAAAGGCTGTGCTTTCGCCCGACAAACGCCAG
The DNA here is from genome assembly GCA_051747845.1 of Pseudomonadota bacterium. Lineage (GTDB taxonomy): Bacteria > Pseudomonadota > Gammaproteobacteria > Enterobacterales > Alteromonadaceae > Idiomarina. The sequence goes on from JBNJGQ010000007.1 coordinate 32,425, forward strand.
CCTCTTAATTCAGACTTTGATGCCAACAACGATTCATTAATACGATCCCGACAGAAACTGAGTTCAATCGTGGCTTTGCTAAGCTGCCAGCGCTCATCGGGTAGCATATCTTCATCCAGCGCTTTTACTTCAGCGCTGCGCAAGTCGGTTGCCGGCTCCTGGCTACAACCAGCCAGTAGCAATAGAAACAGCGCCCCAAACAAAATATTTTTAAAAGTCATAACCAAACCTCCAGAGCTTTACATTATAACTGAAAAGCTCAGATAAACCGTTGTCTTAGTGTTAAAATTTCTGGCAATATAGAATGCAATTTGTCATAGGGATTCAAATTAGTTTCATGTCATCCATCGCATTTATTCGCAAAACGCTCATAATCGGTAGTTTTAGCCTACTTCTTACTCCTGCGGCTATCAGTTCAGTCTGGATTGAAGCAAGTGATGTCGAATTACGAAATAGTCTGACGGTTTTGGCTGAGTCTGGACTGATTAAAACCCCGATACAACAGTTCCCGGTTACCTGGAAAAGCCTCTTACCTGAACTCGATGCGCTTGAAATAAAAGAGCTAAGCACGACACAACAACTCGCTCTACGGCATGTGCGCCACCAACTTTCTCAAGCTCAAACCGGCCCTAAAACTCGTTGGTATATAGGGGCAACAGACAGTGAGCAAGTCGTTCAGGATTACGGTGACGATATTTATGAAGAAGGTAAGATCAGTTTAAGCAGAAGTATGCACGGGACCAACTGGGCAGCAAGAATTCAGGTGAATTATCGGCAGGACCCTTTCGAAGGTGACCACAAAAAAACATTAGACGGGAGTTACTTAGCTTATAATCTGAATGACTGGAGTTTCAGCCTTGATTCTCTACCTTTGCGCTGGGGGCCGGCAGAACATAGCAGTCTGCTTTTTTCAAATAACGCACGCCCTATGCCTAAAATTAGAATCGACTATGCTCCAGACTACCCTCCTGCGGGTATGAACCCTTTTAAAATTAGCTTGTTTAGTGCTTATCAGGATGATGGCTACAGTGATTACTATCAGGTCAACGGCATTCGCTTTTCCAGTCAATTATTTCAGCATTTGTGGTTCGGCATCAGCGCTATTGAGCAAAGCGCAGATAACCGACCGGATAATCGTATGTTAACCGCCGATGCCCGAACAGGTTTTGACTGGGGAGCTCATCAGTTTTCAGCTTACGCAGAACTTGGCATAGACCGTAAGCTGGAAGCCGATGACAAGCCTGCATATACCCTGGGTGCGCAATGGATGACCGGCTCAACTGAACGTCGCCACAGCGTGACTATTGAATACAGTCAACTTGACGGCGGAGCAGAGCACGACTTTTATTCTTTAGATGAAAACCAAAAACAGTATTTTTTGCATCACCAGCGTAACCCCGGCTCACCCTTTCCGCGCCAAAGTCAGACCGTATCGACAAGTTATCGTCAATTTTCTGCTGACGGTTCAGCCTGGACGGCATTACTGAGCCACAGTAAAGAGGAAAACGATGAAACCTTATCGAGAGCTCTGTTACGAAGAACCGAACCGGCATTTTCAGGGTTGCTCAAACTTTCACTGCAATATATTGATAGCAGCAGTTACGACAACGAAGTCGGTATACAAATAAGTGGTGAGTGGCGCTTCTAACGCGCCACTTTATCGCCAACTCCCAGGCTAATCGTGTCCATCACATTCAACCAGGCCGTATCGAGTGCATTAACCAACGCCGGATAACCATCGCTTTTCAGCGGAACCTTTTCGGTAAAAGCTCCCTCAAGAACAATTTGGGCATCCGCACTTTGATATTGCCAATGACCGGCAACAACCGCTTTTGAGTCATTACTTCCGTAAAAGTCGTCAACCCAAACCGTTAGCTTCCCGTCGCAATTATCAGCAAGTAACAAGCGCTGGGCACTGCGTTGCAACTGGTGTGCTAAAGGTGTACTCCAGCGGTGCTGACGAGCACTGTGCCAGCGAGTTTCGTCTTGCTGGAGCTGCAAGCCCGGCTTTGCCGCAGAGTCACCCACAAAAACCGGGCGTTTATTTGCCAGGCAAAGCGCATCCGCTGACTGGCTCAGATGAGGCAGCCGGTACTGAGTTACTTCATATGAGTTAGAAGAGCACCCCGCTATTAACGCTCCCATAGCGGTCAGACCGACCAATTTTAATACTCTGACAATAAATCCATTATTCATAGGCTTTTGGCTCCGGATCAGGCTCAACAGATGGGCTGAAAATGAGTGAATTCGGTTGTTCCTGCAACAGCTCAATAACAGGCTTTAACTCACGTGAAAGCTGTTCAATTTCATTTAATGTCTGGTTGAGTTGCTGTCGGGTTGGAGACCCTTCACTCACGCTGCCTGTGAGCTCTTTCAACTGAATCAAGTTTTGTTGCAATAACTCTGGCAACTGTTGCACCTGAGGCTGCTCGACAATGCTCGTCAAACTATCAGAAACGCTTTCCAGCTTCTGTGCGGTTTCATCAACCGACTGCATTGCTCCTGAAAAGTCGTTCAATCCTTGTTCAAGAGGCAGTCCATTAAACTTATCCATCAGTTCCGTGAGCTTCTCTTCTAACCGTGTGAAGTCACTGGCCATCGCTGGCATGACCGGATGCCCGGCGAAAGTCTCCTCAACATCAACTTGCTCGGCATTTGGGTAAAACCTGACATCAACAAACAACGTATTTGTTAGCAGGTTTGACGCCCGGATATTTGCTCTTAAACCTTCTTCAAACAAGTCAGGTAAGCGCTCTTTCCAGTTTTCAATATCGGTATTTGCTACCAAGCCTCTTAAGCGTTCAGGCTCAAACCGAATGAGTATAGGAATACGCTTTAAAGGCGCCTCTTCGCTCTCATCCGGGAACCAACGCAAAGGGACTTCTCTGACCGTACCCACACGTACCCCTTTAAATTGTACCGGGGCACCTTTATCCAATCCGGAAACCGACTCATTTAAGAGCACAACGTAATCAATGCCATGGATATAGCCTTGCTGCTTCGCTTCCTCAAGGCTCTCAAATAACTCAAAGCTCTGATCGCCAGTCAGTTTATCGCCCCGCGGCTGCCCCTCAGGAACACCAAAGGTTACGCTGGCCCCGAGCAACGACTCTAAAGACCCAAGTGCTAGATCGAGCCCCTGGGAATTCCATTGAATGGACACGCCGCGCTGCAACCAAAACCGCGTGTTTTCAGTAACTAACTCATCGTAAGGCGCTTTTACAAAAATTTGGTAACGCGTTTCTCTGTCATCGACTAAAAAGTCCGCTTGCTCCACTTGCCCAACAGTAAAGCCCTGGTACTGGACTGCGTCACCGACGGTAACACTTGTCTGACCTTCACTTGTGAGGGTTAAACGTCGCCCCGGTGTCTCCTGGGGCGTTACCGGCGGCTGCTCTAATGCTTTAAAGTGAGACTGCTGGTCGTTAGAGTCGCCGGGCTGCAACCGAATATATGCCCCCGAAAGCAAGGTGCCCAAACCGCTGACACCCTGCCGCCCTATTCTTGGCTTAACCACCCATATGCGTGTATCAGCATTGAGCATTCTTTCGGTTCCCTCATTCATAGCCACTTCAGCCACTGCCGAAGAGAAATCATCGGATAACCGAACTTCAGTAACCTGCCCGACATCGACATTACGAACCCGTACCTGAGTTTTTCCTGCCTCAAGACCTTCAGCGTCTGCAATTTCAATGGTAATGGTAGGGCCTGAGCCCCGGGTATCCTGCCAAACCATCCAAAGTGCGACCAGCAGCGCCAGCAACGGTACAATCCAGACCGGAGAAATACCTAAGGTTTTGCGAACCCGGGTTGTCGAATTTTCAGTCATTTATGTGCCTCTCGCCAGAATAGGCGCGTATCAAAACTCATAGCTGCAAGCATAGTAAGAACAACAGCAGCTGCAAAGGACACCGCAGCGCTACCAGGGTAAACCGACATAACTGTGCCGCCTCGAACCAAAGCCACCAGTATTGCTACTACAAAAATATCAATCATTGACCACCGACCTATCCAGTCGGTAACTTTAAATAGCAGTAAGCGATTCCGGACAACCGCCGGAGTTTGCCTGCGAGCCAGTAACAACAGAACTGCCAGAGTTAAAACTTTAGCTACCGGAATTACCAGACTGGCAACAAAGATAATGACAGCAACCGGCTTATCGTCACCTTGCCATAATTCAGTAACACCACCAATAATGGTTGCAGGCTGCTCATTACCGAACCGTACTGTTTCCATTACCGGCAACCAATGCGCCGGAATTAGCATAATAGCGCCGGCAAGAATTAATGCCAGAGTTGTTCCCGGCTTACGCCACCATGCTGTCTTCTGCGGCTCGGTACATTGATAACACCGGTCGGCGTCTATAGAGTTTAATGCATGACAAAGTTGACAGGTTTGTAACCCCTGCTCATTTGCTGTCACTCCAGCCTGTACCTGCTTATAGGGACGGGCGGCGGCGGTAAAATAGTCCCAAACTGGTGTGCGTTTAGCCCGCTCATACACATACAAAAGTAACACCACAAAAGCGGTAAAACTCCAGAAACCTTCAAGTAAGCGAACGTCCGCCAAACCCGATATTTTAACCAAAGACACCAGAGTTCCGAGTAAAAAAACATCGGTCATTAGCCAGGGCTTTAAATGCTCCATTAAACGAAGGAAGTATCGGTTTAATCTGTTACTGCCCGAAGTTTGGGTCTGACCGTACACCCATATAAGACTTACAAGATATAAGAGAGGAATTAGAATAACAGTCAAAAGGACTAAAACGGCCAATACTTTCTCGTGAAAAAAAGAAAGCTGCCAAGCCGCATCCATCAGCGTCATCGATTGCTCAGAACCGGTTACCGAGTAGCTGATAAAATTGACTTGTAAGCTCGCCAGCAACAAGAATAAAGCCGCTGCCGCTATAGCCACCAGAGTATGATACTGGGTATCAGCGGCACCCTCCAGAAAATACCCACAGCGTGGGCACTCAGCATGCTCACGCTTTGAAAGCACAGTTCGCTGGCTTACCCAGTCACACTGAGGGCAGCCAACAACATCAGTCTTTTCCTGCTCCGCCACCTTGTTCATTCTCATTTTCTTCAGGCTCCGCTGAAATCATGGCAATTACTGTCCACCCTGACTGAGGTATCAACTCGCGCTCCGTTGTAAAAATATAAACTTTTTCAGCGTCATCCAGCGCAAACATTGGCAGTGCTCTTGTTCCGTATTTCTGTTGATAGTCAGCAAAACTGAAGCTGTCCGTAATGGGCGTCGACTTAATTTTTGCGCCTTTAAAATTCAGACTGGCTAGTTTTGAATAAGTAACACTGTCACCAAATAAGTTAAGCGTTTTGCGATAGCTTTCCGTTAGCTGATGGCTAGCACGGTAATCCTGTTCACCACCGTTTAAGCCATGCACTTTCTTAGACCCAAACCAGTCCTGATAATACATCGACACGAGCGGGTTAAGTTGTTTATAAGGTGACATCACCAGCAGCCTGCCAAGACCGGTCAAATCAATATTATTGGCAGCATGCTCCGAGGCAGGGTTACCAAAGTACACGGGTAAATTGTCCATCCGGGCCAGCTTGATATTCTCCCAGTTGGTATCTGCCAGGCGCACAGGAATACCGCTTTCCTGTAAACTTTTAGCGACGGCACGCGCCATCTGGTTAGCCCCGAAAATCAAGAAACCTTTGGCCGAAGGCTCTAATAAACCCAGCATGCGGGCTAATGGCTTCGCCGTTAAGCTTTGTAACACTACCGTGGTCATTATTACCAGGAAAACTAAAGGCACAACCGCTGCAGCTTCGGTCCAGCCTGACTCTTCCATTTTTAACGCAAACAACGCCGAAACAGCCGCAGCAACAATACCTCGAGGCGCAATCCAGGATAATAAAACCTTATCTTTGAATCTCAGTTCGGTTCCTATGGCAGAAAGCCATACTGCTAAAGGTCTCACAGCAAACAAAATAATGGCCAGTAGAATAACCGCAGGCATTCCCAGCGCGTCAAACTCAGCGAAATCGAGTCGGGCCGCCAAAATGATAAACAGAGCGGAGATAAGTAACACACTGAGCGTTTCTTTAAACTCCAGTATCTCTTCCATATTCAGGTTACGAGTATTGGCCATAACCATACCCATAACCGTAACAGTTAACAGACCAGACTCATGTTGAATGGCATTCGACAGAGCAAAAACACCCAACACGATAGTCAGCGTTGCGACATTCTGTAAGTAATGCGGGAACCAACCTCGGCCCAAAGCAAGGCCAAGTAGACGAGCAGCTCCCCACCCTAAAGCAAAACCAAGAGCAACGGTTGTAGCAAATGCCTGAAGTGCGTGCAGGAAAGCAACATCCTGGCTGGCTATAATAAATTCATACACCAATACCGCCAGCAAGGCACCAAGCGGATCAATGATAATCCCTTCCCAGCGTAAAATATTGGCGAGCTTATTGATGGGTCGAATAGAGCGTATCATCGGCTGAATAACAGTGGGGCCGGTTACCACAACTAACGCACCGAACAGCGCAGAAATTTCCCACCCGTAGCCCATAATAAAGTGGGTCAAAATGGCAATAACGACAAAGGTAACCAACATACCAATACTGACCAGATTGGTTACCATTCGGCCATGCCCACGAATTTCTTCAAACTTCAGCGTGAGACTGCCCTCAAACAAAATAACAGCTACCGCCAGAGAGACAAACGGAAAAAGTAAGTCTTCAAATAACGCATCGGGATCCAGTAAGCCAAAAGTAGGCCCCAGTAATAAGCCACAAATGAGCAAAGGTAGTATTGCCGGCAGCTTAATCCGCCATGCCAACCACTGACAACAAATGGACAGCACACCTATCAGGGCAAGCAACGATAAGTCAGACATAAATTCTCCGCTGAAAGTTAGTCTTTTGTAGAATAGCAGAAGCTAATACCTTGACTACCCTCAAATATCGAATTTAGATGACTATTTTTTAAATGAGAATGGCTATCATTATTTGTTTTGTTTGATATAATCATCGCGTTTCGACCATATAGAGTTCGTTAAGGAGTCATTTCAAATGCGTAAGTTAAATAAATTATTAGCCTTGCTTGCCGCGACTTCTGCGACACTGGTGTCTTTCACTAGCGCCGCCGCTGAAGTTAATGTTTACTCAGCGCGAAAAGAAGCCCTGATCAAACCCGTTTTAGAAAAATTTACTGAAGAAACCGGTATTGAAGTTAACTTGTTAACAGGTAAAGCCGATGCGTTGCTTGCCCGCCTCAATTCAGAAGGTAAAAATACACCGGCTGACTTATTCCTAACAGTGGATGCAGGCGCACTTCACCGTGCAGTTGAAGCCGACGCCTTCCAATCAGTAAATTCCGACACAATTGACTCGGCGGTTCCTTCTCATTTCCGTTCTTCCGATAACCTCTGGTTCGGACTCAGTTTACGTGCCCGCCCTATTTTTTATTCACCAGAGCGTGTAAACCCAGAAGAGTTAGAGTCTTACTTAAGTCTGGCTGATGAAAAATGGAATGATCGCGTTTGTATTCGTTCTTCCAATAACCTCTATAACCAGTCTTTAGTGGCGGCGTTGATTGAACACCACGGCGCCGAAAAGACAGAAAGATGGGCCGAAAATTTTGTCTCAAACTTTGCGCGTAAACCCGTTGGTGGCGACCGCGACCAAATTAAAGGCGTAGCCTTTGGTGTTTGCGACATCGCTGTGGCTAATACTTACTATTTTGGCCATATGCTGAATTCAGATGATGCCGAAGAACGTGAAGCCGCAGAGAAAGTTAAAATCTTCTGGCCAGCTCAGGACCAACAAGGTGCTCATGTTAACGTTTCCGGTATCGGCGTAACAAAGCATGCGAAAAATATTGAGCAAGCTCAAAAGTTGATTGAATTTTTGGTCTCTGAGGAATCACAAAAATGGTACGCTCAGGCCAACTATGAATACCCAGTTCGCGAAGGTGTTGAGTGGAGCGAAACACTGCAACAATGGGGCGACTTCAAACAGGACGATATCAAAATGGATATCCTCGGTGAAAATAACGGTGATGCCGTTCGTCTTATGAACCGCGCTGGCTGGCGTTAATTTGTATCAGGAGATACGCAAATGAACCGTGGCACGCTATTGCTGTTTGCCGTCGCGGTGTTGATAGGGCTACCACTTATTGTGGTAGCTTTGTCGTTATTAAACCCTCAATGGGACACCCTATACCATTTATGGCAAACCGTTATACCAGAGTATATCGGTCATTCCTTGATCTTGTTATTCGCCGTTGGTTTTGGGGTTACCTTATTAGGCGTAAGTACAGCCTGGTGCATCAGTCAGTATGACTTTCCCGGGTGGCGCTGGACAAGTTGGGCACTACTACTGCCATTAGCCATGCCAGCCTATATCACCGCCTACACCTATACCGGTTTACTCGACTACGCAGGCCCGGTACAAGGGCTGGTCCGGGATATATTCTCTGTCAGTATTGGTGACTACTGGTTTCCCGAAATCCGCAGCCTCAGCGGTGCCATTTTTGTACTTTGCATTGTACTTTACCCTTACGTCTACCTTATTACTCGTGCCGCTTTCATGCAGCAGTCGACTACCGCTTTTGAAAGTGCCAGAACCCTGGGCGCCAGCTCGCTAAGAAGTTTCTGGAAAGTCGCACTTCCTTTGGCGCGCCCAGCCATCGCAACCGGCGTCACTCTGGCATTAATGGAGACTCTGGCCGACTACGGTACGATGGAGTACTTTGGCATTACGGTCTTTACTACGGGAATTTTTCGCACCTGGTACGGCATTGGTGACGCACAAGGTGCGCTGCAACTGTCCGCGCTTTTACTGGTTTTCGTCATCATACTGATTATGGTCGAGCGATACTCTCGTCGCCGGGCTCGCTTCTTTCAACAACGTTCAAGCACCAGAGCACCTCAGCGCCGCCCCTTAAGCGGCTGGCGGGCAGCTGTTGCATCCATGGTTTGCTGGCTTCCTGTTGTTCTTGGTTTTGCCATACCTGCATCTCAACTTCTGTGGTGGTCGATAGAAAAATCTGAGATTTGGCAACAAAGTGCATTTTGGGTTTTAACCTTTAATACACTCTGGTTAGGGCTATTAGCTGCATTAATTACGGTTGCTTTGGCGCTTTGGCTTGCTTATGGTCGACGCCGTCACCCTACAAGACCATTGCGGGCTGCTATCAGTCTGGCCGGCATGGGTTATGCCATTCCGGGTATCGTTATCGCGGTAGGTTTACTGTCTCCATTAGCCTGGCTCGACAATCAAATTATTACTATCAGCGAATGGCTGTTTAATTTTAATCCAGGGTTATTGCTATCCGGCACCGTCATAGCGCTGCTGTTTGCCTACAGTGTTCGCTTTCTCTCTGTGTCACTGCAAACCGTAAACTCAGGGCTTGAACAAATTACCCCACAAATGGATGACAGCGCCCGCACCTTAGGCGCCAGCGGAAAACGTATTTTATGGCGAATTCATTTACCGTTGCTGCGTAGTCCGTTATTAGCCGCCCTTATTCTCGTTCTGGTTGATGTTATGAAAGAGCTGCCGGCAACCTTGGTATTGAGACCATTTGACTTTAACACTCTGGCTGTACGGGCATTTGAAATGGCTTCTGACGAGAGGCTTGCCGATGCTGGCCCTCCGGCCTTAATGATTGTCGCGGTAGGTCTTATTCCGGTTATTATGTTATCCCGCGCTTTACGCAGTAATTCGATAAAAACAGGTGAGTAAATGAGCACACTACTGAATATCGATACCGTCAGTATCCAACTTTCCGGTGACCTTATTGTCGACAGGCTCAACCTGTCTTTAGAACCCGGAGACATTGGTTGCCTGTTAGGCCCCAGTGGTTGCGGTAAAACTACCCTGTTACGTGCTATAGCCGGTTTCACTCCTGTTTCAGGAGGCAAAATTGAACTTCATGGCAAGACCGTCTCGTCCGACAAAGTACAATGGCCAACGGAGCAACGTCATGTCGGCATGATGTTTCAGGACTTTTCACTTTTTCCACACTTAACCGTTGCCGATAACATTCGCTTTGGTATTAACCAGCTGTCGAAAACCCAACAGGATGAGCGCATTAAAGAATTACTCATCCGTATTGGTCTAAATGGCTACCAGAACCGCTACCCTCATGAGCTATCCGGTGGGCAGCAGCAACGTATCGCACTTGCCAGAGCATTGGCGCCAAAGCCCAAACTCATGTTACTGGATGAACCTTTCTCAAGCCTCGATGCAGAATTAAGAGAAGTACTGGCTCATGATGTGCGGCGTCTACTTAAGGAAGAAGGAATTACGGCTTTGTTGGTAACCCATGATCAACAAGAGGCTTTTGCTATGGCTGATAAGGCTGGAGTCATGTATTCCGGCCAGCTGCTCCAGTGGGAAACACCTTACGCACTTTACCACCAGCCGACTCACCAATTGGTAGCTGACTTTATTGGTCGTGGTGTGCTGCTTAATGGCGAAATTAAGGACCAAGAGCTGCACTGCGCATTTGGCACCATTAAACACTCGCAATTAAGCAATAAACCCGATATGAGCGTGAACTTTCTTGTTCGCCCCGACGACGTATTGATTAACAACAAAAGTGAGATGAAAGCCATTGTTGTTGGTTGTGGATTCCGCGGTTCTCACTATCTCTATACTCTGGAACTTGCAGACACCAGTCACGTGCTCGCAGTAGGTCCCTCTCACCAACCACTGCAAACCGGTGAGCAAATTGGTTTTGATATCGACTTTGATCATTTAGTCGTCTTTGACTCATCACTGTGCGAACTTCCAGACTGAAGCTTACTGAAAACAATGACAAGTTAAACCCCTCGCTATAGACTTTGAATAATAGTTTTAAAGCGAGGGTTCTATGGATTTTCTAATTGATGCCTGGGATTTCAATCAACATCCCGCAAAACAACTGCACACACCGTCCGGAGCCACGGAGAATACTTGGTTTCACTTCCAACGTGACGTTGAAGGCCTGACTGAATGGCTAACTCAGGCAGGGATCCCCGAACCTCTCATTGACGCCGTACTCGAAGAAGACACGCGACCCAGATTCCAACGCCTGCCCGATGGTTTTATGTTGTTACTGCGCGGCGTTAACTTAAATACCGGTGAGTCACCGGAAGATATGCTCAGTTTGCGCATACTGTATTATAAAGGCGCTTTATACAGCTTCCGTAAACGCCCATTTTTATCCATAGCAAAGCTAAGAGAACAACTCCAGCAACAGATGGGACCTGAGTCATTACACGACTTTATCGTCGCGCTCATTGAGCAAATAAACTTGCGCATTGAAGATGTTGTTTCATCGGCGGAGGAGCAGCTTGAAGCCATTGAAGGTGAAGGCTTTGATGACACCGCATCGGTTCAGATAAAGCTCACAGCCTTGCACCGTCGGCTATTACGTCTAAACCGTTTTATCCGCCCTCAGCTGGCGGCCTTAGAAAAACTCAGTACCGAAGCTGAAAAAGTCATGACACCCGAGTTACACCAGTGGTTAATCAACGAACGCGACACAACCCAGCGGCTTTTCGAACAAATTGATTTAATGCTCGAACAAGTGTGGATGCAACGCGAGCAACTGCAGCAGGCCATAGCAGAAAAAATGAACCGCAATACCTACTGGCTCTCCGTTATTGCCGGTGTGTTTTTACCACTTAGCTTCTTAACCGGTGTTTTCGGCATTAATATTGGCGGCATGCCCGGTGTTGAAAATGCCGATGCCTTTATGATCTTTTGTGGCTCTCTAGTCATTATTGCCATTGTTGAATTTTTACTGTTGAGACGACTGAGGTTCTGGTAATAAGGATTGAGATCAAAAGCAACTTAGACCTAAGTCGAATAGGAAATTTAAGCCAACAGAATATGCTTAAAGGCTCTGCATAAAAGGATTTGAGGTAGTGCTATGCAACCCTATAAGAAAGTCTATTCAGAAGCTCAACAAGATCCTGAGGGATTCTGGCTTGACCAGGCGCGTCGCTTGGATTGGTTTAAACCACCTAAAGTGGCTGCACATGTCAGGAAAAATGGCATGGCAGACTGGTTCCCGGACGGCGAAATTAATGTCAGTTACTTAGCACTCGATGCTCAGATTAACGCGGGCCGCGGCGAGCAAGTCGCTCTATATTACGACTCTCCGGTTACTCAAAGTAAAGCAAGCTACACCTTTAACGAATTACATCATGAGGTTGCCTGCTTCGCCGATGTATTGAAACAACAAGGCGTAGAAAAAGGCGACCGGGTCATTATTTATCTACCGATGATCCCCCAGGCAGCCATTACCATGCTGGCCTGTGCGAGAATTGGTGCGATTCATTCGGTCGTTTTTGGTGGCTTTGCCGCACACGAACTGGCAGTGCGTATTGACGATGCAGCACCAAAACTCATCGTTACAGCCTCATGTGGTATTGAAGGTAGCAAAGTTCTACCTTATAAACCTATTGTTGATAAAGCACTGGCAGAAGCACAGCATAAACCCCGTACCATTGTCTATCAGCGCGAACAATGCCAGGCTGAAATGCAGGACGGCCAGGACACCGACTGGGCACAGGCGATGGAAAAAGCCCGCCCTGCCGCGGCTGTACCCCTGCCGGCAACCCACCCGCTTTATATTCTTTATACCTCAGGCACCACCGGCAAACCCAAAGGGGTGGTCCGCGACCACGGTGGGTACGCTGTCGCTTTAAACTTTTCAATGAATTACGTTTATGGGCTAAACCCCGGAGAAGTCTTCTTTACAGCGTCTGATGTTGGCTGGGTAGTTGGCCATTCTTACATCGTTTATGGACCTCTGATTTTTGGCTGCAGCAGCATTCTTTATGAAGGAAAGCCGGTTAATACACCCGATGCCGGAGCCTTCTGGCGCATTGTCCAGGACTATAAAGTCAGTGCTATTTTCTCAGCACCAACAGCGTTCCGTGCCATTAAAAAAGAAGACCCCGAAGGCGAGCACCTCAGCCGCTATGACATTAGCTCACTGCAACGTATTTACATGGCTGGCGAGCGTTTAGACCCTGCCACGCACGAATGGACGACCGAACTCACCGACTTGCCGGTTTACGACCATTGGTGGCAGACAGAAAGTGGCTGGCCTATGAGCGCCAACCCGGTGGGTATTGGCGCCGTTAAAGTAAAACCCGGCTCTTCAACCTTCCCGGTTCCGGGCTACGAGATCAGCGTACTGGATCCGTTAGGAAAAAGTTTAGGCAGTAAAGAAGAAGGCGCTATTTGTGTGCGCTTACCTTTACCTCCAGGCTGCTTAACCACCATTTGGGGTGACGAGGAACGCCTACAGGGCAGCTACTTGAATGCATTCTCAGGTTATTATTGCAGTGGCGACGGTGGTTACATAGATGACGAAGGCTATGTTTTTATTATGGGCCGCACGGACGATGTGATTAACGTTGCTGGTCACCGCTTGTCAACCGGCGAAATGGAAGAGATTCTGGCCAGCCATAAAGACGTAGCAGAATGCGCCGTGGTTGCCCAACCTGATGAACTCAAAGGGGAGCTGCCGGTTGGTTTTGTCATTCTTAAAAACTCATCCACCATTGGTCATGAGCAGCTACAACAAGAGCTCATTCAGTCGATTCGGTCCGAAATTGGCGCAATTGCCTGCCTGAAGACCTTACATATTGTTCCCAGGTTACCTAAAACTCGCTCGGGAAAAATATTACGACGTCTTATTCGGCAGGTTCTGCAAGGTGATGACGTAGCCGTTCCGTCTACCATTGACGACCCAACAAGTATTGATGCTATTAAGGAAACTCTGCGTTAAACTATCGCCCTTTCTTTTTAACAGGAACAGGGTGTTATGACATTATCGATTGTTGCGGTTGTTCTGGGATTAGTGGTTTTAGTCTGGAGCGCTGACCGCTTTGTTGAAGGCGCAGCTGCAGTCGCGCGACACCTGGGCATGGCGCCTCTGGTTATCGGTATGGTCATTATTGGCTTTGGCACGTCAGCCCCTGAAATGGTGGTGTCTGCCTTAGCCTCTATGCAGGGTAACCCGGCTTTAGCCTTGGGTAATGCGTACGGCTCTAACATTACCAACATAGCTCTGGTTTTAGGTATAACCGCCCTGCTTGCGCCTATCGCTGTAAAGTCAGTGGTTATTCGTCGCGAAATGCCAGTTCTAATAGCCATTACCCTGTTAAGCGCGGTTTTCCTTCTCGATTATCAAATAACACGACTTGAAGCTGTAATTTTACTGATTGTATTCCTTGGCTATATGGGCTGGTCTGTATGGATAGGCTCTAAAAGCAGTGACGACAGCTTAGCAGCTGAATACACGCAAGAAATTGACTCTCATCCTTTACCTATGAAGCCCGCTATTATCTGGCTTATTGTTGGACTGTTGCTGCTTATTGTTAGTTCGCGCGCTTTAGTCTGGGGTGCGGTCAACATCGCCGTATCACTTGGTGTCAGTGACTTAGTCATCGGCCTGACCGTGGTCGCTATTGGTACTTCTTTACCTGAATTAGCTTCGGCAATTGCCGCCACCCGCAAGAACGAACATGACCTGGCTCTGGGTAACGTTATTGGTTCCAATATGTTTAACACGCTGGCTGTTGTCGGTATTGCCGGCGCTATTGAACCGGTGTCACTTGAGCCGCTCGTGTTAAGCCGTGACTGGGTTGCAATGGCAATACTAACGTTATTACTGATGGTATTTGGTATCCGCAAAGCCCGTCAGGGACGGATTAACCGCGTACATGGTTTTATCTTTATTTGCCTGTACCTGCTCTATACCCTGTACTTATTGAAGACCGGGTTCATCGCACCGCAATAAAACACTATTGCAAATCGTTCGCATTTAAAATAGACTATCATTACTAACTGAGGTGATAGTCTATGTACGTATGTCTTTGTAAGGGCGTTAATGATAAAGCCATTCATCAGGCGGTAGTTTCTGGTGAGGTGAATTCTATGCGAGACCTGCGCCAACAATATGGTGTGGCCTCTCAGTGTGGATGCTGTAAAACTTGCGCCAAAGACGTACTTCATGAAGCTCTCGAACAACGATCCAACCAAGCAGGTAAAGAGACTCAACTTCCAGTTTCCGTATGCTACACTTAATTCATACCTAATGAATTAAGGAGTAATACGGCTATGAAAGGTGATGCTAAAGTCATCCAGCAACTGAATAAAATATTGACGCTAAAACTTACCGCCATAAACCAGTACTTTCTTCATGCCCGCATGTATCGCAACTGGGGCTTTGAAAGCCTGAACAAACCTGTCTACAAAGCTTCTATCAATGAAATGAAACATGCGGACGTTCTCATCGAACGCATTCTGTTTTTAGAAGGTATCCCTAATTTGCAGGAGCTTGGCAAATTATACGTTGGCGAAGATCCCAGAGAAATGCTGGAGCTGGACCACAAAGTTCAGTTTAACGATGTCAGTGCCATACGCGAAGCTATTAAAGAGTGTGAACAACATCAGGATTACGTCAGCCGCAATGCCCTGCGTGACATTCTGGACTCTCAGGAAGAGCATCTCGATTGGCTTGAAACCCAAATTGATCTCATATCGCGTCTTGGCAATGAAGTTTATCTGCAAACAAAAATTCAAGGAGCTGAATAATGAACAGAGATAATAACGTCGTTGAGCAGCTCAACCGTCTTCTGGCTTTTGAACTCACTTCCATTGACCAGTACACATCACATTCACGTCAATACGAAGACATGGGCTTAATGAAGCTTTATGAGCGTATTAACCACGAGATTGATGATGAACGTGGTCATGCGGATTTGCTGATTCGCAGAATTTTATTTCTTGAAGGTAAACCGAAAATGGATAGCCGCGAAGCTCATACCATTGGTTCGGACGTCCGGGAGATGCTGGAAAACGATCTGCAGCTGGAGTACAACAACGCAAAAACGTTACGCGAAGTCATTGAGTACTGTGAAGAAGTTGATGATTATGTCACCCGTGAGATGCTGGTCGGCATTTTGAAAGATACTGAAGAAGATCACGCTTACTGGTTACAAATTCAACTGAACTTAATGGATCGTCTGGGTGAACAACTTTACTTACAAAGTATGATGTAAGAGTAATAACTCGGAAAAAAGGCGCCTGTACGGCGCCTTCTTTCTTATAAACCATAGACCGTAACGTAAAACTCGTCGTTCTCATCAGTTGATTCTACGGTATATTCAACTGGTATAGCATTTTCACCACCCGGACCTTTCATAACCAAATCGGCAGCGCATTCATAAGTATCGATATCTGAGTTGTGCCCTGTTGTACGAATTGCGTCAACTTCCATCTCAATTAAATTGGCAAACTCAGAACCAAGCTGTGAAATAAGTTCCTCGTTACTAATTTCTATAACAAGATCAACAGTTTCAGTATCACTACATGTTGGAGTTCCACCCGAACATGCAGTCAAGAATAACGAACCCGCTACCACAGGCAAAAGTCGTTTAAACATAAAATATCCCTTTATCATTGTTATTTGGCAGGAAAGTTTAGGAAAAACAGTAACGACTCACCATCATCCTTGATGCTTACCTGTAAAGCAGCTATTAACTTACCAGTTAAGCTACTTTTTACAATAGAGACTTTCCCTGAAAAGCAAAAAACCGCCTCTAAGGCGGTTTCTTTTGTATCTGGCGGAGAGAGAGGGATTCGAACCCTCGATACGTTGCCGTATACACACTTTCCAGGCGTGCGCCTTCAGCCACTCGGCCACCTCTCCAGAACGGCCGCTATGGTAGGGGTTTTAGCCGTTCTAATCAAGGGGTTTAAGCAATTTTAAAGCGCTTCATACCATTATTTAACCGTTTTGCTAACTCATTCAGTTCACGGCTGGCTTCGCTAATTTGCTCTGAGCCTGCTGCCGTTTGTTCTGCAGCTTCTGTAATTGATGTAAAGTTTTGATTAATTTCCTCTGCAACCGCTGTTTGCTCTTCCGCGGCAGTAGCAATTTGCGCATTCATGTCACTCATTTTTGCCACGGAGTTATTTACTGCGTGTAAGGACTCTCCGGCTGAACGTGCTTGCTTCACGCTTTCTGCGGCTTTTTCCCGGCCCTTGTCCATTACTGAAACGGCGTCAGTCGCACTGCCACGCATGGTTTCAATCAAGCTTTGAATACTGCGAGTTGAGTCCTGTGTCCGGTTTGCCAGCGCTCTTACTTCATCGGCAACCACAGAGAAACCTCGACCATGCTCACCCGCTCGTGCCGCTTCTATTGCTGCGTTTAATGCTAACAAGTTTGTCTGGTCCGCAATGCCTTCAATCACTTCCAGCACTTTGTGAATTTCTGCCGTGTTATCAGACAGTTCACCAATGACTTTAGCAGCGCCTTCAACCTGGTTGGCTAACTCCTCAATTGAACGAACCGTCGCTTCTACCTCACGGCTGCCCGCAACGGTTTCTCTGTCGGTATCATCAGCTAACTGTGCCGCCTGCTCCGTGTGCTGAGCAACTTCACGAACCGTTTGCGACATTTGATGGATAGCAGTTGCGCCCTGAGTCGTTTGTTCTTGCTGCTGAACCACCAGTTTTTGGTTATTCCCTGCCGTTTCAGCAAGCTCATTCGATGAGTTCAGAATGGTATCCGCTGATTCATTCACATCTCCCAATATGTTCCGTAGCTGTTTCACCATGCGGTTCACATCCTCCATCATGCTATCTTCATAACGTGTTCGGGTAGAAACCGTTAAATCACCATCGGCAATGCGTTGCAGAGCTGCTGCGGCTTCTTCGGGTTCACCGCCAATGGTGTGTGTCAGTTTTACGACAATCTGCCAGGCCACCAGTCCGCCACTGATAATTGCAAATGCAGTAACCCACCACATTAAGGTGGCAAAATTTTCACTACGGCTCATCACCTCTTCCGTTCCAGCAGAAATACTTTTTTCCTGGTAATCGATGAAGGTGTTAATGCGATTTAACCACTCGGCGTAAATTGGTGATACTTCCTTAAGAACGTATTCCTGCGCCTGTTGGCGCTGGTTAGAATTCAGTAACCGCTCTGTTTCATCAGCAGCCGCCAGGCCCTGAGCCTGAATGTCTTCAATTTCACTCAGTAACTCTCGCTCTTGACTGTTTACCAGCTCGTTATCAGAGAAAATATCAGCCATACCGCTGCCAGCTTTACTGTAATCCGATTTCAAATCAGCAATTAAGTCTCTGAGTGGCGGGCGTTGGTCAGCATTTTCAACCAGTACTAAATCACGAAGGGCTATTGCACGGTCATGCACACTGCCTCGAAAGTTAATAGCAAACCGTTGTTTTTCACTACCCACTTCGTTAACTCTTACCAGGGTTTTATCAATTTCACCAACCTGGTATGTACCGACGATGGTGGTTATTACAAGTAATAGCAGAATAAAGGCAAACCCTGCATACAAACGATTTGCGATGGTCATGTAGCGCTCCAAAAGCTCTTTAGTAAGTTGTTTCTATGTTCTTGAACGGTTATACATATTGGAACGCAGGATGGATCAAAAAAATTGATAAATTGAGGTAGGTATAATCGATATGTTCAATTATTGTTTAATAAGCCAACGAAAAATTCGAACCTGACTAGGCACATAAAATAAGTACTCGGGGTGCCACTGAACACCGATAATCGTCTGCTCATTCTGATCCTCAGAGGCCTGTAAAAAACCGTCTAAATCCCAGCCGACAGCCAGCATACCAACACCCGTTTGTTTTACGATTTGCGAGTGCAGACTATTAACTCTCAGTTTTTTCTTTTTACAAATTTTCGCCAACCGACTTTTAGGCTCAATAAACACCTGCTTAGTTGGCAGAAGCCCCGGGCGGTTATAAGTCAACTGACGCAGTTCCTTAATGTTCTGGTCAAGTTCGCCGCCCAGCACCACATTGATTAACTGCGAGCCGCGGCAAATGCCCAACAACGGCTTCTTATTCTCCAGAGCCCACCGTATCCAGGCAATTTCGAGTTCATCACGGTCGGGATCATATTCGCCATCGGGTTCCGGCGGCTGGTTATATTGTGAAGGACTAATGTCATCCCCCCCTCCAATAATCACCGCGTCAATATTGTCCGGTTCACACCGGTGCCTAACACTCGAGCGCAAAGGGCGAGCGCCAAGGCACTTAAGGATAAGCCAAGTGCACCACCAGGACGGAGACCAACGTCTGGCGGTTCCGGTTACAACCACTCGCGGTCTTGCAGCCATTGCTCCAGCCTTTCTTTCCAGTCTTTCTCTGAAACACCAATTAACGGGCGCTCAGCATCAATAAATGCTTGTTTCCAATAATCTAACGCTTGTTGATCATTAGCCAGAGCATCGACCACCCACCAAACTTCCCAGGGCTCGGTTAACTGCCAATCCGGGTGCTCAAGCTGACAGTTCGGCAAACGATAATGAAAAGTCGGACGAGCTTTAATCTTATTGTCATCCACTTTACCCTTCACTTTTTCTTCATCTAAGAAAGCAAACAGCGGCAGCATATCCAAAGCGCGGTTGCGGGTAGCATTGTGCTTCAGGTAGTCATCAATAAGCTCTTTCTGAGTCACGTCATGCTGGTTAACCAGCAGACGAGTATAGGCCTCGGGGTATTTATCGATATAAGGGCTGAGTTTGCGCGTTGTATCAACATGATGAGCTTCAACCAGCCACCACTGCAATAAAGAGAATGCCTGCAGGTAACGCAGTAATACATTGGCATCTAATGAAGGTACTTCGGGGTTAATATGAACGCCATAAGCCGCTATCCAGGATTCATCTGTACCTTTTGCTCCGGCTTCTCTCAGCGCACCCGTCAAAGGAAGTAACCGCTCACATTGCTTTAGCGTTAGCGGCGGACAGACAATTTCAATGGGCACAAGGTTTTCAGCAAGACTGCCGAGTTCGCGCACCCAGGCTGACTGATCGCCACCCTCCGCTTTCGCTTTTCGTTTTAAATAATCCCAGTCAATCTCAACTTTAAACGAACCAAGGCCATCTACCTCAATTTTTTGTTCCGCTTTGGAGACAGAAACTAACTCACCGGCTAATTCCTGCTGCATGACATCAATAGTCTGGTCCAGAGTTAAACCACTAAACTCCAGTTCAAAACCGACTTTTCGGTCTTCACCTTCATAGTTTAGTGGCTCAGTTAATGCTTTAAACGACTCATTACTCAATAGAAAATGTCCCCGCTGGTCCCGGAAATACAACTGGGCTTTCAAAGCCATCTTTACTGACACTAGCTACACCGAAAATGTAATTATCGATCACCACATTTTCCAGAGTGTACTCGTTTACATTACCAACGTAGCGGCTGAACTGCCACTGTGGAGCACTGGTTAAACGCCAGTAAACTTTATAACCCGCAATATTTTCTTTATCGTCCTCTTGAGCTGCCCAACGTAACGTTGTATCCGGTTTTACTGCACCTTCTATTTCGACATCTGCAGGTGGTCTTGGTGCCCACGACATACTTGCCATAGAAACCGCATTCAACGCCGTTAGTTTAGCGGCGTAATCAAAATCGACACCCTCTATGGTATCGCCATATTCAATACCATTTTCAACACGAAGGTCCTGGTGCTGACGATTATAGTTTTCGTTGGTTTCCATAATGCGGATACCCGCATAACCTAAGTCGTTAAAAGGTCTGTGATGCCCACCGCGACCAAAACGATCTAAGCGATAAACAATCATAGTGTCTAAATTGTTGATGTAACGGTCGGCCACTGTATCAATGTAGCGCGCTAAGTTACGTGAAGGAGAGTCCACTTCGCCACCATAAAAACGACGCATCGTTGCTTCACGGTCCGATTCATTCATACGGGTGCCTTCAGCAAAAATACGTGCAGTGGTGTTATTAATGACTCCGTTAATTCCTTCAATGTTACCAATCATGTCATTATTGAGAACAGCGGTCAGATGCCAGCCTTCTTCTTTGGCTTTTTCGGCCAGAATTTTCCCGCCAAACAGACCTTGTTCTTCACCGGCCAGTGCCGCATAAACAATGGAGCCGTCAAACTCGTACTGGGTTAGCACTCGTGCAGCTTCTAACGCGCCAGCTACACCAGAGGCATTGTCGTTTGCGCCCGGGGCGTCCGAGGTATAATCCATAACATCGCTAACACGCGAGTCAATGTCGCCAGACATCATCACATAACGGTTAGGGTCTGTTTTGCCGCGCTGAATAGCAATCACACTTTTCACTTCGACAGGATCTGGTATGCGTGTTTCTCCCGAAATTGTATCGCTGACATACATGACTTCAAGACAGCCACCACAGGCCTCCGATATGCGTTCAAACTCAGCAAAAATCCAGCGTCTTGCAGCACCAATGCCGCGCGTATCCGACTCGGTTTCAGATAACGTATGACGAGTACCAAAATCGACCAGAGTCTGAATATCACTTTCAATACGATCGGCCTGCATTGCACCAGCTATTTCGTGCAATTTCTCCTGCTCTTTGTAATCGATACCGTCCTGCGCTATAGCCGTTAATGGTAACGCTAAACCTAAGCCTGCTGCTAAAAGCGGATTTGCCCATGATTTCAACATAATTGAACACCTGTTATTAAATAAACAATCATTTGATTATGGGGTAAATATCCAACGATGGAAAGCCACGGCTGCAAGGCCTGCAAATAGAAGATTTACGACGACATGGTCAATTCAGACAGGTCAATGAGAGTCTGAGTCACGTCAGTCAACGTCATAACCGCCTGAAGCTGGGAAAAATTGTGCTCCAGCTCTTTTGCCCGATGCGGTAAATAGCGGTGAATATAGGACAAACTTTCACTCAACTCCTCTGGGAAGCGGTTTGCACAAGGGTGAGCAGAGACCAGCACGGCAACAAAGTTACTGTTGTCGTTTAGAAAGCGTATATATTCCGCCGCCTCTTCAAAACTCTCGTATTCCCCAATATCTCGCCCCATAACCGCTTCTTTTTTAAGCGAGCTACTGACTCGTAACATCAGGATACGGGACGATAACTCATTCCCGCCCGATGACTGACGAAGCTTCTGCCTTAAATGAGAGCTGAGTCGTTGTCCACCAAGAATCCGGTCACCATTGGCTAACCAAAATTCGATGTCATTAAACAACGCAGGCAAGCCTTCTGTTAACGACATTAGTCCGGCAAGCTGAGGCTTCCATTCAATACCTTGTTTGTAAAGAAAGAGCGCATTTGATAACACATGAGGAAAAATTTGATGCTTTACTGAGGACTCATCACTTAGCAGCTTCAAGTTTAACTTTTCTGCGCCCTTAGTGCGGTAGTCCTGCAACCGGGATAAATCCGGCTTTTCATCCGCTTTGCTTTGCCAATGCGGCGTCCTTATTGAATTTAACTCAGCGTAGATAAGCTGTTTTTCTTTACTATGAGTTATTGTTAGTTGGTAACAGCGCGTACCATAGCCAGCGGCCCGTAGCGCATTCAAGGTGGCCATTAAAGACTTATCTGTTTGCAATGCCTGTAGAGGAAGTAAGTACTCGCGCCAGACTTTATTCACCGGCAAGCTAATACGAAAAAATGTCACTTGTCGACGAGTCGCTTTTCGGGAATCTCTTAACAACGAAACGCAGGATTGCACCCACTTCTGTTCAAGGAGCTCTGCTAGTAAGTCCTCTTGATGTTGTTGCCAGCTATTTAGCAGTGTCTGGTTTGCTGCTGTTCTTATTACAGCAAAGGTACTGGAGTTGTTGCTAAGAAGGATAGGCAAAGCCTGGATAGCATTTAACCAGTAATTTTCGTGCCCACGCGCGATAACTCGTTGCGCAACATGCTCAACATTAATTTTGTAGCGTCGTCTGGACCTGGTCACAATGTCCGACAAAAGCTCGCAGAGCTCATCATCCGAAGACTCATCAAAGCGCTTTAAACGCAGGTACAAACAGGTCTCTTTTTCTTTAACGCCAACAATCCGGTACTCGTAACCCGTATTAGCATCAAAAACAAAGTCACCTGAAAAGCCGAAAAAATACAGAATTACACGGGCATGCTTCAATCCGGCCAGCTGTTGTTCAAAAGGAAGTTTTAGTTGCAATCCTGAAAGTGAAACATCCACTGTCATCGCGTTTAACATCTGGCCGTCAGCTAGCTCCATTTTCACTGAGGTAACCAGGTTCACTCGCTTTTCACCGCGCTTATATTCATAGCCAGCCACAAAGTTGGCTAACGCTTTGTCTTGTTCTTCCTGCTCCTGAGCTTTATGCTCCGCCACCTTTTGATGGTGTGCTTTTAACGCCAGTATTTTTGCTTTGGTGTCATTGGTAAAAACCCCTTTATAAGCACGCAGGCCTTCTTCAAATATTTTTTTGGCGGTTAAATCGAAGTAGTGTGTGCGGCCTTGAAAAGTATAGGGCTCAACCTCAGCCGGAATTTTCTTACGGAGATCAACAACTCCCAATGCCGGTTTGGCCAGTTCGGTAATTTGCATGCGAAGCTTGAGCTTTTCTGGCCCGCTTAGGTGCGCTGTTTTGCGTTTAAAAAGAGACTCAAATTGAGAGCGGTGGTAATCTGTTTTAAGCTCATCAACTAGGGTTTCAATTGGGGCGTCACTGCTCATAATGGGCTGCTGGTCAGTATCATTATTGTTTTGTTCAACATTTAATTTACATTAACGCTTAGAGGATCTTCATGCAAACGCTTTTACTCGGTTACGGTGATATTGCAGACCGCGTCGCGCAAAGACTTAGCGCATTAAAGAAACAGGTCACCGGAGTTTGCAGAACCCCCGCAAATAAACCCGTGCGCCCCGGTGTCGACTTAATTGCTGCTGATCTGAACAACGAACAAGAGCTGTATCAGCTGTTTAAGCAGAAATGGGACAACGTGGTTATTACTCTGACACCATCACAAGGAGCTGAAGATAGCTATCACCAGGGTTATGTGGTCCCCTGCCGACACCTGCAGCAAGTATTATCACAGCAAACTCATCAGCCGAAGATTATTTACGTTTCCAGC
>JBNJGQ010000008.1:0-37733 GCA_051747845.1 Pseudomonadota bacterium
CCTTATCCTGTTCTCGCTTGCTTTTAGTTGGTTGTATAGTGAAGTCGATTATTGGCTGGAGCGCTTTATGAGCTGGCTACCAGACTTCTTTCAATGGCTTGAATTTCTTTTATGGCCGCTTGCAGTTATTACCATTATCGCGCTCTTCTCGTTTATTTTTAGTACCATTATGCACTTAATTGCAGCCCCTTTTAACGGGCTCCTGGCTGAAAAAGTAGAGCGCTATGAAAGCGGCGAAAGCTTAGGCGACGAGGGGTTCTTAGGTCTGTTTAAAGATATTCCCCGGACTTTAAAGCGGGAAATGCAAAAACTCATGTATTACATCCCACGAGCGCTCGGTTTCTTTTTATTGTCACTCATTATTCCCGTTATCGGGCAGGTACTCTGGTATATCTTTGTTTGCTGGATGATGTCGATACAATACTTGGATTACCCGTTCGACAATCACAAACTGTCGTTTCCGCGCATGCGTTCCGAGCTGCATAAACGACGCGGTAAAACGCTGGGTTTTGGATTCGGTGTAACTGTACTAACGATGATCCCACTGATTAACTTAATTATCATGCCGTTGGCGGTTTGTGGAGCAACCTCACTGTGGGTTGATCATTATCGTCGCAGTGCCTTAAGTTGATAAAAATAAACGACTGAGCTTCGGCTCAGTCGTTTTTCTTATCTACACCGTCAGATTCAATGCCTTCCGGACTTGTTTCGTCGGAATCAAGGTAATCTGGGTTTAACCGCTTATTGGTTTGCACACCCATCTGACGGAATTTATCGACCCGCCCGATGAGATTACCGCGCCCCGTACTCAACTTCTTCATGGCTTCCTGATAACGGTTATCCAGAGTCTGTAAGCCGTTACCAATTTTTTCTAAGTCTTCCACAAAGCCCACGAACTTGTCGTACAAACGTGCTGCATCGGTCGCAATTTTTTCAGCATTCTGGTTCTGATACTCGTACTGCCAGATATTATGCACCGTACGCAGAGCAACCAGTAGATTCGTAGGGCTTACCAGCATAATTTGGTTGTCCAGCGCCAGCCGGATAAGCTCTGGGTCACGGTCAACCGCCAGCAAGAACGCCGGCTCAATAGGAATAAACATCAACACATAATCAAGCGTGCGCAGCCCTTCCAGTTGATGATAGCTCTTTTTGCCCAACTGTTTTATGTGTTGTTTCAGCGACTGAACGTGCTCGTTTAACGCCCGTTCGCGCTCAAGATCATCGTCGGAATTAAAGTACCGTTCGTAAGCCGATAAACTGACTTTAGAATCGATAATCACATCTTTTTTATTCGGCAAATGCACAATCACATCTGGCTTGAACGATTTACCGTCTTCATCCCTGTGGTGCGCCTGGGTTTGATATTCGTGCCCTTCACGCAGGCCGGACTGTTCCAGAATACGCTCCAGTACCACTTCACCCCAGTTACCCTGTTGCTTGGTGTCGCCTTTTAATGCCCGGGTTAAGGCTTCAGCTTCAGACGCCATTTGGCGATTCAGGTCCTTAAGCGACATCACTTCATTTTTAAGTGCGGAACGTTCTTTGGTTTCGTCTGTGTATTGCTGAGTGATTTGCTTTTTAAACGCATCAATTTGCTGTTTGAACGGCTCTAATGTTGCCTGCAACGACTGCTGATGGTGTTGCTGCAGTCCTTTGGACTTCTCATCAAAGATGCGATTAGCTAGGTTCTCAAACTGCTGAGTCAGCCTTTCTTCACTCACTTTTAGCAAGTTCAGCTTTTCTTCCGCGGTTTTTTGCTCATGTTCAGCCCGTGCCAGGGTTTCACGCAAACGACTGTCTTTTTCATACACTTCATGCTGAAGTTCATCAACGCGCTCGCGAAGAATGCCCGCGTCTTGCTCCAGTGCCGCATTTTGTTGCTCTGCCTGTAAACGCAAACGGCGCTGCTGTTGCCAAAGCAATAACAACGCCGCAATTACGGTCACAACCGGCACTCCAATTATTGCCATCCATTGCCACAGTGCCAGCGACATAATTAAGCTCCTAATTTTTCATTAAGGTCTGCAATTTTTGCTTTCCAGATAGCAGGGCCTTGAGTATGCGCGTTTTGACCGTCGCTATCCACAGCAACAGTGACCGGCATATCTTCCACTTCAAATTCGTAAATAGCTTCCATACCCAAGTCTTCAAAAGCCACCACACGAGACTTTTTAATGGCTTTAGCGACCAGGTAAGCGGCGCCGCCGACGGCCATTAGATAAACCGCTTTGTGCTTACGAATACTTTCCACAGCTTCAGGGCCACGCTCCGCTTTACCAACCATGCCAATAATACCGGCTTCTTCCAGCATCTGGTCAGTGAATTTATCCATACGCGTAGAGGTTGTAGGACCTGCCGGACCAACGACCTCATCACCCACAGGATCAACCGGCCCTACGTAGTAAATAAAGCGGTTGTTGAAATCAACGGGCAGTTTTTCGCCGTTATCCAGCATACCTTTAATGCGTTTGTGCGCCGCATCACGACCGGTCAGCAACTTACCGGACAAGAGCACGGTTTCACCCATTTTCCAGTCCTGAATGTCTTCTTTGGTCACTTCGTCCAGGTTCACACGACGAGCATCATCACCTAGCTCAAAAGTCACATCCGGCCAGTCTTCCAGTTTCGGCGGAGTTAAATCTGCCGCCCCACTGCCGTCTAACGTAAAGTGCACGTGACGGGTAGCCGCACAGTTTGGAATTAAGGTCACCGGCTTAGAGGCTGCATGCGTTGGCAGTGATTTAATTTTCACATCCAACACCGTTGTTAAACCACCCAAGCCCTGAGCGCCAATACCTAACGCGTTAACGCGGTTGAAAATCTCTAAACGCAGCTCTTCTTCAGCATTTTGAGGACCGCGTTCAATCAACTCATGAATATCAACAGATTCCATCAGTGATTCTTTTGCCAGCACCGCTGATTTTTCCGCTGTACCGCCAACACCAATACCTAACATACCCGGCGGACACCAGCCAGCGCCCATTTTCGGTAAGGTTTCTACAACCCAGTCCGCAATAGAGTCACTTGGGTTTAACATGGCCATTTTGGATTTATTCTCTGAGCCACCACCTTTTGCAGCAATCATCACTTCAATTTCACTACCCGGTACCATATCAATATGCACCACGGCCGGAGTATTATCACCAGTATTCTTACGGGCACCCGCTGGGTCAGCCACAATAGAAGCACGCAACGGGTTGTCCGGGTTGTTGTAGGCTCGACGAGTACCTTCATCCACCATTTGCTGAACCGTCAGGTCAGTTTTATCCCACTGCACACCCATACCAACTTTCACAAAACAGGTGACAATACCGGTGTCCTGACAAATTGGACGGTGCCCTTGTGCAGACATACGCGAGTTAGTCAGTACCTGAGCTATGGCATTTTTTGCCGCTTCGCTCTCTTCACGCTGGTATGCCTCATCCAATGCTTTAATAAAGTCCAGTGGGTGATAATAAGAAATGTACTGCAACGCATCGGCAATACTGTCAATAAAATCAGCCTGACGAATGGTGGTCATGGAACTGCCTCTTGGTTAACTTTTGCGTGGCGCTATAATAGCGTTTTCACTTACAACTGACCAGTGCCACTGAACGGCGAATATTTGCTGTGGTAGTATATTGGTAATGAGTAACCAGCCTGAATTGCGAGCATGATGTGAGTGTTTTTCCAGATCTCTGTGCGATAGAACTTGATTGCCAAGCCTCAGCTATTGAGTTATTTCAGCGCTGTCAGCATGAAAACTACGCACTGTTACTAGACTCTGCTGCGCAAAGTCATGAGAACTGTGCCTACGATATTGTCTTCCGACAGCCAGAACTGGTTTTAAGCTGCAAAGCAGGTAAGTTGAAAGTATCAACCGACAACCCGTCAAAACTGCCCCCCGCTCCCGAGTCGGCAGCCGAGCTTTGCCGTTATGCCGAGCAATTGAATCAGTTATCAGGTCATTATTCGGGCCCTGCTGAACTACCTTTCCAAGGCGGCTTTGCCGGTGCTATAGGCTATGACCATAGCCGTTCGCTGGAAGTCATCCCTGAGTTTAATGCAGATACCTATCAGTCTCCCGATGCGGTGCTGGCTTATTACAGTCAGGCGTTGATTATCGACCGTAAGCACAACACGGTATGGTTAATTACCCCAGTAGATCAGTCAGAAGAGCTTCGCGAATTCTGGGAGCAGCCAGTAGCAACAAAAAAGCCAGGCGCTTTTCAATTATTAAGCGCCTGGCAAAGCAATATGAACGAGCTGCAGTACACCGATAAGTTTAAGGCCGTGCAAAACTACCTGCTGGCCGGGGATGCCTACCAAATTAATTTAGCGCAGCGATATTCGGCCAGTTACCAGGGTGATGAATGGTCCGCTTATCTTAAATTACGTCAAGCCAATTCAGCACCCTTCTCTGCCTTTATGCGTCTGCCAGAGAGTGCTATTTTAAGCCTGTCACCGGAACGCTTTTTACTAACCAATGCCAAGGGCCAGGTAGAAACAAAACCCATTAAAGGTACGCGTCCGCGGTTTGACGATACGCACAAGGATCAGGCCAGCCAGCAGGCTCTGTTAACATCAGAAAAGGACAGAGCAGAAAACCTGATGATTGTTGACTTACTGCGTAATGACCTGAGTAAAAACTGTGAGCCAGGTAGTATAAAAACACCAAGTTTGTTTGCCATAGAAAGCTTTCCGGCAGTTCACCACCTGGTATCAACAGTTACTGGCAAACTGCAACCCGACCGTACCGCGTTAAGTCTGTTTAACGGCGCTTTCCCGGGCGGTTCTATTACCGGAGCTCCTAAAATTCGGGCCATGCAGATCATTGAAGAGCTGGAACCGCATCGCCGTAATATTTACTGCGGCAGTATGGGGTATTTTTCTCAGCACGGTCGCAGTGACACCAGCATTACCATTCGTACGCTGCTTGCCGAAGACGGTGAGCTTTACTGCTGGGCCGGCGGCGGACTGGTGGCTGACTCCACAGCCGTAGATGAGTATCAGGAAACCAAAGACAAAGTGTCACGCATACTGCCGGTGTTAACATCATGACGATTAATACTCGCGCAGATTTTATTCGTCGCTTTAGTCTTTACCCGTCACCACCGGTTGAGCGCAGAATTGATGAGCCTTTGCGTAAACGTTTGCGTCCGGCAGCGGTGTTAATCCCCATCATTGAGCGGCCACACGGGCTCTCACTCATACTCACCCGGCGTTCCAGTAAACTGCGTAAACACGCAGGCCAAATCAGTTTTCCTGGTGGCCGGTTTGACGATACTGATACTGACCTGCTGGATACAGCACTGCGGGAAACTGAAGAAGAAATTGGCCTGCCACGCAGTCAGGTCGAGGTTATAGGACGTTTACACGACTACCCTGTCTTATCCTATTTTATGATTCGTCCTTACGTGGCTTTCGTATCCCCACAGCAACCATTGGTTGCCCAGGAAAGTGAAGTTGCTGAGATTTTTGAGGTGCCTCTGGCTGACATTCTCGACCACGGTAACCACTACGTTTATCGTATTCGCAAGTTTATCTACGACCGAGTGTATTTCATTCCCTGGCAGCACCGCAATATTTGGGGCGCAACTGCCGGTATCTTGCGTGAGTTATCAGAACAGTTGCAGCCCGATGGTAAGAATCACTTCCGGCCACTGAACTGACCACTTATTTTTGCTTAAAACTTGCTTCCCCCCACATGAATCATGCGACAATACTATAATAACCAGAACGAGCATGCGCGACAGGTAAGGATAACTATGATTAGCGTTTTTGATATCTACAAAATTGGTATTGGTCCTTCCAGTTCTCATACAGTAGGGCCAATGAAAGCTGCCTATAATTTTTTGCATATAGCCAAAGAAGCCGGGCATCTCAATAACGCCGACGGAGTAAAAGTCGAACTGTTCGGTTCGCTTGGTCAGACCGGTAAAGGTCACGGTACCGGCAAAGCCGTTATCCTTGGGCTAGCTGGCGAAACCCCAGAAAGTGTCGACACCGACAGTGTTGAAGACTTTCTGGAGCAAACCCGTAAAACTGAGACCCTGAACTTATTGGGTGAGAAGGAAGTTTCCTTCCCCAATGAAGGAGCTATTACCTTTCACCGCCGCAAAACCATGCCCAAACATGCTAACGCCATGGAACTCAAGCTGTTGAAAGACGGTGAGATAATCTATAGCGATCTCTACTACTCCATTGGCGGTGGCTTCATCGTGCGCGATGAAGATTTTGACGAGACGCTGGAAGAAGCCATAGAACAGTCCGCCAAACCTATTCCGTACCCGTTTGACAGTGCCGCTGATCTTCTCGCGCATTGCAAAGAGCACGGCATGCGCATGAGTTCATTAATGATGGCTAACGAAAAAGTGTTCCGCAGCGAAGACGACATTCGTGCCGGCTTAATGAAAATTTGGCGGACCATGCAGGAAAGCATCAAAAACGGTATTACTACGGAAGGTATTCTGCCGGGTGGACTTAAAGTGCGCCGTCGTGCCTCATCATTGTATCAGCGCCTGAAAAAAGAAAAGTCCGGCGATGCTATGCAAGTAATGGATTGGGTAGATTTATACGCTTTAGCCGTTAACGAAGAAAATGCCGCCGGTGGCCGTATAGTCACAGCACCCACTAACGGTGCCGCAGGTATTATACCGGCAGTAATGAGTTACGCTGACAGGTTCATCGAAACTCTGGACGAAGATGCCGTCGTTCGTTTTCTGCTAACTTCTGCGGCTATCGGTATTCTCTATAAGAAAAACGCGTCTATTTCGGGCGCTGAAGTGGGTTGTCAGGGTGAAGTCGGCGTTGCCTGTTCTATGGCCGCTGGCGCACTGGCCGAATTTATGGGCGGTGACCCGTCCACAGTCGAGAATGCTGCGGAAATTGGGATGGAACACAATTTAGGCTTAACCTGTGACCCAGTCGGTGGTTTAGTACAAGTTCCTTGTATTGAGCGCAACGCCATGGGCTCAGTTAAAGCCATTAATGCTGCCCGCCTAGCCATGCGCGGCGATGGTGATCACAAAGTGTCTCTGGATAAAGTGATTAAAACCATGTGGGACACAGGTAACGATATGAAAACCAAATACAAAGAAACCGCCCGTGGCGGTTTGGCAGTCAATATTATTGAATGTTAACTGGCGAAATCATTGCCGGTGCTTAACGCATCGGCAATGAACAGTTCTCAAACAACTTATCAATTTCGTCCTGGGTTTTCAGCTGCGTTGCTTTTTGTACCTGCTCTCTCGTTAAGTGCGGTGCAAAATTTTCTAGAAAGTCGTACATGTAAGTACGTAAAAAAGTCCCTCTCCGGAAGCCAATTTTAGTCGTGCTGTGTGCAAAAAGATGTTCAGCCGGTATCGCAACAAGATCGGTATCGACTTTAGGGTCATAAGCCATACTCGCTAATACACCAATACCTAACCCCATTCTTACGTATGTTTTTATGACATCAGCGTCTGTTGCCGTGAAAACAATTTTAGGTTCATGCCCGGCTTCGGAAAAGGCTTTATCAAGCTCTGAGCGTCCGGTAAAACCGTGCACATAAGTCACCAGAGGAAATTGAGCTATTTCATCAATACTTATTTTACTCAGCTGCGTCAATGGATGTGACTTTGGTACCACAATAGAACGATTCCAGTGGTAGCAAGGCAGCATGATCAAGTCGTGATATAAGTGCAACGCTTCTGTAGCAATGGCAAAATCGGCACGCCCCTTTGCCGCGGCTTCACTAATTTGTTCCGGCGAGCCCTGATGCATGTGCAGCGACACCTTAGGGTATTGCTGAATAAACCGTTCGATGACAGCAGGCAGTGCATAACGAGCCTGAGTATGAGTGGTCGCAATATTAAGTTTGCCCTGATCAGGCAAAGTATGCTCTGCAGCAACCGTCTTTATTGACTGAACGTTATCAAGAACTTGTTGCGCAACCGCAATAATGTCTTTACCTGCCGGGGTGATATGAGTTAGATGCTTTCCTGTCCGGCCGAATATCTGCACGCCCAGCTCATCTTCCAGCATCCTTACCTGTTTACTGATACCCGGCTGCGACGTAAACAAGCTTTCAGCCGTAGCGGAAACATTCAGGTTGTGATTCATTACTTCAACAATGTAGCGTAACTGCTGTAATTTCATTGAGGAACGTGCCACTCTGTTTGCGAAATGTGATATAAGAAAATACTATAATAATCTTAATAACTATGACAAATAAAGAACTGATAGCAGTGGTATTTGTCAAAATTGCAGGAACTGTCTTCTATGACTCAGCCCACATTTGATTTTTCAACCGTACTGGCGTCCTCTGTACACGACATGAAAAATTCATTGTGTTTACTTATTCAGATGATAGAAGAAGTATCTGAACAGGTCACTGACAGCAGTGCAACAGAAAAAATGGCGAAAGTCCATTACGAAGCACAGCGCATCAACTCGAGTTTAATGCAGATGCTGACCCTTTATCGTGAAAATAACGATGCACTGCCACTAAATATCGATCAGCATCATCTGGATGAGCTCGTCGAAGAGCTATTATTGAATAACGAACTGTACCTTGAACAACGCGGAATTGCTGTCAGTACAGAAATTGATGAAACCGCTGTAGGCTGGTTCGACAGAGACCTGATCTGTAATTTACTCAATGACATCATCATTAATGCAATGCGTTATACCGCCGATAAACTCTTTATTGAAGTAGAGACAAAAGATGACGGTGGCTGCCAAATTAGGGTTCATGACAACGGCGACGGATTCCCCCCCGCGATGCTCGAAAATGCCGCTATGCTCATGCAAGAATTAAAGGTTCAACAGGCACGAACGGGCCTTGGGCTCTACTTTGCGCAGTTAATCGCAAATGCACATGAACGAAATGATAAAAAAGGTTTTATCGAACTAAAAAATAATGGACACTTAGGTGGTGGTGTTTTCTCTTTAACATTACCCTGAGAACAATAATAACCTAATGAGCGTAATATGATTTACACCATTGTTATCGCACTGATTATATTACTGATAATACTGGCAATTGTTGTCGGTGCGGTGCAGCAGCATAAGCAACGTTTAGAGCTGGAACGGCGCAAGAAAATGGCGCGTTTAAGAAGCTCGCTTGAGCAAATCGAAGATCTCATCCATATGTCGAGCTTTTTCCCTATTGGCAAGTCGATGCTGGCGGTGTTGAATAGTCGCGCTTATGAAGTGCTCACGAATATGAACAGTGTGTCACCGTCAAAGGACTACCAGGCTCGAATAAAAGATTACGAAGAGCGCATTCAAAGTGTCGACCGCAATGATACTTCTCTCATTAGTGAAGACTTCGAGATTCCGCAAAACAATAAGCAAATTATTGCCATGATTAACGGTCTAAAACGTCTGCGCTCTACTCTTCGAAATGAGCACTCACGGGGCAGGGTCGATAGCAATGTCTTTAGTGTCGAAGATCAGCGTTTAACCAAGCTGCAACTAAAAATCAGTATTGAAACTTTAATACGCCGTGGCCGCCATGCTTATGAAAGCCAAATGCTGGGTTCCGCAAGGCAATATTATGAAAAGGCTTTACGCACCATTGAGGACCAAAACTTCAGTGATGACTATACAGAATCCCGTCAGCAGTCAATAAAAAAGGCACTAGAACAGATCGCACAAGAATTGAAAGATGCCCACGCAAGGGATAAAGCCAAGCACAAAAAAGAAGACGATTTAGAAGAACTGTTTCAACCGAAGAAAAAGTGGTAAAAGGCATGTCCGACTGGAAAGACCAACTCAGCCAAATGGTATATTCAACAGATTCAGGCCGAATTGATCCGGAACCAGAACCCGAAAGTGTTCCTGAAGGCGACGGAATTGTGCGCCTGCGGCGTGAAACCAAAGGCCGTAAAGGCAAAGGGGTGACTATTGTCAACGGACTGAATAAGCCCCAGGCTGAACTCAAAGCAATAGCCAAAAAATTAAAACAGCTTTGTGGTGTTGGTGGCTCAGTTAAAGAGTATGAAATTGAGTTACAGGGCGACCAAAGGGACAGTATTGAAGGCTGGTTAAAAAAAGAAGGTTACAAGGTCAAGCGCTCGGGAGGCTGAGGTCATATTCAATATACAGACAACGCCCATTGTCACGCCATTCAACATAGTTTGAAAAGTTTCTTATAAGCTGTAATCCTCGTCCAAAAGCCAACGATTCATCTTCTTCCGTATCTTTTATAGACTCATTGAAACCGTTTTCGCTATTAGAGGATAGGCTAAAAGACAGCAGACCGTTCTTTGGCCGATATTCGATATCAATTTCTATCTCTACGCCTTCCAACTCTGCCAGTCGCTCTTCACGTGTCCGGTAGTATTCATCAAAACCCTGACCTGTCTGCTTTATTCCAGAGTCGAGCTGGAGAAAGCTGTGCTCTAGAGTATTATTGAAGGCTTCGGCCAGCAGGAGATATAAAGTTGTCTTATGTGCCCGGATACCTTCCAGGTGGCTCAACGAATCGACTAGCTTAATAATCGGATCGCGCCCTCTAATTTCATCTTCTTTTAAATAGACTACCAACCGAAAAGGCAGATGCGTGACGTTTGTATCAGGCCTTATAATAGGTAAATTTGTGGGCGCACAGTCCAGACAGACCAATGAAACATCATCAAACTGCTCCTGACCTTGCTGAAACTTCTGTAGTGCCGTTACCAGACCGTCAAAGTCGCGTTTACGCGCGTAGCGCAGCAATAATTCTTCAAAGCCACGCTCAGACAACCTCTCATCGTCTTGGTTTATCATTTCAACAACACCGTCAGTATAGGTAATAAGTCGAATGCCTTTTTCAATAAAACAGTGGCTGACCTGACTGCTAAATTCTTCTGGTGGTAAAATACCTAACGCCATATGTTCCGGTACTAAGCGGTTTTCAACCTGACCTGCTTCGTTAATCAATAAAGCATCAGGGATGCCTCCATTCCAATAGGTAAGGCGTTCACCATTTGCCGATAACTCCGCAACAAAGGCAGCACAAAACATATCGTCAGGTAAAAGCTTAACCAGCTTGCGGTTAAACTCCTCTACCATATTGGTTACCGAAAGACCTTTCTCAGCTAAATCAAAAAACGTTTGAGAGACTGGCAGAGCACCGGTAGCCGGTGCGAGCCCATGGCCGGTAAAATCTCCCACAAAAAGATAGAAGTTTCCTAAGGGACCCGCCTTACTCAGAACTAAGTCGCCATTGAACTCACTAGCTGGTGCCAGATAGGTTTTTAGGAAAGGGTATTCTGTTTCATTTTCCTGCAGCGCGTTAGCCAGCATATGACTGACAACATTTTGCTCCCGCTCCATGCGATTTGAGTGGTAAGCCAGTGCTTCGTTTTTTCCTTTGAGGGAATAACTCAATTCACGAACCCGCGCGTGAGCATTTAACTTAGCCTGCAAGACCACGGGCTCGAAAGGCACGCTAATGAAGTCATCGCCTCCTGCTTCCAGACACTTCAGCAAAGTTTCCTGATCATCCAGTGCTGTAATAAACAAAATAGGCAAATGAACATCACCACTCAAAGCCTTTAAGCAAGGTGCCGTTTCAAACCCATCCATAATAGGCATCATAACATCCAGTAAGACAACATCGGGCTCCATACCCGAAAACACATCAATTGCCTCGATGCCGTTTGAAGCACACCTTACCTGATAACCAAAACGTCTAATTAACCCACTTAGCATGACTTGGTTGGCGGGTTGGTCATCAACAATCAGAACTTTCATTAAGCGATAACAAACATCTTATCAAAGCGTGAAATATCAAGAATGCGGCGAACCTCTGGCTTCGCATTCACAAGTTGGATACCTTTCACACTGCTACCCAAAGACTTACGCATATTAAGCAACATACCCAGTGCGGAGCTGTCTAGATAGTCCGTTTCCCTCAAGTCGATAATAACCGTGGGTTGGGAATCACCAATATGACTGTAGGCTTGACGAAATTCCTGTACCAGACTGAAATCAAATTTACCTTTTATGGCAATAACTAACTGCTTGCCATCATTTGAAAAATCGCGACTAACGCTCATACTCCCCCCTTTTTTAATGAGCTTAACACAGATTTTCTGATTGAGTTTATCTGCTGAATACCCTACTCTTTCCGTCACAATAAATCCTAGTTATTTTATTATGGCTATAGCCTTCGACGAACTGCGTATTTTGCTCATCGAACCATCCGATGTGCAACGAAAAGTCATTACTCAGCACCTGAATCAAGCCGGTATCCAGCATACCCGCGGCGCTTCAACCATTGCAGAAGCTAAAGAAGAAATACTTCGTTGGCAACCTGATATTGTTACCAGTGCTATGTATTTTTCCGACGGTACCGCGCATGAGCTGATTCAGTTTATTAACGCCAAGGACTTAAAAGATACCTTACATTTTATGTTGGTGTCATCCGAGCATCGCGCGGATCAACTAGAGCAGTTCAAGCAAGCGGGCATTATTGCCATTTTACCCAAGCCTTTCACGCCGGATCAGCTGCAACGAGCCATAACCGCGACCATGGATATGATGGAGCCGGAACCACTGCACCTAGAGCTCTATGATATCGAAGACTTAAGAGTTTTAATTGTGGACGACAGTATGACCTCGCGACATGTTCTGCGCCGCGTATTTGAAAACCTTGGTGTAGAAAGCTTTGTCGAAGCGGAAAATGGCCAACAAGCCATTGATATTTTGGCAGAACATCAATTTGACTTAATTGTTACCGACTTTCACATGCCACAAGTGAACGGTAGCGAACTGACGCAATACATTCGTAACAGTTCAGCGCATGCTCATACACCGGTACTCATGGTTACAGCCCGCGCAAATGAGCCTCAATTAGCCAATGTGAAGCAAAGTGGCGTTGATGCTCTAACGGATAAGCCGTTTGAGCCAGCAACGCTAAGAGCTCTTATAGCGCGCTTACTAAATAGCTAAATTACGATGCCAAAAATGAAAAGCCCCTGTCATTTACGACAGGGGCTTTTTTTTACCTAACCAAAACCTCTTTTCTATTCAGAAGGTTTCTGGCGATATTTTTCATAGAGTTCTGTGTGACGGCTGCTTAAGCTAACTTTACGCCCATCAATATAAAGGTGGGTTAACTTTTGCCCAATTGGGTCCAGTAAGTCGCCTTCCGATACACTAAGTGACGCGCTTTTTCCAACTTCCAGTGAACCCAGCTTATCGGCAACGCCAAGAATCTCTGCAGGCTTCAGTGTAATCGCAGCAAGTGCTTGTTGCTGATCCAGACCAAACGCGACCGCATGACCGGCTGCGAAAGGCAAGTTACGTACGTCCCAGTAGCCAGGGTAAGAAATCGCAAAGTTTACGCCGGCCTCTGCAAGACGAGCCGGAGATGAGAAGTCTTGATCATACCCTTCATCATCACGACCAGGCAGTCCATACGGAGAGCCAAAAACCACGGCAATATCAAGTTCGGCCAATTTTTCCGCAATACGCCAAGCATCTCTGGCGCCCATCAATACCAAGTCAAATCCAAACTCCTGAGAGGTATCAATGGCCTGCTCCAACTGACGTTTATCGTCAGCGTGAACATACAGCTTTTTACTGCCATCAAATAACCCCAGCATAGCTTCCCAGCGCTGATCTAAATCAATAGCGCGATCAGCCTGCTTGGCGTCGTAGTACGCTTTGGCATCGGCAAACACTTTCATCAGCTTCTGCCGATTTTCCTCATTGGCTTTACGCTGTTCTTCAGCAGAGCGACGTTCCCACCAAGTATTAACAACGTATGTCCGTGGCCAGGAGATATGTACGCCTAACTCACCCGCCACCAACGCATCCTGATAATTCCAGCCATCGAGATGCATTAACGACGACTGGCCGGCCACAAGCGAACCTTCAGGAACTACCTGAGAATGGGTAATGCCATGGTAACGTATGGTCGGAATAATCTCTGAGTCCGCATTAAATGCTATGTGTCCTGCAACTTCAGGATGAATGTCGCCCACTTCACGCGCGTCACGTGTGGCGCGGACCGCTTCAATTTCATTCAAACCAATTGTCGTATCCATTGCGATAACGCCTGGATAAACATGTTTTCCTGAAATATCAATAACTTCAGCACCTTGTGGAATACTAACATCACGACCAATAGCGGTGATTTTTCCATTCTCGAAAACCAAATCCGAGTCGGTCAGCACGCCATTAGATACCGTGTGCAGAGTTCCCCCCTGAAGCACGACTGGAGCCTGTTGCTTTTTACCCGGAACTTCATCATGTGCCATTGCACTATTCAGCGTCAGCGCACTAACTAATGCGGCACTAACAGTGGTAAGTAGTTTATTCATTAGTGTTGTCCTCCGTGCTGATGCCCTTTACCAGTAAAGTGATCCAGCCAAAAATCATGCTCAGTATCACAATGCCAGGTTGGCTGTTCCGGTTTATAACCATCTTTAGCGCCTTGTTTAGCCTCATCGCCTGCTGCTAAAACTTTCTGGATAAGTGCGTTCTTTTCTGCTTTAACGGCTTGCTGACGCTGCTTATCCAGCTCACGATCAAAGAACTTACGACCATTTATCCAAGTCTGCTCTGCACGGGCATACGCGCTCAGAGGATAATGACTCCATAAAACAAAATCGGCATGTTTACCTTTTTCGATAGAGCCAACATAGTTATCAACTTTCAGTTGCTTAGCAGGGTTAATTGTTACCATCTTCAATGCTTCATGTGGTTCCATTCCACAATAACGAACCGATTTAGCTGCTTCAGTATTCAAACGGCGTTGTAAGTCATTGCTGTCCGAGTTAATGCTGGTTAGTACACCACGCTCGTGCATCAGGCACGCGTTATGTGGAATAGCGTCGTAGACTTCAAACTTATATGCCCACCAGTCAGCAAAAGTTGAACCGCTGGCACCATGCGCAGCCATTTCATCGGCAACTTTGTAGCCTTCCAGAATGTGGGTAAAGGTATCCAGCGTGAAGCCAAAGTCTTCAGCCACTTCCATTAGCATCAGAATTTCTGAAGCCACATACGAGTGAGCATGAACAAAGCGTTCACTGTTTAAAATTTCCAGTAACGTATCCAGACGATAGTCCGGACGTGGAGCAGAAACTTTATTGCGCTCTGAACGACTCATACGGTCGTAAGCTTGTTTACGCTGCTGGTACTCAAGTGCGGCCTGGAAACCGTCACGCATGATGGTTTCAACGCCTAGGCGAGTTTGCGGGTAACGGACCGTCATATTGTCACCCCAGTTACTCTGCTTAACGTTCTCACCCAATGCGAATTTAATCGATTCCGGTGCGGCATCAAACTTCATGATATTAGCATCGGTGCCCCAACGCAGTTTGATAACCTGAGCCTGTCCCCCAATTGGGTTGGCTGAACCGTGAAGCAATTGCGCCATGGTTGTACCACCGGCTAACGAGCGATAAATGTGAATATCGTCAGGATTAACCACGTCACCGATTCTGACTTCTGACGTAATCGCCTCTGAGCCTTCATTGACGCCACCTTCAATAGCAATGTGTGAATGTTCATCAATGATACCCGGGGTTAAGTGCATACCCGTACCATCAATCTCGGTGACACTTGAAGGAGCTGACAAGTCATCACCAATAGCTGCAAACTCACCATTTCTGACCAAGACGTCAGTCTCTTCCAAAATACCGTCATCTGTGGCAGTCCACACAGTCACGTTGCGAATAAGCACGTCCTGACGTTCTGGCAAGCCATCCAGACCATAGGCAACATTAGGGAAGGTCAGTTCACTAACGTATTCAACCTGGCTCTCTGCTTGCGATGTTTCCATTTCGCTTTCTGGTGCATCCATCTGCGCCTGTAAAGTAACTTCTTCACCTGCTGGAGAAACCGCTGTTACTGCAAATGTTTGCTGCGCTTCAGGCACTAATTTAAAGCGCCAGCTGCCGGCAGGCTCTACATCCAGGTCAGCAACAAAAGACAACGACTCTGTTCCCGACTCCACATTACGTAATGCGCTGGATTGTTCACCGACTTTAACTTCACCAGCAAGCATTGGACCTGGCTTAACCGAGATTTCAACATCACGATCATTCCAGTCAATAGTGTAAGTGCCAACAAAATCGACTTTATCTCTGGATACCAGTTCGTTTTCTTCGCCCTGCAACCAGACCGACTGAATTGTGCCGTCTTCAAACAAGTCGCCTTTTACCATTACAAAGTCAGCCATATAGCCTTGTGCCAGTTTACCGACTTTGCCTTCAACACCTGCAATTCTTGCCGGCACAGTGGTCAAAGCAGCGAGCGCCTTGTCTTCGCTTAAGCCATGTTTAACTGCCTTACGCAAGTTAGGCCAAAAGCTTTCTGACTTTTCCAGATCATGCAGCGTCAGCGCAAAATTAACGCCAGCATCGGCTAGCATTGCCGGGTTAGAAGGCGCCCGCTCCCAATGACGCAATTTGGCTAAATCGACATCTAAATGCCCGTCAACGTTTCCAACGTCTGGTGCCGCCGGGAAGTTTAACGGCAGGATTAAATCGCTACCCGCGTTTTTAACAGCTTCTAGACGGGAATACTCATAACCTGAACCAACATAAATGGAAGGGACTTCAAACTGATCAAGAACATCATCCGCCCGCAATAGTGATTTTTCGTCACTGACTTTAAAAACGATTCCGGTATTTTCAATGTCCGTCAACGAATCCAGCGCCGCGTTAAATTCAACTGGCTGGTTGTGTGATTGTTTTCCGTAAGCGTTTTCGTACCAGTTAGCATCTGAAAGCGTCTGTCTTACCAACGCAATGCTTCCCATTAAGGACGAAGGGTATTGTTGCTGTGATGAGCCTTTATCAAAGGAACCAAAATGTTTTGCTTCGCTTTGATAAATAACATCGTTCGCTATTTTATCAGCCAGCGAAACCGTTACGGCACGCCCCTGGAAAATACCGTCCAGATTCGCTGACTGGACACTGGTAAAACCTTGTGAAACCCACTTTTTCGCATCGTCGGAGTTTGTTTTAAACTCACTAAACCAACGCTTTTGTGAGTGAATAGCATCGTTTGCCGCATTACCACCTTCACGTTCGTTATTATAAATTGGCGCATCTGAAGGTTCTTGCTCGGCGCTGGCTTTTATACCGTAGCTTCCGTATGGGTCGATAAAGCCCGGATAAATGGTGTAACCGGTTCCGTCAATGACTTTTGCTCCGGCCGGTGCACGATTATTGCGCTCAATAGACTGGACAGTCCCGTTCTCAATAACCAGAGTCGCGTTCTCAATAGACTTACCTGGTTCCGTAATGATTGTTGCGTTTTGTATTGCGGTCAGACTCGGCGTGTTGTCTCGCATCCCGTTAGTACGGGAAGTTTGATCAGCCGCAACCGAAGCGGTCAGTACAGACGTTACTGCTAACGTCAGAGCACTGAGCTGATGCGTTTTTTTCATGAATTGTTCCCCATTTTGACTTATTTTTAGTCTGGTTGTCCCATAAGACAACTTACTTTGTTATATATAGAGGTGACAAGCATTAACCGACAGATCGTGTATTATTAACGATCAGTGAACTCAACAAACTGGAGTGTTTTCGATGAAAAAACAATTATTAATAACAGCTTTAGCAGGCTTTATCGGGCTTTCGTTTAACGTTTCTGCCGATGAAAACGCCTTTAACGACAGCGATAAAGCCGTGGAGTATCGCCAAAAAGCTCTATCGGTTATGCAGCAGAATTTTGCCGCTATGGCTGCCATGGTTAAAGGAGAAGTTGAATACAATGCTGACTTCTTCCAACGTCGTGCCGATGACTTTGAGAAAATGTCCAGCATTCCATGGTCCGGTTTCGCTGTTGAAGGTGCTATGCCAGGAGATAACTCCGATGCACTCACCGCAATTTGGGACAACTGGGACGATTTTCAACAGCGCGCTAATGACCTACAGGAATACGCTGCCAAACTTTCAGAAGTCAGCCAGCAAGGCTCTATTGACTCAATTAAACCCGTATTTATGGATGCCGCAAAAACCTGTAAAGGTTGTCACGACAACTA
The DNA here is from genome assembly GCA_051747845.1 of Pseudomonadota bacterium. Lineage (GTDB taxonomy): Bacteria > Pseudomonadota > Gammaproteobacteria > Enterobacterales > Alteromonadaceae > Idiomarina. Next base: position 17,960 of record JBNJGQ010000008.1, read on the forward strand.
TAAGGACTGATTAAAGTAACAACATTAAAACTAACCAAACAGCAATTGCCAATATCATGCCCTGCCAGCCGGGTTTTAGATTTGGGGCTTGCTGTTTGGTTATACGATAACCATGTATCATGGACGCAATAAGAGGCGTCCCTTTAAAGCGGTAAAAAATGACAGCCAAAATATGGATGGCAATCACAACTAATATGGCGTCGAACTGAGTTTTATGCCAGCTGGTTACTGCTTTTTGCCCATCAGATGATAACCAGCTTGATAGTGGGCCGGAGAATAAAATTCCATCTGTTGAAAAGAGCCCCGTCGCAACCTGACTTAACAATAATGCCAGCATTAAAACGACTGCCCAACCACCGGCCACACTGTGCGTATTCTCTGCTTCGTAAGTACCGCTGAACAGTTTTCGCAAATGCTTTACAATTGCGGAGGGTGATCTCAGAAAGACATGGAAACGCGCATTTTCACTACCAAAAACGCCCCAACCTATTCTGACAATAAGCAATGCCAATAGCGCCACTCCAATATCTTTATGAAGCTCCATACGGCCATTTTCAACTGTCCACCAGAGCCCTCCCAGCAAAACAATGAGTAAGCCATGGAACACGCGAATAAAGCTGTCCCATACTTTAATAGAATTTCCTTTCTGTTTCATATTGTTAGCTCCAAATAACTGGGAATATAAAAAGCTAAGTGCTAGGGTATAATTAATTATGGCGAATGGGTAGTGACTATGCGAAAAGTTCTTATTGCTGACGACGACTTTATCAGTATCGAAGTGTTAAAAGCCATGTTGGCTAATTTTGACGTTGACCTACTTGTGGCAATGACAGGAGAAGAGGCTTTAACTTTGGCAGAAAAAGGGCCTGAACTTATCTTTCTCGACTACGAGATGCCCGACATGTCAGGTGCCGAAGTTTGCCAGCAACTGCGACAAAATGAGATGCATAAAACAACGCCAATTATTGCTATTACCAGTCATCAGAGTGCCAGCGAAATGAGTGCTTGCCGTGAGGCGGGAATGGACGCCACACTGCATAAGCCTGTTTCTCCAGAGGCGCTCGATGAACTCATGTCGGAGTATCTGCCATAAACCTTATTCGTGTTTGAATCTTTGGTCATCCGCTAATTGCACCAAAGATTCACTTTCTTGCAGGAACTGGTTAGAAAACTCACCGAAATACTGACTAACCTCTTCGAAAAGGAGAATAAAGTCTTTTTTCTTACCGCTTTCGATATCGTCGAGTATTTCAGAGAACCGACGCAAGTACCGCCTTATTGAAGAAAACTGCGATTTATTTGCAGCGATTATGTCCGCATAAAGTTCTGCATTCTGAGCAAACAAACGGCCTATCATCATCAATTCCATTCTATAAATAGGTGAGCTGAGTTCTAACAGCTGCTTAATATCTACCCGCTCAGATGCCAGGTGGACGCCATAAGCAAAAGTGCTCAAATGGCGCATAGCCTGTATCCAGCCCATGGCGTCATCGTGCTTATTTGCATCGACTTCGTGTAAATGTGCTCCCCAGTTAATAAACTGATCTAACAACCACTGATAGTGCTGCCGCTGCCTGCCATGAGTAACAACAACCAATTGCTTTGCAAGATTCTGCACCGACGGCCCGAACATTGGATGTAACCCGACAACCGGGCCTTCATGCTGCTCCAGCATCGCGTTTAACGGGGCAGCCTTAATGCTGGTCACATCGGCTAAGACACAATCATCGGCCAACGGCGGTAAGCGTCTTATCAACTCAACGGTCTTATTAACAGGCACACTCATGAGTACCAACTGTGCCTGAATTAATTCATCCTTTGTTGGCCAGTCATTGCCTTTATCTATAGTGATGACTCGGTAACCTGTTTGCCTTAGCTGAGCAACCAAACGTGCTCCCAGAGCGCCCTCGCCACCAAACACAAAAACAGGTCGTTCAAGATGGCTAGAGGTGGCTGCCGCTTGTGAGGTTTGTGTGCGATATGACTCACGAATAATGCGCCGCACAACGTCTTCAATTAAGTCCTCAGACAAACCGGCTTGTTTTGCTTTTACTCTGCGAGCCTTTACTAAAGAGCGCTCTCTCTCCGGTACATAAAGCGGCTGCTTCAGTGAACGTTTAACCTCACCAACTTCAGCCGTTAGCTTCGCTCTACGCGCAATAATTTCAATTAACTCATTATCAGCCGCATCAATGGCATTACGCAGTTCTGATAATCGTTTGTCCGGTTCTTGACTCATGGGTGGCTACTTTGTTCCTCTTTAATGACACCAATAATACAGCGATACGCCTTTTGAATTTTCTGCATCTTAGCAACACTCCCACCTTTATCAGGGTGGTACTTATGCACTAACTTTCGATACTGCTTTTTAATAAATGCGTAACTAGCCGGTGGTTCAACTTCCATCAACTGCCAGGCTTCTGCGACTGGCATATCGACCGTTACAGAAGAATGCCCCATACGCCGCCAAAAATCATCCAGCATTGACTCTACATCGGCTCCCGATGTACTACTTAATTGATTTAAGTCCAGATAGTACTCTGCCAATGGGTCATTTTCAGCTAAAGCGGAAGTTCCTTTCTGCCACGGCTGGCATTCAATATTCAGTGTATGAATAAAAAGCTCATACTTTTTTTGTTCCCGCCAACGCTCTCGTAATTTATACAAACAGTGAAACAATAAAAAGTGCGTTTGAAACAGGGTTAACGGGTCCCGTAATGCACCCTTGTCAAAAAACTCATAGGGCTGTGCCTGCAACTGTTCTATAAGTTCAAGCTCAGTCCAGTGAGGCCGAGTATTCAGATTCTCGGCCAAAATTTGCGTGAGTATTTCTATATCTTCTTCCATTTTTAAAACACTAACAAAAAACCCAGCACAAGGCTGGGTTTTTCTTTGCTATTTCGTTTGTTTGCTAAAAGCTTAAGACAGCTTCTCGCGGATACGTGCAGACTTACCAGAACGCTCACGCAAGTAGTACAGTTTCGCGCGACGAACCGCACCACGACGTTTGACTTTAATGCTGTCAACTAATGGGCTGTGCGTTTGGAAAGTACGTTCTACACCTTCACCGTTCGATACTTTACGTACTGTGAACGCTGAATGCAGACCGCGGTTACGAACACGGATAACAACACCTTCAAACGCCTGAAGACGTTCGCGGTTACCCTCTTTTACTTTTACATTTACAACAACAGTGTCACCTGGTGCAAACTCAGGTAAATCTTGTTTCATCTGCTCTTCTTCAAGAGCCTTAATGATGTTTTGGCTAACTTTTGCCATTTTTGTATCTCCTATCCTAGATAAACTGTACTTTATTCGCCGGATGATTGTTGTTCGATAAACTCTTGCAACAATGTTTCCTGCTCGTCAGTCAGAGCTAGGCTATGAATTAACTCTGGTCGTTGCAGCCAGGTTTTACCCAAAGACTGCTGTAAACGCCAGCGACGTATCTTTTCATGATCACCGCTTAATAAAACCGGCGGTACTTGCTGCTCATTATAAATTTCCGGTCGAGTATAGTGAGGGCAGTCCAGTAACCCGCTGGCAAAAGAGTCTTCCGCCGCTGAATCCTGATGTCCCAACACTCCGGGAATTAACCGTGAAACCGCGTCAATAAGCACCATTGCTGGTAACTCACCACCGCTTAATACGTAATCCCCGATCGACCATTCCGCATCAACGTATTGCTTAATAACGCGTTCATCAATGCCTTCATAACGGCCAGCAATCAAAATCATTCGATCATTAGTGGAAAGCTGCTGCACTCCGCTGTGATCAAGTTTTTGCCCTTGTGGTGACAAATAAATAACAGGAGTGTCCTCTCCCAGGTTGTTTTTTGCTGCGTTGATAGCATCCACAAGTGGCTGCACCATCATCAGCATACCCGGACCACCGCCATAAGGCCTGTCATCAACAGTCCTGTGGCGATCATGAGTGAAATCACGAGGATTCCAGACATTCACTGTCAGCAAACCTTCCTTTATTGCTCTGCCGGTAACACCGTAGTCGGTGACTGCGGCGAACATTTCAGGAAACAAACTGATGATGCCAACCTGCAATGGTTTACTCATCAAAAGTCTGACGGCCACTCAACCTGAATACGTTTCTCTTCCTTGTTAACCTCAGTGACATACTCACTTTGGATGAAAGGAATTAAACGTTCAGACTTCCCGAATCCGTCGTTGCTGTTTGCCTTTACGACCAATACATCGTTTGATGCAGTGGGCATAATTTGTTCAACCACACCCATATCATAGCCTTTAGTGTTCACTACACGCATACCAATAAGGTCGCGCCAGTAAAACTCGTCATCAGCTAATGCTGGTAACTCATCTGCAGTAATGCAAATATCCGCACCAGTAAGGCGTGCAGCCTCATCACGATCGGATATACCTTCTAACTTGGCGATAAGTCCGTTGTTGTGGCGACGCCACTCGACAACTTTTATTTCGCGCTCAGTTTTCTGGCTGAGTAACCAAGGGCTGTATTCAAATATCGATTCTGGATCATCAGTAAATGACTGCACTTTCAACCAGCCTTTAACGCCATACACCGCACCAAGGCGACCAACGACGATTTGTTCTGATTGCTGCATCAATTTACCTACCTGAATCTGTTAATGCTTACGCCGCAGCGCTTGCATCTTTAACAAGTTTAGCAACACGATCAGATAACTGAGCGCCTTTGCTTACCCAGTGCTCAATGCGGTCAACATCAACACGAAGTTTTTCTTCCTGACCACGAGCTACAGGGTTAAAGAATCCTACATTCTCAATGAAACGACCGTCGCGTGCATTGCGACTGTCAGCAACTACCATTTGGTAGAAGGGGCGTTTTTTAGCGCCACCACGTTGTAAACGAATGGTTACCATTGCGTTCCTCAATATAACTGTTTTGTAAATGTAAAAAATAGCAAAGCCCTCCGACAGAGTCGGAAGGCTCGGCAATTCTACTGATTTTTCCTGCAAATGCAAGCTTGACGCGCTTTTTCCTAACGCCCTGGAAACATTCCCGGTGGTAACTTTCCGCCCATGCCGCGCATCATTTTTTGCATGCCGCCGCCTTTCATTTTTTTCATCATTTTCTGCATTTGGGTAAATTGCTTAAGCAACTTGTTCACGTCCTGAACCTGTGTGCCGGAGCCAGCCGCTATACGGCGCTTACGGGAGCCTTTAATAACATCCGGGCGAGTCCGCTCTTTTGGAGTCATCGAATTAATAATAGCTTCCATACGTAAGGTCATTTTATCGTCCATTTGACCTTTCATTTGCTCCGTCATTTTGCCCATGCCTGGCATTTTGGTCATTAACCCCATCATGCCGCCCATTTCCCGCATTTGAACAAGCTGATCACGAAAATCTTCCAGTGAGAACTGGCCTTTTTTCATGACTTTTTTAGCAACTTTCTCAGCTTTTTCTTTATCAACTTTCTGCTCAACTTCCTCAATCAGAGAAAGCATATCGCCCATGCCGAGAATACGTGATGCTACACGGTCCGGGTGAAACGGTTCCAGGGCATCGTTTTTCTCGCCGACACCCAGGAATTTAATAGGCTTGCCGGTAATATGGCGAATAGACAGAGCCGCACCACCGCGAGCATCACCGTCGGTTTTAGTCAGAATAACGCCGGTTAGCGGCAGAGCTTCACTGAATGCTTTAGCCGTATTCGCTGCATCCTGACCGGTCATAGCATCAACGACAAACAGAGTTTCAATTGGGTTAATGGCTGAGTGCAGTTGCTGAATTTCCTGCATCATGTCTTCGTCAATGGCCAAACGACCCGCAGTATCGACTAACACCACATCAATAAATTGCTTACGTGCCTGTGCAATAGCGGCATTAGCGATATCAACTGGTTTCTGTTCAGTGGTAGAAGGAAAAAACTCGACGCCAACTTGTTCAGCCAGCGTTTCCAGCTGCTTAATAGCGGCCGGACGATACACATCGGCACTGACCACCATCACTTTTTTCTTCTGGCGCTCAGTTAAATACTTGGCCAGTTTACCCACACTGGTGGTTTTACCCGCACCTTGCAGACCCGCCATTAGGATAACGGCCGGAGGCTGAGTATTTAACTGCAACGGAGCATTAGCTTCACCCATTGCCGCTTCGAGCTCAGACTGAACAATTTTTACAAACACCTGACCCGGCGTCAGACTTTTGTTCACTTCTGTGCCAACAGCACGTTCTTTCACTTTGCCAATAAAGTCTTTGACCACAGGCAAAGCCACATCGGCCTCTAGTAAAGCCATGCGGACTTCGCGCAACGTCTCTTTAATATTGTCTTCAGTCAGCCGGCCTCGGCCGCCAATAGAATGCAGCGTTTGCGACAAACGTTCCGATAAATTCTCAAACATGTCGATCGTCTCTTATATTGCGATTTCTGACGGAAATAGTAATGGGGGCAGTATATCTGATTTGCAAGAAAGTTTCGCCCCGTAAGTATTGGGTTTAGCTGACTGACATCGTATACTCAGGACTACGAACAACAGGAATCAGGGAATTCGAGCGCGTGATGCTCTCTTTATTGTTGCTAATTAGCTTATTGGGTTATAGTGCCAGCGCTTTTGTTATTTTGCGAAATATACTTAAAAACAAAGCGCTTCACCCGGCTTATCAAATTGTACCTGCCACCTTGGCGATCATCGCCCATGGTTGGCTCATCCTGCTGCAACTTTCTTACGATGATTTCGATCACATAAATGTTTCGTCAAGCTTAGCTATTGTCGCCTTTTTAATAGCCACCCTGACTTTGCTTAAAAACAATCAAGCCAGTAATTTATTTCTAAAGCCCGTTATTTATCTATTTTCAGCTCTAACTACCGTACTGTTAGTTTTCACTCCAGTTGACTGGGGTGCAGACATTAGCGCCGGACATGGCTTAATCGTTCATATTACCTTGTCTTTAGTCGCTTACGGTATTTTAGCCTTAGCGACTCTTTACGCATTACAGACGAGTTACTTAAACCGAGTTCTTAAAAACCGGAAAGGGCATATTCTGTTGAGCAAGCTACCGCCATTAATGACGGTAGAAAAATATTTCTTTAACCTTTTGGCACTGGGTACCTTTGTTTTATTCATTGCACTTGGCTCAGGCTTTTTATTTTTAGACGATATGTTTGCACAACAACAAGCACACAAAACCATTTTAACCAGTATGGCTGCCCTTCTGTATTTAGTAGCGGTAATTTTACACCGTACGTCAGGTCTTCGTGGTCGCATTATTGTTGTGCTTACCGTCATTGCCAGCACCTTGCTTACTCTGGGCTATTTTGGCAGTCGGTTCGTGAAAGATTTTCTCTTATCCTGAATGGCACTTGACTTCATCGCTGAGAACTCTACATTGTCACATTCACAGTTTAATTAAGGAATAACGCGTTGGACGAGATATCGACGGGCATGTTGCTCGTGATTTTAGCCGTACTGATATTTTTATCCGCATACTTCTCTGGCTCCGAAACTGGCATGATGTCTATCAACCGGTATCGGCTACGCCATCTGGTACAAAATAATCACCCCGGAGCCAAACGTGTCCAGTATCTGCTCGATCGCCCCGATCGGTTGATAGGCCTAATTCTCATTGGAAATAACCTGGTTAATATCGGTGCATCGGCTATTGCGACCATCCTTTGCCTACGCTGGTTTGGTGACGCCGGGATCCTTATCGCAACGTTAGGTTTGACCTTAATTATTCTCATTTTCTCAGAAGTGACACCGAAAACGATAGCCGCCCTGCACCCTGAGCGTATTTCATTCCCAAGCTCTTTCATTTTGCTGCCGCTACTAAAAGTCATGTACCCCATCGTTATCGGTATGAACTTCATCACCAATTCATTTATGCGGTTATTGGGCGTTAATCCAAAACAATCGCAAATGGCAGATGCATTAAGTTCAGATGAACTGCGCACAGTGGTTAACGAAGCCGGAAACTTAATACCGACTTCGCACCAGGAAATGTTGGTCAGTATTTTAGACCTTGAGAAAGTCACCGTTGAGGATGTCATGATCCCCCGCAACGAGATTGTCGGCATTGATATTAGTGACGACTGGAAATCCATTGTGAAGCAGCTATCAAATGGTCAACACACTCGTGTTTTGCTTTATCGAAATGAAATAGACGACGCTATTGGATTCCTGCACGCCCGGGATGTTATGCGGTTAATGAGCAAAAACCAGTTTACTGCCGATAAATCCATTTTAGTTCGTGCGGCGCGTGACGCATACTTTATTCCGGAAGGCACGCCTCTGAATGTCCAATTATTAAAGTTTCAGCGTCGTAAAGAGCGTATTGGCCTGGTTGTTGACGAGTACGGCGATATTCAGGGCTTAGTAACTCTGGAAGATATTCTTGAAGAAATTGTCGGTGATTTCACGACATCCATGGCCCCGGCCCCGAGCGAGTCAGTGACTCTTGAGAGCGATGGCAGCTTCTTAGTCGATGGTTCCGCTAACTTGCGCGAACTAAACAAAGAGATGAATTGGGACTTTCCTATCGATGGGCCTAAAACCTTAAGCGGCCTGATTATCGAGCAGTTTGGTGATATCCCTGATGCCAGACTGTCGCTACGTTTAGGTGGTTATCCGGTGGAGCTTATCGAAATTGGCGACACTATGATAAAACAAGTCAGGGTGCTGCCGAAGCTTTACCGAAAGCCAGATACTCAATCTAATGATTAACCAAAGAACAAGCGCCACAGCCAGCCGCGTTTTAAATCTTCTTCGCATTTATTCAATTGCGCGGCGTAAGTCATAGAGCGGCTTTTTACTACCCTGGATACTTTAACAAGCCAGGGTTTCTTTAAATAAGATTTCCTCTGATACCCGCCCCAGCCTTCATGGTAGTTCAGGTATTGCCCGTAAGCATCCCATTTTGAGACACCATTAATTTTGTGCGTTTTAGAAATAAACCAACCCATGAAATCAATAGCGTCTTCAAAATCGTCGCGACTGGCCCAGCCATTACCCGTTTCTCGCTGATAGTCTTCCCAGGTCATGGTTTTGGCTTGTGAATAACCGTAAGCGGAACTGACTCTGCCCCAGGGAATGAAGCCTAACAGGTAGTCTCTGGGAGGCAGAGCATTATGTTTAAATGAGCTTTCCTGATACATCATAGCCATTGGCACATGAATAGGGACTCCCCAACGCTCACGGGCATCAGCAGCGGCGTGATACCAGCCTCGATGTTCTTCAAAAATATGGCAGACATTTTCCGGGTTCGCCGGTGGAGGTGTCGCGCAGCCGCTAAGCGTCACTATGAATAGCGCACTGGTTAACAGTTTCGGCTGAATAGGAAAAAAATTGTTTATCGCCATTGAACTTTATTCACTCATTAAACTCTTAGTAATTGAATACAGGTTGTAACTGAGAAAATGCATTCATGTTCATCCCTGAACGTTTCGTTTAACGCAGTCCTTTGGGCTGCGTTTTTTTATGTCTTTCAGTTAGATACCTGACCAGGCTTCGTAGCCTGACTAAAATAGTTTGCCAAAAAGGTATCAAAGTCAACGTTATTATCTTGCTCATAACGGTCTTTAAATGCCTTTTCTGACTCCTGAGCCCATTTAGCGAAGTCATTCTGTTCATAATAACTCAGTGGCTCATTAATCAACTGTCCGCGATATTGCTTTGCCAGCTGCATGCCTAAGCTACTGTTGTCTCTATTTTCTTCTTTCAGATGCCCTAAAATCTGACCTGACAGCGTTCTTTCCGGATTCAGAACCCACTCGTAGAGATCCGCTAAATGATTCTGGTAACGCTTATCACCCGCGCTATCATCTAAAGCCTTCGCAAGCGGAGTAAAGTCAGCAAACAGTTCTTCTAGCCAATCCGCCATTAAACGATCAATACCATTCTGTTGCAGGCTCAGGCGCGGATCACGGCCCTGCATAACGACTTTGGTAAAGTTTTTATCGGTTTGTTGCTGCTGCTCCCAGCTCATCTCGTCACTTGGCTGCAGTAAACAATACAGCAACATTAAATCGAGAAAATGCATTTGCTGCGCGGTAATGCCAACATCGCTAAACGGGTTCACATCCAGAGCCCTAATTTCAACATATTCGACACCACCCCGTTCAAGAGCCTGACTTGGTGTTTCTCCGTCACGCGCTGTTTGTTTCGGACGTATAGGTGAGTAAAACTCATTTTCTATCTGCAGAATATTATCGTTAAGCTGGCGGTAATCGTCGCCTACTTTTACACCAATTTTTGAAAACTGCTGGGACGGTGTTGTAATTGCTTTGCGTAACCCTGAAACATATTCCTGCAAAGAATTGTAGGTTATCTTAAGTGTTGCCTGCTCTTTGTTGGTATAGCCTAAGTCACTCATTCGCAACGAAGTACCATAAGGAAGGAATACCGTCCCTTTACCAACTGTATCGAAATTCCACTTGTTCAGTATTTCTTCATTATTGGTCTGACAGAAAAACGACTTACACAAAGCCGGAGATGCTCCAAACAAATAAGGAATAACCCAGGCTATACGTTTAAAATTGCGGATCAGTGCAAAATACTGATTGGTACGAAAGTCCTGGCTGTTACTAACACCTTCAACAGCAGCCAACTCGTCCCACATTTCATCGGAAACAGAGAAATTGTAGTGCACACCAGCAATAACCTGCATAGTGGCGCCATAACGATAAGTTAAACCTCGACGATAAAGACTTTTCATACGCCCGGAGTGGGAGTCACCATACTTAGCAATACGGATATCATCGTCAGAGCCTATATAGCAAGGCATACTCATTGGCCACAACAGCTCATCACCAATGGCTTTATAAGTTACCCGGTGAATATCACGCAGCTGCTTCAATGTGGTTTCAATATTGCTTGCCACTGGGGTAATAAACTCAAGCAGGTTCTCTGAATAATCGGTGGTAATAGTTGGGTGAGTCAGAGTTTTACCCAGCTCCTGCGGGTGATCGCCCGGTGCCAGCGTTCCGTTTTCTTTTATACGCAACGCTTCTCGTTCGATACCACGCCCGATGCCCTGCCAAACTGCTGCTTTACCCGATTGCTTAAGCTTTTCGATAACTGCTTGAAATGTTGCTTGCAAAAGACAACTCCATTCACTGAGACGGATAGTTTTCTGCCGATTAGCTTACTGGTAATTCGCTCAAAGGTCTATGTTTGTCACTGTTAATTTGCGTTCATAACTTGGCGATTCAGGCTCAACGTGGCAGACTACATGCCGATTATATAACCACTCGGTTACGGATTAACCATGAACTCATTCTGGACGTTTTTACAACTAATTTTTGTCATTCTCCAGGTAACCAGCTTGGCGTTGTACGCGCTACTGCCCGCCCCCTGGAGCGATACCGTATTAGTTGCAATGATATTGTTCAGTTTAATCATTGGCATCGTCATTTGGTGGTGGTCGAGACGTAATGCTCTGACAGCTCCTTTTCGTCAACCCTTTTTGTCCTCGGACTCGCTGCAACTGTTTGAGCAGGTTTTTAATGACCTTCCAACTCGTGTTTATTGGCGTGACCCTCAACTTAAACTGCTAGGCGGAAACCGCGCTTTTGCAAACGATTTTGGTGTTGCACCGGAGTCTTTGACTGGTAAGTCAGATGCCGAAATTGAATCACTTGCTGCTAATGACGTTTTACTGGAAAGAGATAAAAAGACATTTAGCCAGAAAGCGCCTTCTGTCAACGCAGAAATAGAGCTAAAAGTTGATAATAAAAGCCAGTGGGTCGAGCACTCCAGCGTCCCTCTTTACGATGATGACCATAACATTATCGGTATTCTTGGCAGCTACTACGACATTTCTGGCATTAAGTCAGTTGCTGAGGAGATGGAAAAAGCGAAAGAAACGGCTGAGCGCGCTAACCAGTCAAAAGGTGAGTTTCTGGCTAACATGAGCCATGAAATCCGCACCCCAATTAACGCCATTGTGGGCATGGCAAACCTGTGTCTGAAGACGGAACTGAATCAAAAACAAAAACGCTATATAAAGGTCATTGATTCCTCCTCGCAGGCACTTCTCGGTGTCATCAACGACATACTCGACTTTTCAAAAATTGATGCCGGCAAGCTGACAGTTGAGCGCATCCCTTTTGATTTACAGGATGTACTAACCTCTCTTGCAGATATGTTTGCGTACCGCGCCTATGATAAAGACCTTGAATTTATTATTAATTTACCAGCCAACATACCAACTCGTCTGATAGGCGACCCACTAAGGCTAAATCAGGTTTTGGTCAACCTCATTAGCAATGCAATTAAGTTTACTGAAGACGGCGAAATCAATGTAGCCGTTAACTTACTGGATAGCTCAAAAGACAATGTTCTGTTGCGCATTTCCGTAACCGACACCGGTATCGGAATGGATGAAGAGCAACGAGCCAACCTGTTTAAAGCTTTTACCCAGGCCGATACATCCACAACCCGTAAATATGGCGGAACAGGCCTTGGGCTGGCTATTTCCCGTCGTCTGATACTACTTATGGGGGGCGACATCGGTGTCACCAGTGCCGCTGGGCAAGGTTCAACTTTTTACATAGAAGTGGAACTCCCCCTGCAAAAAGAGCAAGACAACAGCCACCATCAATACCTTCTGCAAAAGCTCAGTGGTGTGCGCATTCTTGCTATTGATGACAACTTAAGTACTCGTGAAATGCTGTATGAAATGCTGCGAAGTTACCAGGTTGACGTCAAAGTTTGCCGCACTGCAGAACAGGCATTGCAAGTTTTCCAGCAGTCTGTTGAAGAGGACACCCCTTATCAATTGGTTTTAGTTGACTGGCGCCTCCCCGGAATGGATGGCCTTGAATTTTGCCAGACAATAACGGAGCGTTACGCGGACGATGTTCGTCCTAAACTGACTCTGGCAACAGGCTACTATGCCGAAGAATTATCAGAAAAGGCAAAGCAAGCGGGAGTCAATGACATCATTTCGAAGCCCTTTACCGCATCAACTTTGGGTCGAAGTCTGGCTTCAACGTTATTCCAACGTGAACTCCCTGATGAAAATGATATAGAGAGTGGTGATGGGATCCCGGAGAGCATTCTGCGGGCCCCAATTTTGGTCGTAGAAGACAACGAAATTAACCAACAAGTCGCCAGAGAAATTCTCTCAAGCCATAAGTTTAAAGTGGATATCGTAGAAAACGGGCAGTTAGCCGTAGAGGCCGTTCACAATAAAAATTACTCTTTGGTCCTAATGGATATTCAGATGCCTGTCATGGACGGGCTTAAAGCAGCCCGAACCATACGTGCTGACTTTAACTACCAGCAACTTCCTATTCTGGCAATGACCGCCAACGCAATGAGTGGTGATGAAGAGCGGTCATTAGCCGCTGGCATGCAGGGGCACATTGCCAAGCCTATTGATGAGCAGCAGCTGATTAAAGCCATTATTAAATGGGCTGTTCCCGGCGACTACACGAATAATCAGCAGCCGGAAGTACCTGCGGCTACGGAGGAGGATGAACCAGCTAAGCCACCCATTCGTATACCACAGGTGAAAGGTATTGAATTTGAAGCCGCCTTAAAACGTTTGCAGTATAACGTAGAGCTTTATCTTAAGTTGGTTGAGCAGCTTTACGAAACTTATCAGGGCAGTGCAACCAAGGTATCTGACTTTATCACCCGGGGCCAGCACGACAGCGCCCGTCGTTACTTTCATTCGTTAAAAGGTGCGGCGGCTAATCTTGGGTTTACACAGTTACAAAATAAAGCGGCTGATTTAGAGCAGTTTATGGCTGAAGGCAATATTGACAAAGTTGCCGACCAGATTACTGAACTGGAGAAGCGTTTACGTTATGCTCATCAGGCAGCGGTTGATTTAGAAGCCATTCAGCAACATCAGTCTTAAGGACTTGTCATGACCCGATACTTTTTTATTATTCCGTTATTACTGAGTCTGATTTGGTTGCTGTACTTGCGCGCTAATGGCTGGAGCATCAAGCAAGGTTATAAAGGCTTTGTTTATATTGCGGTAATAAGTGCTGTCATCGCCGCTTTTTACACGGCGATGATGTTTCTGACCGGGCGTTAAACCAACGCCAGTAAAACGCCCGCAGCGACTGCTGAGCCTAATACCCCGGCGACGTTAGGTCCCATAGCATGCATCAGCAGGAAGTTTTGCTGGTTTGCCTGTAACCCAACTTTATTCACCACCCGGGCCGCCATAGGTACAGCTGAAACACCTGCGGCACCAATTAACGGGTTAATCGGGTCTTTACTCAGTTTGCCCATCAGCTTCGCCATTAAAATGCCACTGGCAGTCCCAATAGAAAATGCCACCGCACCTAACACCAAAATGCCGAGTGTCTGGAAGCTGAGAAATTGATCCGCCTGCAACTTAGAGCCGACAGCCAAACCAAGAAAGATGGTTACAATGTTAATCAGCTCATTCTGGGTGGTTTTTGTCAAACGCTCAACCACACCCGATTCTCGCATCAGATTTCCCAGACAGAACATACCAACCAAAGGCGTTGCTGAAGGTAAAAACAACAACGTCAGGCCCATGGCTATAAGGGGGAAGAAAAGCTTCTCACGACGGGCTACCGGACGCAGCTGCTCCATTTTAATCTCACGCTCAGCCTGAGTGGTTAGCAACTTCATTATCGGTGGCTGGATAATAGGTACCAATGCCATATAAGAATACGCGGCAACCGCAATTGCGCCTAATAAATCAGGTGCCAGCTTTGAAGCCAGGAAAATCGCGGTTGGCCCGTCAGCCCCACCAATTATGGAAATTGCAGCAGCATCCGACATCGAAAACTCAATGCCCGGTATCCCGTTCAGAGCAATAGCACCAAATAAGGTTGCAAAAATACCGAACTGAGCGGCACCGCCCAAAAACAGCATTTTAGGGTTTGCCAATAACGGTCCGAAGTCGGTTAATGCGCCAACCCCCATGAAAATAAGCAACGGGAACATGCCTGTATCGATGCCAATACTATAAACGTAATAGAGAACGCCACCCGGCTCAGTAAAGCCGCCCAAAGGAATATTAGCCAGAATTGCGCCAAAACCTATAGGCAACAGCAATAAAGGCTCAAACTTCTTTGAAATTGCCAGGTACAACAGCAAACCACCAACAACAATCATACTCAGTTGGCCGAACGTCATTGCGGCAATGCCAGTGGTTTCCCATAAGATCTGCAGCTTATCCATATTAGCCTACCGTCACCAGAGCATCACCGACGGTCACTGCATCACCTTCTTTTACGTGAAGAGACTGAACCTTACCGTCTTTTTCCGCTTTAATGTCGGTTTCCATTTTCATCGCTTCCAACACCAATACGACATCACCGGCTTTAACCGTCGTTCCCTCTTTGGCAACAACCTTAAAAATATTACCGGCCAGCGGTGCTTTAATGGTTTCACCACCACTAGAACTTGGTTCACCGGAGGAGTCTGACTGTGTTTCAGAAGAAGCTGACTTCACTGAATCTAACTTACCTGTCGGTCCGACTTTGACGTTATAGCGTTTACCGTCAACTTCAACTTCGTACTGCTCAACACTACCCGTTGTTGTAGGTGCTTCTTTTTCTTTGGTCTCGGTTTTTTCTTCAGGCTCTTCACCCGGTGCAGGTTCAAAAGCATCGGGGTTATCGCGATTTTTAAGAAATTTCAGACCAATTTGCGGGAACAGTGCATAAGTCAAAACATCATCCACGACATCATCAGCAAGACGAATATCTTCATCAGTTGCTTTATCTTTAAGTTCTTTCGTGAGTGCATCCAGTTCATTGTCCAGCAAATCTGCCGGGCGACAGGTAATGGCTTCTTCACCATCCAGAACTCGTTTCTGTAGGTCTTTATTCACCTCTGCTGCAGTCGCGCCGTATTCACCTTTCAAAACGGCAGCTGTCTCTTTAGAGATGTTGGAGTAACGCTCTCCGCTCAATACGTTTAGAACCGCCTGGGTTCCCACTATTTGTGACGTTGGTGTAACCAGGGGAATAAAGCCAAGGTCTTCGCGTACCTTTGGAATTTCCTCCAGTACTTCATCAAATTTATCCAGTGCGCCCTGCTCTTTCAACTGGCCTTCCATATTGGTTAACATGCCACCCGGAACCTGGGCCAGAAGAATGCGCGCATCGACACCTTTTAAAGAGCCTTCAAATTTCGCGTACTTTTTACGAACTTCACGGAAATAGCTCGCCACTTCAGCTAAGTCAGGTAATGACAAGCCTGTGTCGCGGTCAGTATTCTCCGTCATTGCAACTAAGGTTTCTGTTGGCGAATGGCCATAAGTCATGCTCATTGAAGAAATCGCGGTGTCCAGCATATCAATGCCGGCGTCGATTGCTTTTTGATAGGTTGCAACACTTAAGCCCGTTGTTGCGTGACACTGCATAGCAATCGGCAAGTCGGTGTTTTTCTTCAACGCACTAACCAGCTCATAGGCATCGTTCGGTCTTAATAACCCAGCCATGTCTTTAATGAACAAGGAGTCACAGCCTAAATCTTCTAGTTCCTGTGCCATTGCTACCCATTTATCCAGGGTGTGCACCGGACTAACGGTATAGGCAAGTGTTCCTTGCGCATGGCCTTCGACGTCTTTTACCGCTTTAATAGCAGTTTTTAAGTTACGAACATCGTTCATCGCATCAAAAATACGAAAAACATCAACACCATTTTCTTTAGCTCGTTCAATAAAGCGTTTTACAACATCATCAGCATAGTGCCGGTAACCCAGTAGATTCTGGCCTCTGAGCAACATTTGCTGACGGGTGTTGGGCATCGCTTTTTTCAGCTCACGAATGCGTTCCCAGGGATCTTCACCCAAGTAGCGAATACAAGAATCAAAGGTTGCTCCCCCCCAGGATTCCATTGACCAATAGCCGATGCTGTCCAGCTTTTCGGCGATAGGTAACATGTCTTCCAGACGCATCCGCGTTGCGAGTAGTGACTGATGAGCGTCACGAAGTACCAACTCTGTCAGTAACAGGGGCTTACTCATTATGATTTCTCCTTGTTATTCGCTGCTTTCGTGCCTTTGCGATAATGATGAATGGCAGCTGAAATTGCAGCCAGTACCGCAGGAGGTGCCGTATCAGAGCTTTTATCTTCGACTGGGGGGTGACTGCTGGCAACAGCCTCAGGTGTTGGGATCAAGCGTTTCATCACGCTCATGGCAACGACCAGTAAACAAAGAAAGATAATGACTGCACCCATACCAACGAGCATGAGTTGCGCAGCTTGACTGAGCAGTTCCGACACGAAGCACTCCTAATTGGTTGCTAAGGTATTGTTATAAAATTATTAAATACTATGGTAGCAAGTCGCGCAAGGAGATACAGCAGTAAATAATGGGTATTCAGAGATTAAATGCGATTGAAAATTAAGCAGGATAGGACTATAGGGAGTAAAAAGAATGGCGCGCTCGGGAGGACTCGAACCTCCAACCGCCTGGTTCGTAGCCAGGTACTCTATCCAGTTGAGCTACGAGCGCGTATTCAGGTTAGTAACAATATGGCGCGCTCGGGAGGATTCGAACCTCCGACCGCCTGGTTCGTAGCCAGGTACTCTATCCAGCTGAGCTACGAGCGCGTATTGTTACTATAAACGACTGGCGGAGAGGGAGGGATTCGAACCCTCGATAGGGCTACAAACCCTATACTCCCTTAGCAGGGGAGCGCCTTCAGCCACTCGGCCACCTCTCCAAATCGTTGTGGCGTGAATTCTAGCGATGTTGGCAATAATGTCAATCGCTTTTTTAAAAACTCGGGTTTAAGTGTGGGATAATTAACCATCTCGCATGAATTTTCTGCAAAATGGCCGAAAACATAAAAAAAGACCGGCTTTCGCCGGTCTTAGTCTGAAAGTTTATTCTTTATCTTGCTCATCGTCTTTTTCGGACTGAATGCGCATATAAATCTCTTCGCGATGAACGGAAACGTCTTTCGGGGCATTAACACCAATACGTACTTGGTTTCCCTTAACGCCGAGAACAGTGACCGAAACATCATCACCTATCATCAATGTTTCACCTACACGGCGAGTTAAAATTAGCATAGATTGCTCCTTCAATACTGTTCCGATTCTTACCGCGAATATCGAACTTTTCCCTGAACTGTCGTAAGCAGTCTACCAATACTGAGAGCGATTACACTATAACGAAACGCATAATTTTTCGTTGTGTTTTTAACCCTCTATACGACAACTACAGTTGCTGTTGTAACCAAGTTGTTGCGGTAGCCAGAGCCTCATTTAATTGTTCCGGGAGTGAACCACCCGCTTGGGCCATGTCCGGGCGACCTCCGCCTTTACCACCAACCACATTAGCAGCCTGGTTCACTATATCTCCTGCTTTAACTTTAGACGTTAAATCGGTAGTAACGCCAGCAATCAGGCTGACTTTATTACCATTTGCAGTTCCTAATAATACGATGCCAGAACCAATTTGGTTCTTCAGATCATCAACTAAACCGCGTAAAGACTTAGGATCCGCCTGGTCCAACTCAGCAATTATTGCTTTAACGCCATTAATATCAACGGCCTGGGCGACTAAACCACCACCAGCTTGTTGTGCTAATTTTTGTTGTAACTGTTCATTTTTACGTTCAAGCTCACGAAACTTCTGCTGCAACTGCTGTACTTTTTCAGCTACAGAGTTAGGTTCCGTTTTTAACTCACCGGCGAGGTTATGTAATATGGACTGTTGTTGCTGGGTATAACGAATAGCCGCTTCACCGGTTACAACTTCAATACGACGAACACCCGATGCTATTCCTCCCTCAGAGGTTATTCTGAATAAACCGATATCTCCAGTTGCTTGTACGTGCGTGCCGCCGCAGAGTTCCATTGAGAAGTCCCCCATGCGCACAACACGTACCTGATCGTCATACTTTTCGCCGAACAAGGCCATGGCACCGGCTTCTTTTGCTTCATCAATTGCCATCAACTGTGTTTGCAGTGACAAGTTCGCGCGAATTTGCGCATTCACTTCACGCTCTAATTGAGCCAGTTGCTCATTCGTCACCGGTTCAAAATGCGAAAAGTCAAAGCGCATTTTGTCAGCTTCAACTAACGAACCTTTCTGCGTAACGTGCTCTCCTAACAAGTTCCGAAGCGCGGCATGCAGCAAATGAGTTGCCGAGTGATTGCGCTTAATATTTTCTCTACGCTCTGAGTCAATTTCAACTTTTACACTGTCATTTAACTTCACAGGTGCTTTTGCAACACCATGGTGCGCTATTGCTTTACCGATGTATTGAGTATCAGTGACTTCAAATGTGTTACCGTTTGCAACTAACACTCCTTTATCGCCTATCTGACCACCACTTTCTGCGTAAAACGGTGTTTCTGAAAGAACAACAATACCTCTGTCACCAGCCTGTAACTCTTCAACCGGTTGCCCTTCTCTGAAAAGCTCAACCACTTTTGCCTGCCCGGCAACATCATCGTAACCGGTAAATGTCGTTTGATTTTCAGACTTCAGCTGTTGGTTATAGTCCATACCAAACTGAGACGCCTGTTGAGCTCGCAGACGCTGTTCAGACATAGCCTGTTCAAAGCCTTCCTCATCAACTGTCAGCTCATGCTCGCGCGCAATATCCGCCGTTAAATCAACCGGAAAACCATAGGTGTCATAAAGTTTAAATACGACATCGCCAGGTATCACTTTGCCTTTAAGCTGGCTAATTTCATCGGACAAAATAGCCAGGCCGCGCTCAAGTGTTCGGGCAAACTGCTGCTCTTCTCGCTCCAGCGCATCTTTAATGATCTGCTGTTTCTGAACTAACTCAGGATACGCATCGCCCATTTGCCGTGCTAACTCATCGACTAAGCGGAAAAAGAAGGTATCTTTAGCG
>JBNJGQ010000009.1:0-35885 GCA_051747845.1 Pseudomonadota bacterium
TGAAATTGCGGAACATAAGCATTAATCAGGACGATAGCATCCGGCATTATCGACGGATCATTTTCTAACAGTCGCAACGTAATATCCGCTGTAATACCTTCAACCACCCACACAGAGAAGCCCGGGCGGCTTAGGGTCTCATCCAGAAGCAGTGTCATGCGTTGTTGCAACGCGTCAACCAGAGGTTCGAAGACCTCTTCATTCGCTGCTTCAGGAAAGTGTGTGGCGCTGGCAGGGGTCTGCAGGTTATCCGTGCGTATGTCATTTTCCGGCGGAGTAAGCGCCCAGGTGGTCCAGCCAAAATTCGGTGCGCTTTCATATACAGGGCGAATGTAAAAAGACTGCAGCGGATGATAATGCCAGTCGGGTAAAAGCACGATTTGACCACGCTCAAAAGCCTGCAAATATTCTTTCTTTAAAACCAAATAGCGTTCGTCGTCATTACCGGACAACCAGTGTAGCTGGTCTTGCGGTAAATAACGTTGTAAATCGTCCTGGCTGACTGCGGGGCTGAGACACAATGCCGCGAGTAGCAATAATGAATAACGCTTCATGCAGCTTATATCGGCCACAGCGGCGTCAGCTTGAGTGCAAAGTATTAAAACGGAACCGGGCTATGGAAGGTTATTGGCTGTTCGGTTTGTGGGTGCGTTACACAAAGATATTCAGCATGCAGCAATAAGCGTTCAGCGGCAGAAAACGCCTCGCTGTGCGCATAGAATTTATCGCCTAGTACCGGGCAGCCAATGGCCTGCATATGAACTCTAAGCTGGTGTGAGCGGCCAGTATGGGGGATCAGTTCAACACGACTACAGTTGCCATCAAATTCACTCACCCGATAGAAGGTCGTACTTGGTTTGCCGGTGAAAAAGTCCATATGCTGGCGCGGGCGATTCGGCCAGTCGCAGGAAAGCGGTAGTTCGATTTCGCCCCGAAAGGCAGGCGGTTGTCCCCATACCTTGGCGATGTATTTTTTGTGGGTTGTGCGGTCCTGAAATTGCCTGTTCAGGTGGCTTTGGGCAGCTTTGGTTTTTGCCAGTAACAGAATACCTGAAGTGGCCATATCCAACCGATGAACCACTCTAATTTCCGGGTGTACGCGCTGTACCCGGGTATAAGTTGAATCTTTATGCTGCGGTCGTTTCCCCGGAACACTCAGTAATCCGCTGGGTTTATCAACCACCAACAACTGAGCGTCCTCATAAATGACCTGAAGAAAGGGCGTTGTTGGTGGCTGGTAGTGAAGCAGCGTCATTAATGGTTGTTAACCAGAATGCGGACAGCCTGTAGCGACAACTGCGGACTTTCCAGTGCCGCTGTAATCTGCTCTTCTCGCCAATTTATAGCTTCTATTTCACTGCTGCGTACCGACGGATTTTTCTTTTGTAAATCGAGCAGGCGTTGGCGTTCATGCTGCAGCGCAGCTATAGCCTCATGTTTTACCTGCTCCAATTGCTCCTGCTGCCATTTGCGTGCTTGCTGCTGTCCCGACTGAATAAGCTTTTGTGCAGCGTCTCTTAGCTGGCGCAATACCTGACGAGCGGTTTTCTTATCAATAAAGTTAGATTGCTGGTCCAGTAGCTCGCGCGATACCTTGGCCGAGAGCTCCTGACCCTGGCCGTTGAACAACAGACGCAGGCTCTGCAGTGGGCAAAACTCCTGTAGAGCCGCGGCTTTCGGCGCAGGAACTATGCTGGCAAAGTCTAATTCAAGAAACCAGCTACCAGCCGGAATTGCCGGGTTCTTCAACTCAGCCACACAAGTACTGCCGAAGTCATCGGCGGTCAGTAGCTCGAGTGCCGCTTGTACCATAGGGTGATCCCAGCTCAAAAAGTCGGTGTCTTCAAAGTTCAGTGCGGTGACCCTGTCAAAGGTTATGGTAATACCGTCGTCAGGTAAACCAGGCAGACTGCCAACACGCATGTGTTCACCCGGGCGAATAAACCAGCGCTCTTCATCCAGCACTTCGTTGCTAACACCAAAACGGTCAAAGAAGGCAATCATGAAGTCGGCCAGCGTATCGGTATCGCTGTCGCTATGAATTTGCTCTATGATTTTCTCTGCGGTTTCCGGGCGACAAGCATTGAGTGCCTGAAGTTTGTCCTGGCCTTCGCGGTTGCGCTCCAGCCAGGTTTTGTGCAGTTCTTTTGTTTGTTCCAGCAACTCGGCATTTAACGGCTGTTGTTCAGCAATAGCCTGCTCAATTTCAGTGCCGAAAGCATCATACAGTTTACGGCCTATCGCATTACACTGAGTGAAAGCGTTCATTCCCTGCTCATACCATGGCAGTAGTATAGCCTCGGCAGAGCCTCTGCAGTAGGGCAGGTAAATATCAATGTCCTGCTGCTGGCCAATACGGTCTAAACGACCAATACGCTGTTCCAGCAAGTCTGGGTTGGTTGGTAAGTCGAATAAGATCAGTTGATGCACGAACTGAAAATTGCGACCTTCACTGCCAATTTCTGAACACAGTAGGATAGGGCTGCCATCTTCTTCGCTGGCAAAAAAGGCAGCAGAGCGGTCTCGCTCGGTTAGCGTCATTCCTTCATGGAAGGTTGCCGCATGCACGCCAGCGAGTACGCGCAGAGCTTCTGATAAGTCCAGCACTTGCTCTGAGGTTTTACAGATTAGCAGCGCCTTTTCTGACCGGTTTTGCTTAATGTGCTCCAATAACCAGTCAATACGCGGATCTTCCATCCACCACGGCATGTCTTCATCGGGTTCGCACTCTTCCAGTTCTACCGGATGAAAATGGCGCTCAGGGAAGCCGCCGATATCGGCTCGACGGTTACGGAACATAACACGGCCCGTACCGTGCTTATCGAGCAAGTCATCAAGTTCGGCCGAGTCCGTTACCGACTCAGCTTGTTGCGCTAACTCTTTGTAGTGAGCCTGTTCTTCCTGAAAACTGGCAAAGTCCGAGAACCGGTCCGGGTCCAGTAACTGCAGTCGCTGGAAATGCCCCTCGGCACCCTCCTGCTCTGGCGTCGCCGTTAGTAGCAGCAAACTGGGTACAGCTTCGCACAGGTTTTTAACGGCGCTAAATTCAGGGGCCTCGGGTTGCAGATGGTGGGCCTCATCAATAATCAGCAGATCAAATTCCGCATCGAGCAACGCCGCATTCCAGCGTGACTCATGCATAAAGCGACTACTGATAATAATGTGTTGTTCAGTCAGAAAAGGGTTTTCACTGTCGGCTTCAGCTTGCTCACAACGTTCATCATCAAACAGGGTAAAGTTCAGAGCAAAGCGGCGACGTAGCTCCACTAGCCATTGGTGCATCAGAGACTCGGGAACAACAATGAGTGCGCGCTGCGAGCGTCCGGTTGTCAGTCGGCGTTTAATGATCATGCCGGCTTCAATGGTCTTTCCCAGACCCACTTCGTCGGCCAAAAGGACGCGTGGGTGGTAACGGTCAGCGACTGTCTTAGCAATATACAGCTGATGGGGCAGCAAATGGGTACGCACGCCTAATAAGCCAGCCACTTCGCTTGCCTGGTGATGAGCTAAATGCTCACCAGCCTCACAGCGTAATTGATACATATCGAGCCGGTCGGCCTGACCGGCAAGCAAACGGGTTAATGCTGGGTTACTGTCAACTTGATGCGAAAGCTGAGTTTCAGGAACAACAACCGACTCCTGATTGTCATCGCGTACCCCGTGGTAAGTCACAATACCCTGTGACTCAGTCAGCTCCTGAATAGTGAAGCTCCAGCCGTCGGCGTGCTTACCTTGCTGTTGAACTTGCAACTGATAACGAGCCAGAGGCGCTTCCTGAGCAGAGTACAGTCGCACTTCACCGGTGGCAGGGAACATCACCGTTAAGTGACGACCTTCGGCCTGAGTTATCATACCTAGCCCTAATTCGGTCTCAGTTTCACTGAGGTAACGCTGTCCAACTCTAAACTCGCTCACTACACACTCCCGCATGCCATTTTCTAAGGCCGCAATGGTACTTAATTCGCTCACCAATTCCGAGGAAAAATTTCTTTCTGTAACCGTTATGTCATGAATTTTAGGCTAAGCTGTAAGAAAAGAATAATCACAGCAAAGGTATGCGCTAATGACTAAAAACACCGGCAAGTTCTTTATCCTGGATACCAATATTCTTCTGCACGACCCGCTCGCCTTCCTCAATTTTGATGAACACAACGTAATTATTCCCATGGTGGTTCTGGAGGAACTCGACAAGATCAAAGATCGAAATAAGGATGTCAGCCGGGAAGCCCGGGTGGCTATTCGCTCCTTAGAAGAGGTGTTAAAAGAAGCAACGCCAGAGGAAATTGTTGCTGGAGTGCCCTTAAGCAGAATGCATGGTGAGCATACCGCGAATGGAACCCTGGCTATTTTCCCGGATTATCAGTTGGAGCAAACCGAGTCGGTGCTTTCGTTAGCGGAAAACGACCACCGGATTATTCAGGCCGCTCTGGAAATTCAGCGCGAACGTGCCCCTGCAGGTGTGGTACTGGTGACTAAAGACATCAATATGCGTCTGAAAGCCAAAGGCGCGGGCATGAAATTCGTGGAAGATTATCGTACCGACCAGCTTATTGATGACATTCGATTGCTAACCAAAGGCTTCTATAAATTTGAAGGCGACTTCTGGTCACAAGTGGGCGAGGTGAAAACTCAACAGGAAGGTCGTGATGCTTATCACACCGTAAGCCGGGACTTACTGCCGCAAATTTTTGCCAATGAATACATTATTGACTCAACAGACAGCTTTGCCGCCCGGGTAGAAGAGTACGACAACGAAACGGTTACGTTAATGGACTTAAGCGTAGAGCGGATGATGTCTTACGGCGCCTGGGGTGTTCACCCTAAGAATATCTATCAGGCAATGGCATTGCATGCATTGCTTGATACCAGCATGGATATGGTCATTCTGACCGGTCCGGCCGGCAGTGGTAAAACTTTCCTGGCCTTGTCAGCGGCCTTGCAAATGGTGGTAGAGCAAGGAATCTACGAGAAAGTTATTGTGACTCGCAATACCCCGGAAATTGCAGAGTCAATTGGCTATTTGCCCGGCACGGAAGAGGAAAAAATGGCGCCTTGGTTATCGGCAATAACAGACTCATTGGAGGCTTTGCACAAACACGATGAAAGTATGGAGTCGAGCCTGAACTACATTATGAAAAAAGCCAATATTCAGTTTAAGTCACTCAACTTTATGCGCGGACGCAGCATACAGAACGCTATAGTTATTCTGGATGAAGCGCAGAACTTAACGGCATCTCAATTGAAAACCTTAATAACGCGTTGTGGTGAAAATACTAAGCTGGTGGTGTCAGGTAATTTGGCACAAATTGACAGTTATTACTTAACGGCTGTGACTTCAGGTTTAACCTATATTGTGGAGCGTTTTAAAGACTACCCCGGCAGTGCGACAGTGAACTTAAATGGGGTGGTGCGTAGCCCGTTAGCTAAGTTCGCAGAAGAGCATCTGTGATCAGTTAATAGGCACAACCGTGTATTGCTCAGTGTTAACCTGAAACTCTGTTTCTTCTCCAACCTGGCCCAAAGGCATTGCTGCCGGGCCAGTAACATCTACTAATACGTAATTCACGCCATCGTGCTTAACGCTAGTGTCGTTGTCTCGTCGGCTAATGGATATACCAAAAACCGCATGGTTGGGCAGGTAAATTATTGCCATTTTAGGGGTCTCAATAATTTGTTTTATTACCGAGCTCATTAACGTGACTTTGCTGTCGCAGTCACCCTGATTATAATAAAGCAGCTGGTTAGGGGGGACGAAGCCATCTCCACGGCTATCAAGCTTACTGTTCAAGTCGTTATAAGGGATCTGCTGAATAAAGCTGGCGATATAATTGATGTAATTGCGCTGAGTGTTGTTACCCAGCTGCTCGCCAATAGCCTGAATTAACGGCCGTAATACAGGTGTCATTTCGTTGGCAATAGATGGATGGTCCGGAATAATTCCCTGCTCGCCCGGAGGCAGAGTGAGCTGACGATAAAAGTTGGCTTCTAGGTAGTCATTCCAGCGTTCATTGTAGTATTCACGTAAACGCCGTTTGTACTCATTCAACTGCGCTTGTTTTTCCTGGGTTCTGCTATTGGCGGTGACCAGCTCTACCGACTGTTGGCGCGGTGTGAGACGTGCCTGAATCCCCTGCCATTGTTGCTGTCGAATATAGCGGTTCAGCTGGTGAGAAAGCTCGCGCTGACTGCGTTCGAGATTAAAGCCGCGATAGCGCTTTAAAGGTTGCAGGAACTCTCTTTTATCGACCTGGAAGTTGAATGATTGCTGGTTATCATCAAAATCACGCCATTGATAAGAAAAGCCTAACTGGCCGTCATCGGTTTCGTTAAGGTTAAAAAAGTTTTGGCTATTTGCTGTTAGAGGAAGAGTAAAGAGTAACCAGATAACAGCACAGATTTTATGTGTCACTCTGATTACTCCTGTTGACCCTTAAAACTTCATTTCAGTAATCGGGCTGTCTTCAAATTTAAGGTCGACTTGATACTCAATGCCGCCGGCGCGAACGAAAAAATAAGTCTTTTCTTTCTTAAAGACTTCTTGCAGAGAAACAAGCCTTAAGCCCGGGCGACGCTCAGCAGGTAAGTCTGTAAACTCAACTGAACCTCGCGAAACCAGTATGTTTTGGTAACGAGGACCAGTAATTAAAAGCAGTTTCTTATTTTCGTCTTTCAGTAGAATGGTATTACCCGTTACTGAATAGGGTTCTTCATTACCAAACAAAGCCAGCTCCTGTCGTGTCAACTTATTACTGACGACACTATAACGAATTATCGGTTTTTGGCAAATAACCGTTCAGAAAATCTTCAACAATTATTAATGCCGCTTGACTGTCGACAAGTCCTTTTTCCAGCTTTCGGAAACCGCCTTCGGCAAATAAGCTTTCGCGCGCAGCGGTTGAAGTCAGCCTTTCGTCCTGAAAAGTAACAGGTAAGCCAAAACGCCCATGAAGCCGGTTACCAAATTTCCTGGCTCGTTGCGTCAAGGGTTGCTCGGTGCCGTCCATATTCAAAGGCAGGCCAACGACCAGTCGTTCTGGTTGCCATTCTGCAAACAGCTTTTCAATAAGCTGCCAGTCGGGTATGCCTTCTTTTGCCTTTAGCGCGGTTAATGGCGAAGCTGTTGCGGTAACGGTTTGTCCAACCGCAACACCAATGCTTTTGGTTCCAAAATCAAAACCAATAATCGTACTCATGCGTGGCCGACATCCGGTCCCAGTTGCCAGACATCAAAACCAAGCTGCTCTGTGGCTTTTTGCCAGCGCTCACTCGCTGGTGTATTAAACAAAAGCTCAGGGTCTGCCGGAATCGCCAACCAAGAGTTCTCGCCCAGTTCTTCCTCTAACTGTCCGGCTTCCCAGCCTGCGTAGCCTAAGGTCAGTAAAAACTGAGGAGGAGCCGCTGACGAACCTAAGGCCTCCAGAATATCTCGTGAAGTGGTGACCATAATGTCATCGCTCAATTTCTGACTGGCACGCCAGTTGTCCTGAGGCGGGTGAATCACAAAGCCACGTTCACGACCCACAGGACCACCCTGGTAAACATTACCCTGTAAGTGCTGATTATTTTCCGGGTAAACAATTTCCAGCTTATCCAGCAGCGAGGTAACGCTTAAATCTGCAGGCTGATTAATTACCAGCCCCATAGCGCCTTCTTCATTGTGCTCACAGATGTAGGTTACTGTCCGTTTAAACATCGGGTCGTTCAGCATGGGTGTTGCTATCAAAAAATGATTCTGCAAATTGTTCATCGATTCACCGACTCCTTAACGATAATCTTTAACAAGGATATGGGGGCGTCTCATAGAAATTCAATTCAACTTCTCTTCAATTGCCTGGAAGACCATCTCGGCAATATTAATATCGTACGCGTTTTCAATTTCACGCATACAGGTTGGACTGGTGACATTAATTTCCGTAATGCGGTCGCCAATGACGTCTAGGCCAACGATAATGAGCCCTCGTTTTTTCAGTTCAGGTGCTACCTTACGTGCCAGAGCCCAGTCACTGTCCGATAAAGGCTGAGCTCGTCCGCTGCCGCCGGCGGCAAGGTTGCCGCGAGTTTCTCCGGCACTGGGAATACGCGCTAAAGAATAAGGCACCGGCTCGCCATTAATGATCAGAATACGCTTGTCGCCGTCTTTAATTTCAGGCAGATATTTTTGCACCATGGCGTAGCGCTGACCTTTCTCGGTCAGAGTTTCAATAATAACGCCCAGGTTACTGCCATCTGCCCCTACTTTAAATATCGAAGCACCGCCCATGCCATCCAGCGGTTTTAGAATCACATCTCCGTGTTTTTTATGAAACGCTTTTATAACGTCAGCCCGGGAGCTGACCAAAGTGTCGGCAATAGAATCTGCAAACCATGAAGTGAAGAGTTTCTCATTGCAGTCGCGTAGGCTCTGCGGTTTATTCGCCACCAGGCTACCGCGCTGCTCGGCCAGCTCCAGAATTTGGGTGGCGTATAAGAACTCGCTGTCAAAGGGCGGATCTTTACGCATCATAATGACATCAAAGTCTTCAAGCGGTCGGTACTGGCTGTCACTTAAGCTGTAAAAGTCGCTTTTTTGATCCTGAACACGAACTTCCCGAGCAAAGGCCATGGGTTGACCGTTATCAATAACTAAGTCGCCCATTTCCAGATAAAAACATTGATAGCCGCGAGCCTGAGCTTCCAGCAGCAAACGGAAACTGGTGTCTTTTTCTGTTTTTACGGTGGCGATTGGGTCCATCACCATTGCTAACTTCTTCATGTAAACTCCTTTAACCTAGGTCGCCAAACTGATATTGCACGGTTGTAAGCGCTGATAGCGCGGCGGTTTCTGTTCTTAACACCCGAGGACCTAAACGCATTGGGTTAAACCCCTGCTGTTCAGCTGCATTGACTTCTTCTTCAGTAAATCCCCCTTCGGGGCCAATGAGTAATTGTATACCCTTGTCGGCGTGTTGAAATGACGAAAGCGGTTTTGTCGCTGTCGGGTCTAAAGTCAGACGAAGTCCGGGAAATGTGTTTTCAATAAAGTCACCGAGTTGCTGAGCTGGTTTAACTTCAGGTACCACACTGCGACCACATTGCTCACAAGCTGAGCGCACAATTTTCTGCCATTGTTGCTGTTTTTTCTCAAGCCTGTCGCCACTGAGTTTAACGCCGCAGCGTTCACTGAACAGCGGTGTAATTTCGGTAATGCCCAGTTCGACGGACTTTTGCAGAACAAAGTCCATGCGGTCTCCACGTGAAATGACCTGAGCAAGATGAACGCGCACAGGCGACTCCGAGTCATTTGCCTTGCGGTCGGTTGCAGTAAAATGCGCAGACTTCTTTTGAACCGAGGTTATGGTTGCCTCATAGTCTTGTCCGTCACCGTTGAATAAAACAATGTTATCACCTACGCTCAAACGCAATACTTTGATCAGGTGCTGGAAGGCATCCGCACTCAATTCGGTTTCAGTTTGTAAGCTTACAGGAGCGGGGTGATAAATCCGCGGTACTCGCATGTCGTCAGCCTTATTCGGACTTTTAGACGTCCAGAAGTAGAAAAAAACAGAGTGATCGGTTACATTATGCAACCAGTATTGAGTGATTTCATCAAAATAAAGGAATAGTGGGCATATGTCACGTCACCTGTTTACCTCAGAGTCAGTGTCCGAAGGGCATCCGGACAAAATTGCCGACCAGATATCCGATGCTGTTCTAGACGCAATTTTAGCAAAAGACCCTAAAGCCCGAGTTGCCTGTGAAACTTATGTGAAAACCGGCATGGTCCTGGTTGGCGGCGAAATCTCAACAAAGGCGTGGGTTGATGTTGAAGACCTGGCCCGGCAAACCGTAAAAGACATTGGTTACCGGCATTCTGATATGGGTTTTGACGGCGCATCGTGTGCAGTCTTGAACGCCATTGGTAAGCAAAGTGGTGACATCAACCAGGGTGTTGATCGCACTCATCCCGAAGAGCAGGGTGCTGGCGACCAGGGGCTGATGTTTGGCTATGCCTCTAATGAAACCTCCGTTCTAATGCCTGCGCCAATTACTTATGCTCACCGTGTTATGCAACGTCAGTCGGAAGTGCGTAACAACGGCACGCTGGACTGGCTGCGTCCTGACGCGAAAAGCCAGTTAACCTTCGTTTACGAGAACGGCAAGCCGGTCGCTATTGATACCGTGGTTCTGTCAACGCAACATAGAGAAGACATTACTCAGGAAACCCTGCGCGAAGCGGTTATGGAAGAAATTATTAAGCCAGTATTGCCCGAGCAATGGATTTCTAAAGACACTCAGTTTCACATTAACCCAACCGGACGTTTCGTCGTCGGTGGCCCTATGGGTGACTGCGGTCTGACCGGCCGTAAGATTATTGTCGATACCTATGGTGGCATGGCGCGTCACGGTGGTGGTGCATTTTCGGGTAAAGACCCGTCAAAAGTTGACCGTAGCGCGGCTTATGCGGCACGTTATGTCGCTAAGAACCTGGTAGCTGCAGGTTTAGCTGAACGTTGCGAACTGCAAATTTCTTACGCCATTGGAGTTGCTGAACCTACCTCTATCAGCATTGATACCTTTGGCACGTCTAAGCACTCAGAAGAGCAGTTAATTGCGTTGGTGCGTCGTCATTTTGACTTACGCCCTTACGGATTAATTCAAATGCTTGACCTGGAACGCCCAATCTATAAGCAGACAGCAGCATACGGGCATTTTGGTCGTGATAACCTGCCATGGGAACAAACGGACAAAGCCGCCGATTTACAGGCTGATATTTAAACAAAATTTTGCCTATAAATTTGCTTGTACCCCCTGAAATGTGGAGAATACGCGCATCGCAAGTTGCTCTTCATCTTCCAGGGGGTTTTTCATGTCAGATCGTCAATATCTCGCCAATGCCATCCGCGCGCTTAGTATGGATGCGGTTCAGAAAGCTAAGTCCGGCCACCCGGGAGCGCCCATGGGTATGGCAGATATCGCCGAAGTGTTATGGCGCGACTACCTGAAACACAACCCGAATAACCCGAGCTGGGCTGATCGCGACCGCTTTGTTTTATCGAACGGGCACGGCTCAATGCTCATTTACTCGCTGTTACACCTGTCGGGTTATGACCTTAGTATTGATGATTTAAAGCAATTCCGTCAGTTAGACTCAAAAACCCCGGGTCACCCTGAATACGGCTATACCCCTGGTGTAGAAACCACCACCGGTCCGCTGGGCCAAGGGCTTGCAAATGCGGTAGGTATGGCACTGGCCGAAAAAGTATTGGCAGCGCAGTTTAACCGTAAAAACCATGAAATTGTTGACCACCACACCTACACCTTTCTTGGTGACGGCTGCTTAATGGAAGGCATCTCTCACGAAGCGTGTTCACTGGCAGGCACCTTGGGTTTAGGCAAGCTCATCGCGTTTTACGATGACAACGGTATTTCCATTGACGGCGAAGTTGAAGGCTGGTTTACCGACGATACTGCAAAACGCTTTGAATCTTATGGCTGGCACGTAATCAATAAAGTTGACGGACACGACTCGGCTGCCATAACCCGTGCGATTGATGAAGCCCGTGCTAATGAAGATAAACCGACCCTGATCATCTGCAAGACGGTGATTGGTTATGGAGCACCGAACAAACAAGGCTCTGAAAGCTGCCACGGCGCACCTTTGGGTGATGATGAAATTGCAGCAGCGCGCAAACAGTTGAACTGGCCACACGAAGCCTTTGAAGTGCCGGCCGATGTTTACCAAAAATGGTCTGCGGTGGATAAAGGCGCAGCGGTTGAGTCTTCGTGGAACAAGCGCTGGGTGGCTTACGAGCAGGAATATCCACAACTGGCAAAAGAATTGAAGCGTCGTTTGAATGGAGAGCTTCCGGAAAACTTCGAAAACACGGTACACAACTATGCTAAGCAGCTACAAAGTAATCCAGAAGCTATAGCTACGCGCAAGGCATCACTGAATGTACTGAATGAATTTGGTCCTAAACTACCTGAACTGTTAGGTGGCTCTGCTGACCTGGCCGGCTCCAACCTGACCTTATGGAACGACGCAAAAGGCATTACTGCGGATGACGCCAGTGGCAACTATGTGTTTTATGGTGTTCGCGAATTTGGTATGTCTGCCATTATGAACGGCGTAACCCTGCATGGCGGGTTTAAAGCCTATGGCGCAACCTTCCTGATGTTTATGGAATATGCGCGTAACGCCGTGCGTATGTCAGCGCTTATGAAGCAACCCAGTATTTTTGTTTACACCCATGACTCTATTGGTTTGGGCGAAGACGGGCCAACACACCAACCGGTAGAGCAATTGGCTAACTTACGTCAAACCCCGAACTTACAGTGCTGGCGCCCGTGTGACCCGGTTGAAACCGCCGTTGCGTGGGGAGCGGCAGTGCAAAGCAGCAAAACACCGACTGCGCTAGTTTTCAGCCGTCAGGGCATGCAGCAACAAGAAAGAGATGAAGATCAGCTAACCAATATTGCCCGGGGCGGTTATGTGTTAAAAGACTGCGACGATGAGCCTGAAGTCATTTTAATTGCTACCGGTTCTGAAGTTGATTTAGCGGTTGAAGCTTTTGAACAACTGTCAGAACAAGGCCATAAGGTACGTGTTGTTTCTATGCCATCGACCAATGTGTTTGATATTCAGGATCCTGAGTACAAAGAATCGGTGCTGCCATCAAGTGTTACCCGACTTGTTGCTGTTGAAGCTGGTATTGCGGACTTTTGGTTTAAGTATGTCGGCCTTAATGGTGAAGTGGTTGGCATGACCACCTTTGGTGAATCAGCGCCTGCCGGAGATTTATATAAGCACTTTGGTATTACCACAGAAAATACTGTGGCTGCCGCTAAACGTTTGCTGGGAGCATAAATGAGCAAGCCGGCTCGTATCGCAATTAATGGTTTTGGCCGAATTGGCCGCAGTTTCTTGCGTGCTTTGTATGAAAATGGCTATCGCGACAGCGTGCAGGTGGTTCTGATTAATGAACCGGCAGCATCGGAAGCAATAGCGCATTTACTTAAATACGACTCAAGCCATGGCCGGTTTGGGAAAAAGGTGACGCAGTCTGGTGACACTTTAACCGTTGCTGGTGACGCCATTACTTTAACGCATCAGACCGAGATTGAAGCTGTCGACTGGCGCGCAAACGAAGTTGACTTTGTGGTTGATTGTACCGGGGTATTTGGCAGCCAGGCTGACGGGCAGCTCTATCTAAAACAAGGGGTGAAACGCGTACTGTATTCTCACCCCGGCAAACCGGACGTTGATTTCACCGCCATTTATGGGGTGAACGAGAAAGAGTTAACTGCCGAGCATAAAGTGGTGTCGAACGGTTCCTGCACAACGAACTGTATTGTGCCGGTGATAAAAGTGCTGGATGACACCTTCGGTATTGATTCAGGCGCCATTACCACCATTCATTCAGCTATGCATGACCAGCAGGTTATTGATGCTTATCACCCGGACTTAAGACGAACCCGTGCCGCCGGACGCTCTATTATTCCGGTAGATACCCGCCTGGCGCGGGGTATTGAACGTATACTGCCGCATTTAGAAGGGCGTTTTGAGGCTATAGCGGTGCGAGTGCCCACCACAAACGTCACTGCCATGGACTTAAGTGTTACGTTAAACAGTGATGCCACAATAGAACAGATCAACCAGGTTCTACGTGAGCAAAGCAAGCATCAACTGGCGGGAATACTGGACTATACTGAAGAACCTTTAGTTTCAATCGATTTTAACCATGACCCACATTCTTCGATTGTCGATGGCACACAAACCCGAGTCAGCCATAAGCGGCTGGTTAAGTTGTTGTGCTGGTGTGACAACGAATGGGGCTTTGCTAATCGTTTGCTGGATACAGCAAAGACGATGGCTGAACAAATAGAACACTAAGTTTAGAGAGGATACCGCATGTCTGTCATTGCTATGACTGATTTGGATTTAAATAATAAACGCGTACTTATTCGGGAAGATTTAAACGTTCCGGTAAAAAATGGCAAAGTGACCTCCGATGCGCGTTTAAAAGCAGCAATGCCAAGTATTCAGCAAGCGTTGGAAGCTGGCGCTAAAGTGATGGTGATGTCTCACCTTGGCCGCCCAACTGAGGGTGAGTACGACGAGCAATTCTCTATGCAACCGGTTGTTGATTACCTAAATGATGTACTCGATTGTCCTGTCCGCCTGTGTAAAGACTACCTGGACGGTATTGAAGTGAGTGCCGGAGAACTGGTAGTTTTTGAAAACGTTCGTTTTAATGCAGGTGAAAAGAAAAACGACGACGAGCTTGCTAAAAAATTAGCCAGCTTGTGTGATGTGTATGTGATGGACGCTTTTGGCACCGCGCACCGTGCTCAAGCCTCCACTCATGGTGTCGCTAAATACGCACCAGTTGCTTGCGCAGGACCTTTGCTGGCCGGCGAATTAGAAGCTTTAGGCAAAGCACTGGAAAGCCCTAAGCGCCCGTTGGTGGCGATTGTTGGTGGTTCAAAGGTTTCGACGAAGCTCACAGTGTTAGAGTCTTTGTCCGGTGTTGTTGACCAGTTAATCGTTGGTGGAGGTATTGCCAATACCTTTATTGCAGCTGCTGGCCATAATGTCGGTAACTCGTTGTATGAATCTGATTTAACTGACGAAGCCAGCCGTTTAATGGCGCAGGCGAAAGCCAAAGGCGGTGACATTCCATTACCTGTTGATGTGGTAACTGGTAAGGAATTCAGCGCAGAAGCAACAGCAGAAACTAAAGCCGTTAACGCCGTTGCTGACGACGACATGATTTTTGATATTGGCCCGGAAACAGCAGAGCAATTAGCTTCTATGCTGAAAAACGCAGGAACTATAGTCTGGAACGGGCCGGTAGGCGTTTTTGAATTTGAGCAGTTTGGTCAGGGTACAAAAACCATAGCCAATGCAATTGCACAAAGTGATGCGTTTTCTATTGCCGGAGGAGGTGACACCTTAGCGGCAATTGATCAATACGGTATCGCTGATAAGATAAGTTATATTTCAACAGGTGGCGGAGCGTTCCTGGAATTCCTGGAAGGTAAGACATTACCAGCCGTTGCAATTTTACAAGAACGGGCTAAAGACGCCTGAACATAAGTTTTCAATAAGGAGTATTTTTTATGGCCCTGGTGTCATTACGACAGTTACTTGATCACGCTGCAGAGCATGATTACGGTGTCCCGGCGTTTAACGTCAACAACCTCGAGCAGATGCGTGCAATTATGCAGGCTGCTGATGCAACCGACAGCCCCGTTATCGTGCAGGCTTCTGCTGGCGCTCGAAAATACGCCGGTGCTCCTTTTCTGCGCCACTTAATTCAGGCGGCTGTTGAAGAATGGCCACATATTCCTGTGGTTGTGCATCAGGACCATGGTACCTCTCCGGCGGTATGTCAGCGCTCTATTCAACTGGGCTTTAGCTCAGTCATGATGGATGGCTCTTTGCTGGAAGACGGCAAAACGCCAGCAGAGTACGACTATAACGTAAAAGTGACCAAGCAAACCGTTGAAATGGCGCACGCCTGTGGCGTTTCTGTTGAAGGTGAGCTGGGTTGTCTTGGTTCACTGGAAACCGGTGAAGCTGGCGAAGAAGACGGTGTTGGTGCCGAAGGTAAGTTGTCGCATGAACAACTGCTGACAGACCCCGAAGAAGCGGCTGAGTTTGTTAAAGCTACAAATGTCGATGCGTTAGCTATTGCTTGTGGTACTTCACACGGCGCATACAAATTTACTCGCCCACCAACTGGCGATATTTTAGCCATTGATCGCATTAAAGAGATTCATCGTCGCATTCCGGGTACACACTTGGTTATGCATGGTTCATCATCTGTGCCGCAAGAGTGGCTTAAAATTATTAATGAATTTGGTGGCGAGATTCCGGAAACTTACGGTGTGCCGGTAGAGCAAATTCAGGAAGGTATTAAGCACGGTGTTCGCAAAGTAAACATTGATACCGATTTACGCTTAGCTTCAACCGGTGCTATTCGTCGGCATTTGGCGGAAAACCCGTCAAACTTCGACCCGCGTAAGTTCTTTGCGGCAGCGACGACGGCAATGGAAGATATTTGTCGTGCGCGTTATGAAGCCTTTGGTTGTGCTGGTATGGCGAGTAAAATTAAGCCGATTAACCTGGAATCAATGTTTCAACGCTATGAAAATGGTGAATTAGACGCCATTGTTAAGTAACGAAGTACTTTATAAAAGACACAAATAACGAGGTTAGTGTGCGATTTTCTTTATTATTCGCTAGTTTGTTTTTACCTGTTGTAGCGAGTGCTCAGACATTTATGTTTGACGATGCTGATGACATTGACACAGAGACGGTGGAAGAGTGGGAGGCGAGTGCTGAATTTGGCTTGCTTTACACTTCTGGTAATACCGAAACAGAAAGCTTAAAAGGCAAAGTTAGCGCATCGCGCGATATTCAAAACTGGCGCCATAAAGGTGTTTTTGACTACTACACCGCTGAGCGAGAAGATCAAGAAACTGGAGAGAGTGAAAAAACGGCGGATCGGATGTTTATATCCGCTCAAAGTAACTACAAGTTTGATCCAGACAGCCGCGACTCGCTGTTTGTGTTCGGTTCTTATGAAGAAGATGAATTTAGTGGTTTTGAATATCAGGCAACGGTAGCAACAGGTTATGGTGCTCGTTATCGCTACGATGAAGACATTTATGCCGACTATGAAATTGGTCCTGGTTATTCACGTACTAAACCGGTTCAGGTTGACGGTGAACCGCTAGTGGAATCAGAAGGCTCTATGATTTTACGTCTGGCCGGTGGGTTGGACTGGAAAATTAGTGAAAATTCACGTTTTAATGCTTTGATATCATCGGAAATTGGCGAAGATAACACCAAAAGTAAAGCTGAACTGTCTGTTTCTGCAAACATAAACAGTTCGTTGGCAATGAAGTTTTCAATTGGTGCGAATCATAACTCTCATGTTGCTGATGAAAGCATCGAAAAGCTTGATACAGAAACCGCTGTTACTTTGGTTTATTCGTTTTAAAAAAGCCTCTTAATTGTAGATATAAAGCCGTGG
Organism: Pseudomonadota bacterium; assembly: GCA_051747845.1. Lineage (GTDB taxonomy): Bacteria > Pseudomonadota > Gammaproteobacteria > Enterobacterales > Alteromonadaceae > Idiomarina. The sequence continues at coordinate 17,025 of JBNJGQ010000009.1, forward strand.
CTGTGCCGCGGCTTTTTTCTTTGCGAAGAAATAGAATAAATACTGACGAATTAATCAAATCTTACGGTTTCCTTTATCTTTAGATTTCGTTAACATTCGCCGCAGCTAACATCGGCTGAAAAAATCGGATAATGTTATGTCAGTGAATTCATTTCTTGGCGTATTTGCTAAGTCGCCAATCAAACCGATGATTGAGCACATGGATGAAGTGCACCGCTGCGCCTATGCGCTGAAAGATTTCTTTAAAGCGGTTTATTCAAAGGACTGGCAGAGTGCTGAAGTCGCTCGCGCAACCATCGTAAAGCACGAATCAACCGCGGATGACATGAAGCGTAAAATCCGCTTAAACCTTCCTAGTGGCTTATTTATGCCTGTAGAACGGGCCGACTTGCTTGAGCTTGTTTCTCAGCAGGACAAAATTGCCAACAAAGCCAAAGACATCTCAGGTCTGGTTACAGGGCGTGAATTGAGCATTCCTGAGTCATTAGTTAAAGACTTTGATGCGTATTTAAGTCGCTGCCTGGATGCTACAGACAAGGCTCGCGAAACCATTGGTGAATTTGACGACTTGCTGGAGACTGGCTTTAAAGGCCGCGAACGCGATCTTGTCGATAACTTCATTGCCGAGCTTGACGCAATTGAAGCTGATACCGATCAACTTCAAATTAAACTACGTCAGGACTTGCGTGAAATTGAGCTCGACATGAACCCTGTCGATGCGATGTTCTTATACCGTATTCTGGACTGGGTTGGTGATTTGGCCGACTTGGCCGAGCGAGTCGGTGCACGTTTCGAACTGATGCTAGCGCGCGTCTAAGCGGAGTCTGATTTATGGATATTATTTCTAGCTACAGCCTCCTGCTTATCGGGATGGCAGCGGTTTTTGGTTTCTTCATGGCCTGGGGTATTGGCGCAAATGACGTTGCAAATGCCATGGGTACGTCGGTTGGTTCTAAGGCGCTAACAATAAAACAGGCAATTCTTATTGCTATGATTTTTGAGTTTGCTGGCGCATACCTTGCCGGTGGCGAAGTAACCTCAACCATTCGCAAAGGTATTATCGACTCCGGTTATTTCGTCGATCAGCCAGAGTTACTCGTATTTGGTATGATTTCAGCCCTGTTAGCCGCTGGATTTTGGTTGCTGATAGCCTCCTATCTTGGCTGGCCGGTATCAACTACACACTCCATTATTGGTGCCATTGTTGGCTTCTCCGCCGTTGGCGTTAGCATGGAATCGGTTCAGTGGATGAAAGTCGGAGGTGTCGTTGGAAGCTGGGTTGTCACCCCCGCCATATCCGGGTTTATTGCTTACCTCATATTCATGAGTGCGCAAAAGCTCATTTTTGACCGCTCCAACCCTTTAGCAATGGCTAAGCGCTATGTGCCCTACTATATGGGGTTAGCTGGCTTCGTATTGTCTCTGGTCACCATCAAAAAAGGCCTTAAGCATGTTGGTTTGGACCTCGGCAGCATTGAAGGTTACTTATGGGCTCTGGGGATTGCTGCATTGGTCTTTGCTATTGGTAAAATGGCAATTGGGCGCCTTAAGTTTAACCCTTCAGACGACAAAGACATGCACTACACCAATGTGGAAAAAGTCTTTGCGGTATTAATGGTTGTAACTGCCTGTGCTATGGCTTTTGCTCACGGCTCAAACGACGTTGCTAACGCTATTGGACCATTGGCTGCTGTAGTGAGTGTGGTTACCAGCGGCGGTGACATTGGCAGTAAAGCGGAGCTGGCCTGGTGGGTCTTACCGCTGGGTGCTGTTGGTATTGTTGCGGGTCTGGCCATGCTGGGTAAACGCGTTATTGCGACCATTGGTAACGGCATTACGCATTTAACCCCAAGTCGTGGTTTTGCGGCGGAACTTGCCGCTGCGTCAACCGTGGTTCTGGCGTCAGGTACCGGGTTACCTATATCAACCACACAAACGCTGGTTGGCGCAGTATTGGGTGTTGGCATGGCGCGTGGTATCGCGGCCCTGAATCTGGGTGTGGTTCGCAACATCGTTATTTCATGGGTTGTGACTTTGCCGGCGGGTGCCATTATGTCGATTGCTTTCTTCTACATTTTAAAAGCAATTTTCGGTGTAGCATAAACTTGCGATAAACAGGCAGCCTGCAACAGTGACAGGCTGCCTACTTTCCAGTAAAATCCGCGCTTCATTACACTCGCAATTGCAGCTCGGACATGTCAGATACCAATCATTCTTCTTTAAAAGTCAGCGACTTTTCATTTGAGCTTCCCGATGAGCTCATAGCGCGCTACCCGCAGGAGCAGCGCAGTGCAAGCCGCTTGCTCTCGGTTAAGTCGAGTGAAAATAGCATAGAGCATAAGCACTTCAAAAATATCGTTGACGAGCTAAACGCCGGTGACTTACTGGTGTTTAACGATACCCGGGTTATTCCGGCTCGCTTGCTGGGTGAAAAAGTTTCTGGCGGCAAAGTTGAGGTTCTGGTTGAACGTTTGCTGGACGACCATCGTGTACTGGCTCATGTTCGAGCTAATCGTGCGCCAAAGGCGGGTGCTGAACTGCTGTTAGAGGGCCATGTAAAAGTTACCATGCTGGCTCGCCACGACGCGCTTTTTGAGCTGAAATTTGAACACGACGAGACGGTATTGGAGCTGTTGGAACAATACGGGCATATGCCATTGCCGCCTTACATTGACCGTCCGGATGAAAGCTCTGACAAAGAACGCTACCAAACCGTTTACAACCGCGAGCCGGGTGCCGTTGCCGCACCTACGGCAGGTTTGCACTTTGATGACGAAATTTTGCAGCAGTTGCGGGACAAAGGCGTAAATTTTGCCTATGTCACCTTGCACGTAGGCGCAGGAACATTTCAGCCTGTGCGTGTGGAAGACATTAACGACCATGTTATGCACAGCGAATACGCCAAAGTCAGTGCCGAAACTTGTCATGCGATTAAGCAAACCAAAGCAGCGGGCGGTCGGGTTATTGCGGTTGGCACAACTTCGGTTCGTTCGCTCGAGTCAGCTGCGCAGGCTTCAACGACAGAAAACATCGAACCGTTTTTTGATGACACTGATATTTTTATCTTTCCGGGTTATGAATTTAAAGTTGTCGACAGTTTGATAACCAATTTTCATTTGCCTGAGTCCACACTCATTATGCTGGTTTCGGCATTTGCGGGTCGTGATTTGATTATGAAGGCTTATAATGAGGCCATTAAAGAGCGCTATCGATTCTTTAGCTACGGCGATGCCATGCTGTTACAGCGTTAAATTTAATACACTGAAGTGAATACTTATGACAATGAAATTTGAATTAGATAAAACCAGTGGTCGTGCTCGTCGCGGACGTATGGTGTTTGAACGCGGAACCGTAGAAACACCGGCATTCATGCCTGTGGGGACTTTAGGTACGGTAAAAGGCATGACACCCGAGGAAGTGAAAGAAACTGGCGCTCAAATTTGCCTGGGCAATACCTTTCATTTAATGCTGCGGCCGGGAACGCAAATTATCCAGCAGCATGGTGACTTGCATGACTTTATGAACTGGGATAAACCTATTCTGACCGACTCAGGCGGCTTTCAGGTTTTCAGTCTGGGTGAGCTTCGTAAAATTACCGAAGAGGGCGTGACTTTCCGCTCGCCCATTAACGGTGAGAAAATTCTGTTAACGCCTGAAAAATCTATGCAGGTTCAGCGCGAGCTGGGTTCCGATATTGTCATGATATTTGACGAATGCACACCTTTCCCTGCAACTCAGGCAGAGGCGCGCAGTTCAATGGAGCTTTCGCTGCGTTGGGCGGAGCGTTCTAAGCAAGAGCATGGCGACAATAAGGCGGCGCTTTTCGGAATTATTCAGGGCGGCATGTACGAAGAGCTGCGCGATATTTCTCTGAAAGGCCTGACCGATATCGAATTTGATGGTTACGCTATTGGTGGCTTGTCGGTCGGCGAACCGAAAGAAGATATGATGCGCATTTTAGAGCACACTGCGCCGCAAATGCCTGAGCAAAAACCTCGCTACTTAATGGGCGTGGGTAAACCAGAAGATTTAGTGGAAGCGGTGCGTCGCGGTATCGATATGTTCGACTGTGTTATGCCAACCCGTAATGCGCGTAATGGCCATTTGTTTATCAGTTCGGGCGTGGTAAAAATTCGTAACGCTGTGCACCGCACAGATACCTCACCGTTAGATGAAAACTGCGACTGCTACACTTGTAAAAACTATTCCCGTGCGTATCTGCATCATTTGGACCGCACCAATGAGATGTTGGGTTCGCGACTGAACACCATTCATAACTTACGTTTTTACCAAAAAGTGATGAGTGACATGCGTGATGCTTTAGACGCGGGAACTTTTGATGCATTCGTAGAAGAGTTTTATCGATTAAGAGATCAGTCAGTACCGCCATTAGACTGATATTGGCTTATTTGACGATTTAATTTTTGGTAGCGATCAACATTCGGCTGGCTGTTGATCGCTGCTTTGGCGGATTGCGATGCCGAGTCCGCCCACTGTTCTACTAGGTGAGGCTGCTCACTATTAATCTTAGCTAATCCCAAATATATTTTTGCTCTCAAGTAATGAGCTCCTGGCTCGTCTTCATAATTTATCGGCTCCCCTAATTCGTTAACTGCATTGAGTAACATTGTTGTGACTTGAGCCGGGCTGAAAATATGTTCTGAATCCAGAATAAAGTTTGCCCGCTCTGTGTGATACTGGATGTTGTCGGGATCATTGCTAACGGCGTCGTCAAAATGCGTCAAAGCCAGTTCAGCCTGCTCGGTCGCCTGCTGAAGATACCCATCGTTAACTAAGTGTCTGGAATAATGAGCAAAAACAACAGCGTGCGCATACTGGTTCTTGTCGGTTGAGTAGCCTTGTAAGCTATACGCAGTTGTTGGTTCGCGTAAGAACACAAATATAAGTATTACAGTGGCTAAAATGGCGGCATTGGCGGCACCAATTTTCAAGAAACGCTGTTTTAGTTTGTAGCGATGAAACCAGCTGTTTAGTGCTTTTTGGAAATCTCTACAGTTGCGAAAACTGGCGTTTGGCTCTAGTGAAAGAGCCCTTTTTATAATATCTCCCAACCCTGAAGGGAGCTGGCTTCTGCGTGCAACAGGTTGCTGGAAGAAGGGTTCTGGCTTCATTCCCGTCAGTAAGGATAAAAGTAACGCGCTTAACTGGTAGATATCCCGCTGGATAGTTACGGGAGAACTAGGAGCTGCAATACTCAAGTCAACCAGCGCCACATTATTACGGCGTTCCTTTGTCGTTCCTTCCGATGAGCGGATCATAATGTTGTGAGGGTTAATATCGTTGTGTGCATAACCAGCTTCGTGCATACGGCAAACGGCATCCACTAAAGAGTTGGTAACCCGAATAGCCTCCTGAGTCGACATGCTGCCTTGAGCTTTACTAAGTGGTTCACCTTCAAGGTATTCTAAAACCATAAACAACGACGAGGAGGGTACTTCAGGCTCTCCAATGTCAAACACCCGACACAATGCAGGGTGGTTTACACTGGATAAAAGGCGTGCTTCGTTTACCAACCGGTGGCGACTGACAATAGAAGGAGAGCGCGCAAATTTAATTGCGACATCACGTTTTAAACGTTGGTCGTAAGCTTTGTAGACCAGACCACTGCCACCATGCCCCAATAATTTTATACACTGATAGCGTGCTGGTATTGGGTAAGGAAATGTTTTGTCCGGATGTGCTTCAGCCAAATTTGTATCCTTACTGGTTAAGCTCAAATGCAGTCTAACTATGACCATCACCAAACGACAGGTTTGAAGTGAGTAGTCATCATTAACTTGAAGCTTGACGTCAATTGACATCAATGAAAAATAATCTACTCACTGCTTAAAAAGTAGCAGATATAAGCTATGATGAGTTTCATAAAAAAATAATAAAGCAGGGGTTAGCACTGATGCAGGAAAACAGTGATGTTTTAGCAAACAGTGGATTCAGGCAGTCCGTTGAAGTTCAGATTAAGCATAAAGACAGCTATACGCGCTTGAATATGACGCTAGTGGGGCAACAGCATCCAGACTACCTTATTCTGGAACTGTCCCGGCAGTATTGTTGGCAGGATACCTTGCCGCTTTTGGTTGCTGATAAAACAATCGGATTAAAAACAGTGTCTCCTAACGGTGAGCAGATAACGGGCGTTGTCGATGTGCTTCATATGACACAATATCCTCAAAAGTTGCTGTTTGTCAGTTACCCGAGAGAGGCCGATGTGCAAGTGTTACGTTCTTCTCCAAGAATAGCGGTAAACTGCGAGGCAACACTGCAATTGAAGCTGAACGATAAATTTGGGGATCCTCTGCCCGGCAAGGTGGTTGATATTTCAGATAAGGGAATCGCCTTTAACTATCGTGGAACTTCCCCTGTTAACGCAACTGAAATGGCGGATTTGAAAGCTGAGGTAAAAGTTAAAACGGCAGAACAGAGTGTCGTTTTCCAGAAGCTTTTAGTGAGAAGCGTTAAGTCTGTCGGCCCACAGCTTTGGCAACTAGGGTTGGCGTATAAAGAAAAACCAAATAATTTACAAGATTTAGTCAGTACACTCTTACTCGAGTCCACGCCAGTCCGCGAGCTGCTTAGCGATAATGACTCTGGTTGGGATGCATCGGATAACACTTTACAAGGCGATTCTGAGTCGGTACAATTCAGCACCAATTGAACCCGTAGTGGTTAATTTTTAACCGAAACAGATAATTTATCCGAGGTGATTTTTTAATGCCAGTCGTTAAAGTGAAAGAAAACGAGCCGTTTGACGTAGCTTTGCGTCGCTTTAAGCGCTCTTGTGAAAAAGCAGGTGTTCTGTCTGAAGTTCGTCGTCGCGAGCACTATGAAAAGCCGACTTCAGAGCGTAAGCGCAAAAAAGCTGCTGCGGTAAAGCGTCACGCGAAGAAACTGTCTCGTGAAAACGCTCGTCGTACTCGTCTTTACTAAGACATTACACACGACAATTTGAGTGTTCACTTTTTCGTAAAGTGCTGAAAGCCGTGACTGTATTGTCGCGGCTTTCGTGTTTCTGCTACTTTATTGTTTTCGCAAATTCATGCTTTTCAAATTTTAATATTGAGACAATATGGCAGGCTTGATCCCCAAAAGCTTTATTCATGATTTGCTTGAACGAGCAGACATTGTCGAGATAGTAGATAGCCGCGTGCCGCTGAAAAAAGCCGGCAAAAATCATCAGGCCTGCTGCCCTTTTCATAACGAGAAGACCCCCTCATTTACGGTTAGCCAGGACAAGCAGTTTTATCATTGCTTTGGTTGTGGCCAGCATGGCAACGCCATTGATTTTCTCATGGAGTTTGACGGCTTAAACTTTCCCGATGCAGTCGAAGAGCTGGCGGGAATTATGGGTGTTGAAGTGCCGCGTGAGCAGGCGGAAAACCCCGAGCTGGCCCAAAAGAAACAACAGCAAGTGCGGGACGATGCAGAACTGATGAGCAAAACAGCCCGCTTTTTCCAGCACCAACTGAAACATCATGAAAATTCTGAACGGGTTATCAATTACCTTAAAGGTCGTGGTTTAAGCGGTGAAACGGTAAAACGGTTCCAAATTGGTTATGCACCAGATGCCTGGGACAGCTTGCTGAGTACGTTTGGCAGTTCGGCGCCGCAAAGGCAACAGTTATTAGAGTTAAAGCTCATTAACCGTAATGAGAAAGGGCGGCATTACGACTTTTTCCGTGACCGGGTTATGTTTCCTATTCATGACAGACGCGGGCGAGTTGTCGGTTTTGGCGGGCGGATTATTGACGGCGACGGACCTAAGTACCTGAACTCGCCGGAAACCCGCCTTTTTCACAAAGGTAGTGAGTTATACGGATACTGGCATATGCAGCAGGCCGTAAGGAAACCAGAACAGGTTTGTATTGTCGAAGGGTATATGGACGTCGTGGCTTTGTCCGAAGCGGGCATTCATTACGCTGTTGCGTCGTTGGGTACGGCCACTACCAGTGAACAATTACAGCGTTTATTCCGTACTAGTGGCAGAATTGTTTGTTGTTATGACGGCGACCGTGCTGGTCGGGATGCAGCCTGGCGTGCATTAGAAAATGCACTACCTTTATTGCGTGACGGACTGGATTTGGCGTTCTTGTTTTTGCCTGAAGGCGAAGACCCGGACTCTGTTGTGCGGGAACATGGCGCAGAAGCTTTTGAACAGGAATTAAAACGGGCGACACCTTTCACCGAGTACTTTTTCGAACATTTAGAAGCGGACATCAATATTGGTACTGACGCAGGACGCTCACAGTTGCTGAGTATTGCGAAACCATTGATAGAAAAAGTCGCAAGTGACTACTACCGCGATACCTTAATGCAACGGTTGGCAGAAAAGCTTCGTCGTGAAACCTCACAACTGGAACGTCATTTTGATAAGCCTCAGCGTCAGTCCCGGCCAAAAGAAAGCGTTAAAATGACACCGTTACGTAAAGCGATAGCTTTGCTGGTTCAATACCCTCAGTTAGCGCAGTCAATTCCGGTTAGAGAAGAACTGCGGGAGTTGCAAGTAAACGGTATCGATTTACTCATAGCATTGCATAAACAATGCGCCGAACGAGCTATGACAACAGCGCAGGTTTTAGAAGGATGGCGTGATACTGAGTATTACCAGCCTTTGCAGAAGTTAGCGTTATGGCAGCATCAGCTCGACGAAGACAACGTTGAGCAAGAATTTAACGATATATTTATTTACCTTATTGACCAATATGTGGAACAGCGTGCAAACGCGCTTTTAAAGAAAGAGCAGAAAGGGGCTTTAACCCGGGTTGAACGTCAAGAATATCAGACGCTCATTCAGTACTTAAGTAAGGCAAGATAGTACATCCCGGTGCGTCTTACGCTAGCTTAAAAGTCAGTATTCTGTTATACTGTTTGGTCATTTTGGATACTCTACATTCACAGTCACAGGTGGAACGTCTGTATGCAGCAGAATCGGCAATCGCAACTTAAGGTCCTTATTGCGAAAGGCAAAGAGCAAGGGTTTTTGACATTTGCTGAAGTCAACGACCATTTACCGCAAGAAATTGTTGATTCCGATCAGGTTGAAGACATTATTCGCATGATCAACGACATGGGGATCCGCGTTTTTGAAAGCGCGCCCGATGCCGACGATCTGATGATGGCAGAGAGTGCTGCTGATGAAGACGCTGCCGAAGAGGCCGCTCAGGCGCTTGCCTCTGTTGACGGTGAAATTGGTCGTACGACCGACCCTGTGCGTATGTATATGCGTGAAATGGGTACGGTTGAGCTACTGACCCGTGAAGGCGAAATTGACATTGCCAAGCGTATAGAAGAAGGCATTAACCAGGTTCAGTGCTCTGTTGCTGAGTATCCTGAAGCCATTAACTTCCTGCTTGAGCAATGGGACTCCTACGAAGCCGAAGAACTGCGCTTAACCGATATCATTTCCGGATTCATTGACCCTGACGAAGTAGACGAAGCTCCTGTGGCGGCTACTCACGTTGGTTCTGAACTTCCAACCGAAGAGCTGGAAGATGAAGACGACGATGATGACGATGACGAAGAAGAAACCGATACCGGTATTGATCCGGAGTTTGCACGCAGCAAATTCAATGCACTTCGCGAACAATACGAATCAACACGTCAGGCTATTGCGAAGCATGGTCGTGACGGTGCCGGTGCCCGTGTTGAAATTGATAAGCTTAGTGATTTATTTAAACAGTTCCGCTTAGTTCCTAAACAGTTTGACCGTCTGGTTAAAGACATGCGTGCCATGATGCAACGTGTACGTGTTCAGGAACGCATTATTATGAAGATAAGCGTCGAGCAGGGCGAAATGCCTAAGCGTAGCTTTATGAAGGCCTTTGCCAGCAATGAAAACAGCATGGCCTGGGTTGATAAAGAAATAGACTCTGGTGCAGACTACGCCGACACCTTGAAAGAAGTTCGAGGCGAAATTGAGCGTTGCGTCAACAAGTTAGTTGATGTGGAAAAAGAGACCGGCTTAACCATTGGTAAAGTAAAAGACATCAACCGCCGTATGTCTATTGGTGAGGCGAAAGCCCGCCGTGCGAAAAAAGAAATGGTTGAAGCTAACCTGCGTTTGGTTATCTCTATTGCTAAAAAATACACCAACCGTGGCTTACAGTTCCTGGACTTAATTCAGGAAGGTAACATTGGTTTGATGAAAGCGGTGGATAAATTCGAATATCGCCGTGGTTATAAGTTTTCAACTTATGCTACCTGGTGGATCCGTCAGGCTATTACTCGTTCTATTGCGGACCAGGCTCGTACTATTCGTATACCTGTCCACATGATAGAGACAATTAATAAGCTAAATCGCATTTCACGCCAGATGCTGCAGGAAATGGGGCGTGAGCCTCTGCCGGAAGAACTGGCCGAGCGCATGATGATGCCGGAAGACAAAATCCGTAAGGTATTAAAAATTGCGAAAGAGCCAATTTCGATGGAAACCCCAATTGGTGATGACGAAGATTCGCACCTGGGTGACTTTATCGAAGACAATACGCTGGATCTTCCTATTGATTCAGCAACGTCAGAAAGCCTGCGTAATTCGGTGCGTGACGTACTTGGCGGCTTAACAGCTCGTGAAGCAAAAGTATTGCGTATGCGCTTTGGTATTGATATGAATACAGACCATACTTTAGAAGAAGTTGGTAAGCAGTTTGATGTAACTCGTGAACGAATTCGTCAAATTGAAGCCAAAGCATTAAGAAAGCTTCGCCATCCAAGCCGCTCTGAGCAGCTTAAATCGTTCTTGGATGAGTAAGATATTCTCTGACACAGGAGGCAGCATGGGTAACAACCGTGACAATTGGCCGAAACGTATTATTGACTCTCATTTGCACATTTATGATGACGAGTTTCCGCTAATTGAAAACCAAGGTCATATCCCTGAGCCTTTTTATATTGATGATTATCGGAATTTAGTCCGTGGCATGCCGATAGAAGGCGGTGTCATTGTGTCTGGTTCTTTCCAGGGCTTCGAGCAACGCTATTTAAAAGCAGCGCTGGAAAACCTGGGAGGTAACTTTGTCGGTGTTACACAGTTACCAGGCTCAGTTAGCGATGAAAAAATTCAGCAATTGAACGAGCACGGCATTCGCGGCGTACGCGTTAACTTAAAACGCGGCGTTCATCGTGACATTGAAGGTATTGTCGAATTTGGTAAGCGTATTTGGGACTTAGCCGGCTGGCATTTGGAAATTTATGTCGATAGCCGTGAGCTTGACGACATGGTGCCTACCTTACTGAAGTTGCCTAAACTGAGTGTAGACCACTTAGGTATGGCAAAATCAGGGTTGTCGCAGGTTCGTCGTTTAGCTGAAGGTGGCGTAAAAATTAAAGCCAGTGGTTTTGGCCGTACCGAAGTTAACGTAGAAGACGCTATTAAGACCCTGAATAAGACTAACCCGGATGCCTTGATGTTTGGTACCGATTTACCGGGTACGCGCAGTACTCGCTCATTTGAGCCCTCTGACATCACGACGGTTGTGAATGCACTGGATGACGATGAAGCGGTAGATAAGGTGTTTTATCAGAATGCCCGAAACTTCTACAAACTACCTTAGTAAAAGAGAGTGAGGTAAGTGCAGTCTCTCTCTTCCCACACAAAACATAACCGCTGGCTGGCTATTGCAATGATTGCAGTAGCCGTTGGCGGTTTACTGGTTGCGTTCTGGTTCTCTGCAGGCGAAACATTACAGCGTAATCAAACGCTAATGGGCAAAGCCTGTAAAAATGCACAACTTGCTGTCGACAGTCTTTATCCTGAATCGGAGTCGCCTCAGCAGCAAGTAACTAACCCCGACTTAATGCATCAGGCGCTGGATGAAGCAATAACCAATGTCGATGGCGTTAAAGGCGGCTTTTGGCATACAGCCCAAGGCTTTATAGGCTTTTCATTACCGAATAACGGCGGTGATAACACCGACATTGGCATTCGTAACGACGATGTTCCTATTGTTCGTTCTGCTGTGCAGCGTTCTTTAGAGCAGCAAAGAGACATTGTCTCTGTTCAGTCTAACGAGCAAGTTGCAACCGTAGTGGCTGCATGCCCTGAGAAGAATCACTACAACCTTGGCATTTGGCTGAAAAAGCGAGTCCAGTTTGTACCACCTAACTTTACTATTATTGTCAGCGCCTTGTTTGTGGTGCTCGCCGTTATTGGCGGCGTTTTAATTGTGCGCGAGTCTGTCTTTAACCGCAACTGGCATTCAGAGCGTGATCGCATTGTTGCACAAGCAGAAGACAGCTCTCAGGCGGTTTCTGTTACCACCGAAATTCCGGAAATTCAGCCATTGTTGATGCTGCTGTATCAGGCACGACAGCAAATTCAGTCAAAAGAGCGCGAATTAAGCCAGCAAATGAACAAAGTTATTATGGCTAATCAAAAGACGTTGATTGGCCGTATTGCACGTTCTATGACAGCGCTTGCAATGGTAGAGCTTGAAGAGATAAAGCGGAAATTACCCAAATCAAACGCTGACGATATTAAAGAAAGGGTGTTACAGCTGACAGAGTTGTTCAGTTCTTTTGAGAGAGTTACCGAAGGTGCCGGAAACAGCAAGCCAACGTCCATTGATGCCGAGGAATTTCTCCAGGAGCTGTCCGATTACCACGAAAGCACCGGGAACGTTAAAGACATAACGCTTACTGCAATAGCTGAAAAAGGCCTTAAATTTGAAGCAGAGCCCTTATTACTGCGTTTTGCACTGGACTACCTGATACGGCATATCATAACCTTTGTGCCTGCTAATTCAGAAATTATGCTGCAGGCAACGGCCGAAGAAAACTTTATAAAAATTGCTATTAGCGACGAAAGTGCCGGTATAGAGAATAAAAACAAACATTTGCTGTTTCATGCCGACGAGCTTGCGCCGACCCAATACGGTATAGGACTTAAAGTAGTGCGTGATACACTGCGGAACCAGAATGGCGATATCAACTACGAAAAAGTCGACAAAACTTCGCGATTTAACGTGCTGATACCCATGACAAAAGCGTAAAAACTTCGTATAATCTGCGCCGCTTTACAGCTTCCAATCAAAAATGGCCCCTTAGCTCAGTGGTTAGAGCACCCGACTCATAATCGGTTGGTCCCCAGTTCAAATCTGGGAGGGGCCACCACTTATATAAAGATATTCAGCCGTAGTGACCACTCACGCAATAGTTCTTATGTAGCATTTGGGTCAAGTAACGGGTCAAGTAGCGTTTGAGTTGCTTTCGGAGTCGTTCTTCAATGCAATAGTGACGGTATCACTCTTCCTGTCTTTTTTGAAAATCACGGTGTCACCTTCTTTCCAGTTTAATTCTCGTAGCAGTTCGTCAGGAATAGGCATAAGCAAGTGTTCGTCGTCATAGTCTGTTAATTCAGTTGTGTAGTTCATATCTGTATCTCTTTTGGGGGGCTAATATAGCAAGCTGCCTGATTGCATTGTAAGCACTATTCCGCCTGAGGTGTAGTATTCTAATACTGAGATATATTTAGGCTTTAATGTTGGCTTTCAAGCCGTGTAGAGTTGTATCGAAGGCATATGCTAAACCAACCAATCCCGAAGTTTATGAGTATTGTAGTGGTCAAACAAAACTGGCCACTGGTTAATAATTAATGCAGTACACTTGTTTTGCTTGGTGGGCTTCTCAGGCTTTCTTTGTAGGCTTTAACTTTGCTTTGCGCCAAATGGACAGAGCTTGGATCATTAACGACTCATTCTCTGTTGATACGATACTTGCTCTATCTATCGGAGCGATTGCATGGCCATTCTTTTCTAAGGGCCGGTAATTGTGGTCTTTTGTAGTTGCAGACGCTACCATTAATCATCGAACCAAATCTTACCAGGATAGCACGTGTTAAAGACAATAGGGTTAGTAGCAATCATCGCTGTTTGGGCAATCTATACCCAGTTCCTTGACTCGACGCCGGAAGACTACAGTGAGCCTCACCAGCGTATAGAATTTCAGGCATTCGATGAATCCGGTCGTAAAGTTGATGCCTCTTTAAAGGCAATGCTTCAGGGGTTTCCAACACGGCTTTATCAACATGACTCACGCAAGTGCGAAACACGACTATCCACGCTTGATCAAGATAAAATCGAATTGGCCGTATTCGTTACCAACAAAAAACGTCTTAGCAGTCCTGTTCAGCGGGTTGAGGCTTTTTGCGTTGAGTCTAGTGGTTTTGACAAGGAGTGCGAAGATCGCATCATGGCAAAAATGCCACAGGACGCCTCTGGTATTTATATGATGCAACTTATGCAATATGCCAATGAAGAATGCACGCAAGAACGTCGTATAACACGCATCCGCACTATCTATCCGTTCTAAAATGAACCTGGTTCCTGTGTAGAAGGGCAATTAGCGAAAATTGTTAGCTTGCCCTTTTATTCTAAAAGAGGCGAGTAATGCAAATTTAATCAGCAAATGACTTGGTGCAACTTGGGAGTGCGGCACAGAAGCAACTCAGTCCATACTTGAAAGAAAAATCCAACACCAAAAGTGCGCCAGTAAAACAAACGCAAAAGCAAACAAATACTGACACTCCGCCCTTTTGCATCTATCCGTCCAATGACCCAGCTAATTGGCTTCATGCAAAGCTCTAGAACTGGTGCGGCCTGAGTTTAGTCAACAAATTTACGAACCTCAATTCTGTGGAAGAAAACATCCGTTTTTGGCACAAAGCTGAAGGTCTACAATGAGCGAGCAGCAGACCTTCTGACTTTCTGCCTACTCCAACTAATGATTAGACGTCCCGTTATTAGTAAGTGTGGGTGTCGCTAGCGATGCACGCACATTCACTTCGGCAATATTGCGCGTTTTGTTGTTGTGTTGTGTATTTAAGTCTTTTACTGTCAATTACATAACAAAAAATAGAGGTTGGATATTGTGCGCTGGGTAGAGTGTAACTGAGCATACTCAAATTGCCTTTGCTAACTCGGGACTTTTCAAGTCAGGGATGCCTGCTTGATCAGTAAGTTAAGAACCGAAAACTATCAATTGGACGAGTTTCTACATGCGCACGCACAATATACAAATGTTAGGTTTTTTTGGATGATTGAGGATATATGAAGAGTTTTCTACTGAAAGCATGGAAAGATCCAGTATGGAGTAAAGTAATTTCAGCTGGGTTAATATTTATTTTTGCAGCTTGTTTTACTTGGATATCCGGTCTTTGGCCTGAAGTAAAAAGCATATTGCTTCATATTTTATCTTTGTTCGTATACGAAGTTGTAATCCCCGTCTGGGCTTTATGCCTAATCGTACCTTTTCTTGTATTACTTATCCCTTTCATTCACTCAAGAATACCTGATCGTGAGCCTGCTTTTATTAACTATAAAGCAGATCAAATTTTAGGAATTGATTGGTCGTGGAACTGGTCAAAGCCTAATTATTATAATGATAAATATTCTATCAGGGATCTTCATCCTCGTTGCCCTGATTGTAAATCTAGCTTAGAACTTAACGATTATTCAGGGCAACTTGTGCATTGTATTAATGATGATTGCAAGTGGAAATGGCAACAACAAGGTAATTTTGAAAATAGAATATCTCATTCATCCACTTTAAATAGTAAGGTTTGGAATATCATTGACAGAAAAATACACAACGGTGAATTCAAAACCTAACAAGCTGTTCAACAAGGACAAAATACAGTTGGTTTTGCTCCTTCGTCGCTAATTTTAACCAACTATTTTTTTGCCTGTTAACAGGGCGTTAGGTGTTCTATGAAATTTTGCTACTTAGACGAAAGCGGTACTGGCGGCCAGCCCATTGCGGTCATGGCTGGCGTTGTAGCTGACGCTCACCGGATGCATCTGACCAAAGAGGCTTGGTTGGGGCTCCTTGAGCACCTATCCGAAATCGTGGGGAGTCCGATTCAAGAATTCCATTCCCACAAATTCTATTCAGGGTCTGGAATTTGGAAAGGGCTGGATGGCCCTCATCGTGCTAGCATCATTTCCGCTATAATCGGTTGGATGAAAGATAGAAAGCACAAAGTGGTCTATTCGGCTGTGGATGTTCAGCGTCACGAGGAGCAGCTGCAGGGAGATGCTCGCCTTCAGGGCATGAGCGTATGGAAAACACTGGCTCTTCATGTGGCGCTAAGTATTCAGCGGCGGCACCAGAATGAATCGAAAAACAAAGGTCATACCGTTCTAGTATTTGACGAGCAAGTAAAGGAAAAGGACAAGTTTACTGAGGTTGTTCTCAATCCGCCTGAATGGACTGACTGCTATTACGGTCGAGGCAAAAAGCAACAAGCCCTTGATCAATTGATTGATGTCCCCCACTTCGTGGATTCCAAGCAAGTTGAGTTGGTCCAAGTTGCTGACTTGTATGCGTTCGTGTTGCGCCGTCATTTCGAGTTGGTGACTGGATTAGGGGATCCAAAATACGATGATGAGCCTGAAAAGGTCGCTGGTTGGGCAGGGGAAATTATGAAGCAAACGATTGGAAATGGGCATATCTATCCAAAGAAGCAACCGAGTGATGCAGCTCAACTCTTTCAGTCGGTAGCCCCTACATGTTGCACGTAACACCTAACCAAACGCTCTTGCCGGACTGGTTTTCCGCTGCGCTACAAACCAGCCGCAAAGCGCGGCGTTATGCAATAAAGAAGGAGCATGAATGGAACTCATAATTAGCGTGATATTCAACTTAATATCGATACCAGCAGCAATTTATTTTGGTGTACAAAACTTGCGAATTCAGAAGCAGTCAGATCATGCAAACAAAACTGAGGAGCTCGGCGTTGTAGAAACTCAATTGAACCGTCTTGGAGCAATTGAACATGCAGCAAAAGCTGGTAGTTATCAATACGGTACATTAATTCATGATGGCGTACTTTCAACAGAGATAGTCAATAACATCTTTAGTAAATGCAAAAAGTACGGCATTCAAGGTAAAGAGCTTGATCAGTTTATTTCTCAGGCTAATTCATCATTGGCAAATAAAACATGGGACAAAACGTCTTCTTACGGCTTGGTCAAAGCTGCAAAAGCATTAGAGGGCACAATAAAAAATGCATAACCAGGCGTTCAACCTCACAGTCAACAGTTGTTGCGTTTCGCGCACGGTTGCGTCCATTATATGCGCTACACTAAGCTTGGTGTTGGCTGCCAGTCAACTCAGCGTTAGCTCTCAGTTGAGTAAAAGGATTTTATGTACACTTATTCAATAACAGGAATCGTTCACCCAGAAAGAGCTGATGTAACAATTGAGAACGTGTCCGCGTTAATAAATGAAAGCGACCAATTCAATTACTCAGTGTATAAATCTAGAATTGCTGGGCTACTAACTACGCAAGCACCCATAGAAAATTACAACAATGCAGCTTTCATAGCTCAGCGGTGTGTGAGAGGAATTACAGATGCACTTTGTTTTACTAATGGGTGTGGGTATGACGTAGAGATTATTCAGCTTTTAGACAACCAGAGCGGGCATCATCGGGTATTTGGTGTTAACGAACCAGCAATTACATCTCTTAACATTCTTCAAAGAATCAGTACCGAAAAAGTAGCAGAACTACTGCAAACATCTGTAGCAATAGACCTTGAACGCACCTTTTCTGATTTAAGAGAAGCGATAAGAAAGCCATCTGATTCAGGTTTCTATTGCTATAGAGCAATTGAATGTCTCATGAATTATTATAGACACCAGCATAACTATAGTAAAAAACAGGCATGGGAACATCTAAGAAACACCCTCAATGTAACAGAAGAAACAACTACGCTTATTAAAGCTGCAGCTGATCCTATTCGGCATGGAAATGTGCGAGAAAAGAGCAAGCTAAGCAGAGATGATGTGTTACTTAAAACATGGGGAATAGTGGAAAGCTTTATTAATTACGCACTGAAAAATACAGCTATAAAGAGTTAACAATCTGCTGTAGTCGCTCGCGAGTTCGCTGGGACGCAAACACATGGGCTGTGTCGCTTCGCTCCTAATTTAGCCCATGTATTTCCGCAATAAGCAGGGCGTTTACGTCCGCTCCTGGCACTAACCCGACGTCTGTTAAGAGCGAAGAGCAGACCTTCGGTCTTTTTACCTACTTTAACTAGTCACTCGCGTCACTGTTATTAGTAAATTTGGATGACGGCAATCAGGCGCGGCACGCTTATCTCCGTAATATTACGCGTTTTGCTATTGTGCTGTGCATTTAAGTCGTTTACTGTCAATTACATAACAACAAATCAAAGTTGGATATTGTGCGCCTGTTAGAGTTTAACTGAGCATGCTCAAATTGCTTTTTCATGTTGAGAGATTAGGCATGTAACAAACAAAGGTAGTGGCTGCTTCGTACCGCTGCTTTGGGCGTTAGATGCACAAAGAATTCCTGTGGCATATTGGGTAGTCATCTAATGGAAAACTCAGATGTAGAGTTTCCTCATGAAGGGCTTCCGGAGCAATTGGTAAAATAGAAAAGTAAAGCTGGTTGCCTGGATATGCGGCTAAAGCATTTAACAATAGAAGCAACTGGGATAAAGTTTTCGCTACGCTTTAATTCTGCCCGTGCTGCGGGAGTTAGTCATACGTAAAATAAGGAGTTTTTCATTGGAGCACATAGCCACACCCTTATATCTTGATTGGTCTTTTTGGGCTGTAGTTGTTGCTGCGCTAGCTATAGCTTTATCGCAATTGCCTCCAGTTCTAACTTGGTTCAGAAGAGCTAAGCTGGAGATCGAGCCTTATTCAAAGATCGCCATTACGCATAGGGTTGGAAATCCGAATCTCCAGTTTCATTTAATCATTAATAATATCGGCGGCCGCAAAATACGTGTAAAAAATATACATGTAAATCTCAATCGTGATGGCATCAAAGTTGCCACTCTTCCAGCGCAGAATTACTTACAAAACCAAAGTGATAAT
>JBNJGQ010000010.1:0-35858 GCA_051747845.1 Pseudomonadota bacterium
TTCAGCACCCAATTCTTTAAACGCATCGCGGGTCAGGTTTTCATTACCATCAGCCCCAACCACTATACTGTCTTCAATACGCACACCGCCGTATGGACGTAGTTCATCCACTTTATCCCAGTTAATATCAGCGCTATCTTTATGCTCTTCAAGTAACTGATCGACCACGTATAAGCCAGGCTCAATAGTAAAGACTTGACCCACTTCAATGTCCCGCAGTAAACGCAAGAATGGATGACGTTCGCTACGCTCGTAGCTGTCACCGTTATCGTCTCTCAGGAAACCACCAACATCATGCACCTGTAAGCCAATAAAGTGGCCTAATCCGTGCGGCATAAAGGCACTGGTGTAACCCTTGTCGTAAATGCTTTGTGCATCACCTTTAATGAACTCAAAGTCACTTAAAATTTGCGCAACTTTCAGATGCATCGACACATGCAGATCATAGTAATTCACGCCTGGCTTAATTTCGCTTAATAGCTCCTGTTGAGCCTTATCCATGGCTTCAACCAAGTCTGCGTAAAAACCTTCTTCATAAGCGTAAGAACGGGTTATATCAGAGCAATAACCACGATACCTCGCGCCAGCATCAATTAAGAACGAACGAATTTGCTTAGGTGGAACCGTGTCGTATACGTCGTAATGCAAAATTGCGGAGTGGCTGTTCAGAGCAACAATGCTGTTGTACGGCACTTGTGACTCGCGAAAGTCGATAGCCTCCAAGTATGCATGATGTATTTCCAGCTCACTTTTACCCGCAAAAAATGCTTCTTTGGCTGCAACATGAGCTTTTGCCGCCAGGCGGTTCGCTTCACGCAGGTTTTCTACTTCCCATTCGGTTTTTATTGAGCGGTGGAAATGCAGGTGGTCAATCAGTGCCTGTGGGTTACGTGCTTTTACTTTCCAGTCACTGACTGGTTGGGCAAAATCTTCACCAATAAAAGCTGCTTGCTCTAAGTCACTGCCTAAATCTTTAGTCAGCATGCTTAAGTCATCGATAATTTTTAAATCAACGTACTGCTGCCACTCTTCTTCGGGAATGTTAACCGGAGCGTGCCAGAAGTCACGAGCCTGAAATAAATACACAGTAGGACGCTGACTGCCTTTGCGATAAAAGATCGCACTTTTAGGGCTTTCTGTGACCGGAACCCAGTATTTAAACAGAGGGTTAACACGGTACGGCGGCGCGTTATCATCAAGAAAATCAACCCGGGGCTGCCCCGAGTAAACCAATACGGATTCAAACTGGTTGTCTTCTAACGCTTTATCAAAGCGGCTACAAACTGTCTTGATGTGTTCTGCGTACGCGCTCATAAAAAAACCTCACAAAAAATTGTGAGGTTATTCTAGCGGAAAAAGCACAAACTTTCAGCCGCTCAAGTCTATTGAGACAGGCGTTAAATCGAAAAGCTGGACCCGCAACCACAGGTAGTAGTTGCATTTGGATTATCAACAAAAAAGCGAGAGCCCTGCAGCCCTTCTTCATAGCTGACAACGCCCCCCATTAAATATTGCAAACTCATAGGGTCAACCAATAGCGTAACGCCATTTTTCTCTATTTCCATGTCACCCGGGTTTTTCTTTTCATCAAAGGTGAAACCGTATTGGAAGCCAGAGCATCCGCCTCCGGTTACGTAAACACGCAACTTCAAATTTGGGTTTTCTTCTTCAGCAATCAGCTTACCTACTTTGCTTGCCGCCTGCTCAGTAAACTCAATCGGCATCGCCTGTTCTGCTGCACTGCTCATTATTTCTCTACCTTCGTTGAACTCTACTACCATTTTCTCTTACCTGAGTATTTTGGTCAAGTATCGCCATCGCTCCGCACACCAGGGGTTGTATCATTACGGCTAATTTCTTTCCAGAAAAACGCTCTGTCTAAGGTCCCTTTGCCACCTTTGGTTAACCGCACCCTTACTTCAACACGCTCTGGGGCCAGACCCTCTGGCATAAAAAAGTCTCCCTCATACAGCGAGAAATAGCGCATTGAAAAGCTGCGGTCGTCGTCGCCAATGTTCGCCAGATCTAATAAGTCGTAACGCTTTTTCTCTCCATCGATGCGGCCTATAAGCTCGACTGTCACATTACCCTGAACGAAGTTACGGCGTTGTTCTATCTGCAGTAAGGCGAGAGAAAAGTGAAAGTGATTCTCAGAACGGTTCGCGGTGACAGTCAGCGAGTCAATAGTAACCCCGCTTTCTTGCAACTCCGGCGCCATAATTTTCTGATAGAAAGCTAAATCCCGTCGCAGCCCATAATTATCGTTTTGCAGCGCGGACAGCTCGTCCTGCAGGCTTTGGTTCGCTGAACGCTCAATGTCCAATTCAACCTGTAGCACATGCCTCTGATATTCCATTTGTTCTAACCGCTGATACAGCTGATCTAACTGCTCTTCCTGCTCAGCAACTTCTTCCTTTAACGCCTGCGCATGCCATACACCAGCTAAATACGCCAGGTAGACAACCAGAACGGCAACTAGGATCATTACTAAAAATACTGGGAAAGCTCCCCAGCGTTGTTGCCAGTATTTCAGGTTAAAATAGGGCTTCATAACTTCCAGCTCATTTCCATCAAGCGTTTATGCTGATATGTTATTGATAAATATGCAAGCGTCATCCCACGGTTTAAGGTAAGGATCGTATTTCAAATGGCCACTAGCTCTGTACTCCGGCAACAACTGCGAAAACAACTGGCGACGCCCTCTACCACCATCGCTATTTGTTTAATGGGGCTGGCCGGCGGTATTCTGGCCGCACTTATGATTGCCGGTTTTCGGTTCGCCATAGAGCAAGGCGCTTATCTTGTCGGTAATGACAACTATTGGCAACAGCCTTTACCAACTACTTACCGCTTTTTACTTCCGATTATTGCTGCTGTCATGATTTATATCCTGTTCAGACTTTCAGGGTCAAAGCATGTTCGAATGGGGATACCTTACGTTATTCACCGTATGAAGCAGCACTACGGTATGCTGCCCTGGCGCAGCACCGTGAATCAGTTCTTCGGCGGTATTATTGCCCTGGTTTCTGGCTTCAGCGTTGGCCGTGAAGGGCCTGCGGTGCATTTAGGTGCTGCAGCTGCAACCTGGCTTGGATTTCATTTCGACGCACCCAAAAATGCTGTTCGCACGTTGGCTGCCTGCGGTATTGCTGCTGCAATTGCAGCCTCTTTCAATACCCCTTTAGCCGCTATGATCCTGGTCATGGAAGTGGTACTCCGGGAGTACAAAGTTCACGTATTCATCCCGGTTATGCTCTCGGCGGTTGCCGGCTCGCTTATAACCGAAGAGATTTTTGGTGTGGCCTCCGAATTAGCGGTTTTATCGGCGCAAGACATTCCGACCACGCAACTGCCCTGGGTCGTATTGCTTGGTGTTGTTCTTGGATTAGTTGGTGTGCTGTTTAAAAAGCTGATGCTGGACGTCATGGAAACCGTCAAGGACATGTCGTTGTTTACCCGGTTATTATTTGCCGGACTTATCACCGCCATGCTGGCCGTGATTATACCCACCAGTTTAGGCCCGGGGCTTACCGCCATTGAACAGGTAATGAACCATCAAGGCCAAATGTCATTACTGGTCACCTTGCTGCTAGCCAAACTCTTTGCCTCTGCGATTGCATTGGGTATGGGCATACCCGGCGGTTTAATCGGTGCTGTGTTTGGTATCGGTGCAATTATCGCAGCCGTGTTTGTGGGCGCTGTAAACGGCCTGGGAGTTCAGCAGGACCTCTCTTTCGACAGCTTTATTTTATTAGGTATGGCAGGTATTTTAGCGGCGTGCATCCACGCCCCCATGGCTGCTCTTCTGGCTATCGTTGAATTGTCCCGAAGCGTTGAGATTGTTATTCCGGCTATGCTGGTTATTGTGCCCGCTTACCTGATATCCAGTCAGTTACTCAAATCTAAGTCGATTTTTATTGCCCAGCTTGACCTTCAGAACCTGCCCTATCAACTCGCGCCGGTACATGTTGCTCTGCAAAAAACAGGCGTTGAAAACGTTATGGAAACAGACTTTAAACTCCTGCTTGAGCCAACTCAAAATGAACTGGTTGACGCGTTAGAATCAGCTCAGGCAAAAACCGTTATCGTTATGTCGGTCGATGAAGAAAACCAAGCCCTTTATCGACTGGTATCCTATGATATTAATGCCGGTGACAGCCCGAGCCTGAGTTACACGCCAATTAAAGGAATTCGGGTAACCTCTACTTTGGCTGAAGTTTATGATGAAATAGGCCAGCAACGACGAGGTGCCGTATTTGTTTATGAAACAGATGACGGACAGCCTTGTGGAATTGTCACCTGGGAAATAGTTCGTAAAGCCTTACAGAGAGAGCTCGCATGACGTGGATACTATGGGTTAAAGCCCTGCACATTGCCTTTATGGTTGCCTGGTTCGCTGGCATTTTTTATTTGCCACGCTTGTTTGTTTATCACGCAATGAATGCAAAACCAGCAGTCGACGAGCAGCTCTGCATAATGGAAAGGCGACTGCTGTATTTTGTCACGCCTTTCGCTATTCTTACCCTCATTTTCGGTGTCGTACTTATTTTTGCCTATGGTTCAGCCTGGTTTGCCGCCAGTGGCTGGATGCACACTAAGCTGGTGTTGGTACTCTTGCTTTATATTTATCACGGCTACTGTTTTAAGCTGCTTAAAGACTTTAAAACCGGTAATAACCGCCGTAGTCATCGATTTTATCGTGTATTTAACGAACTCCCGGTACTGGCACTGTTCGCGATCATAATTTTAGCCGTGGTTAAGCCTTATTAGATTCTCTTGTGCCGGATGATTTGCTATAGTGTGCGCCCAGTGACATTCTGCGGCAGAGGCGCACCTAAAGATGAATTTCACCGGCTCCAATATTCTTTCTGTAAACCAGTTCGATCGCGACAGCATTGATTATATTTTCTCCGTTGCTGACAAGATGCAACCTTATGCAAGGCGCAAAACACGCACCCGCGTTCTCGACGGTGCTATTCTCGGCAACCTGTTTTTTGAACCATCTACCCGTACCCGGGTCAGTTTTGGTACTGCGTTCAACCTGTTAGGGGGCGAAGTACGGGAAACCACCGGGATGGAGAGTTCCGCCATAGCCAAAGGTGAGTCGCTTTACGACACCGCCCGTGTACTAAGCAGTTACAGTGACGTTATTGCTATGCGTCATCCCAAATCTGGTTCAGTAAGAGAGTTTGCTGAGGGCAGCCGGGTACCTGTCATTAACGGCGGCGACGGAGCAAACGAACACCCCACGCAGGCACTACTGGATCTTTATACCATTCAAAAAGAGCTGGCATACCATCAGCAGAGCATTGATAACATGCACATTTGCATGATTGGCGATTTAAAATATGGGCGTACGGTTCACTCTCTGTCTACGCTGCTATCCATGTACAAAAACATTAAGTTCACTTTAATTTCTCCACGTGAACTTTCTATGCCGGGCTCCGTATTAGATACGCTGGAAAACGCAGGTCACCGTGTCACTGTTACAGAAAAAGTAGACGGTATTGTCGACGCCGATATTGTCTATCAGACTCGCATTCAGCAAGAACGTTTTGCCAGCCCGGAAGACGCTGATCAGTATCGCGGTAAGTTTCGTTTAAACCAGGATATATACACTAAGCACTACAAGCCCAATACCGTCATCATGCACCCTCTGCCACGAGACTCTCGTGCCGAGGCAAATGAGCTGGATAATGATTTAAACCAAAACCCCAACTTGGCCATTTTCCGCCAGGCAGACAACGGCGTATTAATTCGTATGGCTCTGTTTGCATTAACACTTGGGGTCGTTGATCAAGTTGATAAACACCAATGTGAGGTCAACTGGTACAGCGAGAAAAGCCAACCCTAAAGAGACAACCATGAAGAGCCAATCATATGAAGGGAGTTACGACATGAGTCGCTCAGAAGAATTATACACTCAAGCACAAATCAGTATTCCTGGCGGCGTTAACTCGCCAGTTCGCGCTTTTAATGGCGTTGGTGGTACACCCATCTTCTTTGAGCGCGCTGAAGGCGCTTATATGTTCGATGCCGACGGCAAACGTTATATAGACTACGTTGGCTCCTGGGGACCTATGATTCTGGGCCACAACCATCCAGCCGTTTTAGAGGCGACCCTGCAGGCCGCCAAGCGTGGCTTAAGCTTCGGAACACCAACAGAAGTTGAAATCACTATGGCGGAAACTATCCGCAAAATTGTGCCTTCAATTGAGAAAGTGCGTATGGTGAATTCCGGCACAGAAGCGACCATGACCGCTATTCGTCTGGCCCGAGGCTATACCGGCCGGGATAAAATTCTTAAGTTTGAAGGTAACTACCACGGTCATGCTGACTCTTTGCTGGTTAAAGCTGGTTCAGGCGCATTGACTCTGGGTGTACCTAATTCGCCCGGCATTCCGGAAGACTTTGCCAAACACACCCTAACCGTGAATTACAATGATATCGAATCAGTGAAACAGGTTTTTGCTGAAATGGGTGACGAAATTGCCTGTATTATTGTTGAACCTGTCGCCGGAAACATGAACTGCATTCCTCCGGTTGAGGGCTTCCTGGAAGGTTTACGCAGCATTTGTGACGACCACGGTTCGGTATTAATTTTTGACGAAGTCATGACCGGTTTCCGTGTGGCACCAGGTGGTGCTCAGGAGCGTTACAACATAAAACCTGACCTGACTACTTTGGGTAAGGTTATCGGCGGTGGTATGCCGGTTGGCGCCTTTGGCGGCAAGAAGGAAGTGATGGACTATATTGCTCCGGTCGGCCCTGTTTATCAGGCGGGTACGTTATCGGGTAACCCTGTTGCTATGGCTGCCGGCTTGGCCGCTTTGCAACAATTATCAACACCAGGGTTGTACGACCAGCTTTATCAACGGGTTGATACTTTGCTTAACGGCTTACAGGAACGTGCAGACCGTGCAGGTGTTCCTATGACCACTAGCCGTGCGGGTTCCATGTTTGGTTTCTTCTTTACCGAGGAACCTGAAGTCACAACCTTTGCTCAGGCTACCCAGTGCAACATGGAGCACTTTAAAACCTTCTATCACGCCATGTTGGAGCAAGGTGTGTATCTGGCACCGTCAGCTTTCGAAGGCGGCTTTATGTCTGCAGCACACAGTGAGGAAGACATTCAGCAAACCTTAGATGCGGCTGAAAAAGCTTTCGCTAAACTGCTTTAATACTAGCATTAGCCGCCGAATAAACGTTCCCACCAGTTTTTCTCGCGGATATTACCGTCACAGGTAATGTCCTCGGGAAGCCTGATTTCCTCTGCCGGTAGTTTACGACCATTATTACAGTCATCCGGAATTCTCTGCCCCGTGGTTGGATGAAAGTTCTGCATAAGCAAAGGTTCGGGTACATCCAGCGCCATGCTCAGCGGCGGCAGATACCCATAAAAATCGGCGGCAACTTTCAGTGCTCCGCTGCTTCCCGTTAAACCAACGGGTTGGTTGTCATCCCGCCCTAACCAGACTGTCACAACTTGTTCTCCGTCAACAGCGACAAACCAACTGTCACGGTAGTCATTCGTGGTACCTGTTTTGCCACCAACAACCTGTCCGGCCAGCGCACTCTGAAGACGGCTGGCGGTGCCTTCAGCAACCACACCATGCAAACCGTAACGAGTCAAATACGAAACGCTTTGGTCAAATACTTTCTTCTGCTCAGGTTCCTGACGGCGGTATAAGACTTCGCCCTGATGAGTGGTAATTGAAGAAACCGCAGCTAAAGGCTGGTAATGACCGTCGTTCATTAGCGCGCTGTATATTCGCGTGACCGCCATGGGAGATAGCGAAGCAGAGCCCAGCGTCAATGACGGGTAAGCCTGCAACGGTGTTGTCACGCCTAAATCACGTAAGTAACTGACTAACTGGTCTATACCGACTTCCATGCCAACCCTGACCGCGGGCAAATTCCTCGACTGCACAAGCGCATCATAAAGCAGTAAGCTGCCACTAAATTCTTCGTCGTAGTTCAGCGGCTGCCATTCTTTGCCATTCTTATCGGACAGGGTAACGGGCTCATCAGCCACCGGCGTATTTAAACCTACGTTGGAGTCCTGCATAGCGGCAGCATAAATAATTGGTTTCATTAAAGAACCAATGGGCCTTAAGGCTAATAACGCACGGTTATAACCTATTGCCTGACTCAAGCGCCCACCTGCCAGTGCATTAACCGTCCCGCGATGATAATCAGCTACCACCATAGCGCCTTCTAATTTCTCATCTTCTCCATCCGCCATCAGTTTTTTTGCCAACGAACGCTGCACTGCATTTTGAGTGTCTACCTGAAGGTGTGTAAAAATCTTTAACCCGGTGTCTTGCCAGTCTTCCGGTAAGACAATGCGCTTCATTTCACGCCGCACCAAATCCATATAGTGGGGATATGGGTGCTCAACCAAACGTCGGCTCTCTTTAACATCGAGCTCCTGCTCAATAGCGGCAATGAAATTGTCTTTACCGACCAAATCATTTTCAAACATGACCTTAAGCACTGTGTCCCTGCGCTGACGAGCACGCTCAGGGAAACGTCTGGGGTCATAATAGGAAGGTCCCTTTATCATCCCCACCATTAATGCAATTTCACTCGGATTAAGTTCCTGAACCTGCTTACCAAAGTAGAACTGACTGGCAAGTCCGATACCATGAATGGCGTTGCTGCCATCCTGACCAAAGTAAACCTCGTTCAGGTAGGTCTCTAAAATTGTATTTTTATCAAAGCGGTAATCAATAACCAGCGACATCATGGCTTCATGAAACTTACGCCATAATGTTTGCTCTCTGGTCAGATAAATATTCTTAACTAACTGCTGCGTGAGTGTGGAGCCGCCCTGCACCGTTCTGCCTGCCTTAACGTTGGCAACCAGTGCGCGCAGAATAGACCAGGGTGACACTCCCTGATGATGATAAAACTCTTGATCTTCAACTTTCAGCAAAGTTTCAATGAGTAAGTTAGGAACGACCTCCAGACCGACTAACAAACGGTCTTCTTTACTCAAAGTGCTAATACGCCCTATCAGTTCAGGCTCCAGCCGTAAACTTTCTATCTCTCTGCCGCTGGGCCAGCTTTTCAGCGACTCAATGCGATCGCCCCGAAAGTTTACCTGCACTCGTTGAGCCATTTGCGGCCCGTCTGAAAAATCGAAAGGCCGGCGGTGGACCATGACATTGCTTTCGCCCACCGAATAATAACCCGACTGTTCAGTGTTGCTGTTGCGCTGGTAGCCCACCCGCTCCAGAATATCGACTAACCTTTGTAAACGCATAGGGTGATTTTTTTCTAGCGTCACCTCACCGGCATAAACCAATGCCGGTGCCTGATAGCGGTCATTACTAAAATGACGGGATAAACTGGCATCCAGATAAATCGCGTAAAGACCAATTACAGCGATAAGTACCAGTCCTATCTTAACGCTTGTCCAGAATAGGTATTGAAACCACCGACTTTTAATCACTGCTGCTGCCTTTTGGTTTTAAACGTTGCGGTTGCATTCAATGGGTCTTCAGGCCATGGATGCTTAGGATAACGGCCACGCATTTCTTTACGCACATCGGCGTAAGCGTTCTGCCAGAAGCTGAAAAGGTCATTGGTTCGCTGCAACAACCGGCCAGCCGGCGAGAGAAGATCAACGGTCACCACTTGTCGATTACCGATAATTTTGGGTGACTCAGAAACACCAAACATTTCCTGCAATTTGACCTCAACCCGGGGGGTGTCGTCCAGATAATTTATAAACACTTTACGTTCTGTTGGAGTTTGCCACCATTCAGGACAGGCCGAATTAAGACGTTGCAGTTCTGAGTAATCGAGAAAATAGCATAAAGCCTCATAAGGGTCCCATTGTTGCAGCTGTTTTAATGATCGAACGTTCGTCCAGTAAGGCACGGCCCATTGCTCCAGGGTGCTTAATAGGCCCTCTGTCGTCATATCATAAGACAGCAGTTCACCACCAACTTGCTGTAGCCAGTGTATTCGTCGCTGTAGTTGCTGTGACCGCCTGCTCCAGTTCAGTCTGTCCAGGCTATTCTCGCGCAGCCACAAACAGAAAGCCTGAGCCCTTTGCTCGTCATTTACAGGGGCATTACTAATTTTCTCGCTCAGCACTATAGCGCCTAACTTTTCACGAGTTATCTGCCGCAACTGTTGCTTTTCACCGAACCACTCGCTCGTCTGGCTAACTTGCGCTGCAATCCCGGCCTTTTTTAAAAGTGGCGTAATGTCGTCCATCGGCAACAGGCAGCGACTGCGTCCCAAGTTACTTTGCTCATGGAAGGTCACGTCAAAAATAACGGCCCAGGGCGGCTGTTTAAGGCGGCTACTGTCGCCACTGACCCGTCCGCCACAGGCTAGCTGAAAGTCACCTCTGGTGGCATCAAACTTTGCCACCCGGTCGGGGTAACCCTGAAGCAAAGCTTCGCTAAGCCCGCCATCACCAATCTTCTCATGGCACCCGGACGAATCCGTAAGCCCAAAGTAATTAAGCCAATAGCGCCAGCGCTGCTGCCACAAAGCAAACTGATTACGCTGCTGGAAATGCGCCCGGGTTCGCTCCGCCAGATCAACCGACTTAATGCTGCTTTGCGGCTCTTCAATCGTTGCCAGAGTACAAGCCATAGCCGCCTGCTGTTTTTCAGACAATTGTTTCGCAGCATTAGCCACAAGTAAAACTCTGGGATCAGAGCCACCGAGTTCCAGCTGCCGGGCTTTTGCGGTTAACTGCCCATGCTCCAATAAACCAGTACTGGTTAAAAAATCGATAGCTGCAGCGCAATGACCCGGTTCAGGCTGCGAAAACCAGGCCAGCTGATTCACCTGAGTGCCCCAGCGCAAAACATCCAGCATTAAGGCCGATAAATCCTGTGTCGCGACATCCGGTGCCGCATACTCTGCAAAACCATGCTCATCGGAGCGCGACCACAAACGAAAACATTGCCCGGCCTGCAGGCGGCCCGCACGGCCGGCACGTTGTGTCGCCGATGCTTTGGCAATACGTTGAGTCACCAACTGACTTAAACCGTATTGAGGTAGATACTGAGCTCGACGCTCGCGACCACTGTCGACAACCACATCAATACCATCCAGCGTTAAGCTGGTTTCAGCAATATTGGTTGCCAGAATAATACGTTTTTCGTCCGTCGCCTTTAATACCTGTCGCTGTTGCTGCAGTGGGATACGACCATGGAGGGGTAGAATGAGTGTTCCCGGCTGGAGTCGTTGGCTCAATTCAGCTGCCACTTTTTGTATCTCATAGACACCGGGCAGGAAAACCAAAACGCCTTTTTCAGCGACAGCAAAGGCCTCAACAACCACTTTGGGCAGTTCAGCCAGCCACTGGGTGACATGAGGCGGTGGACGGTAGTGGTATTCAACCGGATAACTGCGACCTTCGCTGCGCAGAACCTCAACTTTATCGCAGTAGTTTTCTAACCAGACCTTAAGACTTTCTGCCGGTAAGGTGGCTGACATAATCAGCAGGTTTAAGTCCGGACGCAGTGGCAGGGCATCAATAACCAGCGCCAGGCTCAAGTCACTGTGCAAATTGCGCTCGTGAAATTCATCGAAGATCAGTGTGCCAATGCCGCTAAGCTCAGGATCGTCCTGTAGCCAGCGCACCAATACGCCTTCCGTAATAATGAGTAACTTAGTTGCCTTACTGCGCTTGCTGTCGCCGCGCACCGTATAGCCGACTTGCTCACCCACCGACTCGCCCAACTGCTTAGCTAGATAATGAGCAATATTCAGCGCAGCAACACGCCGGGGCTGCAGCATGACAATAAGACCGTCATTAGCAATACCCTGCTGCAACAAAAATAGCGGAAGTTGTGTTGATTTACCGGCACCGGGCGGTGCCTCAATAACGACACGCGCTGCCGGAAAGGCTTTCGCCAGCTCCGGCAGCACACTTTCAATTGGCAAGGTCATGCCAAATTAATCACCTTGTACGGTTGCAGCTATGGTACGCACACCGGCAGCGGTTGCACCTGTCGCCCACATAGACGTAGCTGACTTTTGGTAAGCACCGGCTAAATCAAAGTGCAGCCAGCCCTTGCCTTTGTTCGGAGCGAAACGCAGTAAAAAGCCCGCTGCGTTACTTGCACCACCGGCACCACCACCTTTTTGAGGACGGCTGTTTGCCGTATCAGCAAAAGGCGACGGGCAGTTTTCACTGTGCCACGGAGCCAGAGGCAAACGCCACAACAACTCGTTTTCTTTATCGGCATTGGCCAGCGCTTTAGTGGCAGCAGGCTCATCCACACTAAATAACGCATTGTACTCATTACCGACGGCCATTTGCGCAGCGCCAGTCAGAGTTGCCGCATCGATGATCTGTTTCGCACCAAACTCCCCTGCTGCTTGTAAGCCATCGGCCAGCACTAAACGACCTTCTGCGTCCGTATTAACAACTTCAACTGTCAGGCCGTTTTTATAGCGAATAATGTCGCCCAGTTTGTATGCGCGACCGTCAATCATGTTTTCAGCACAGCAGAGCAGCAGCTTCACCCGCTTATTCAAACCACGGCGTATAGCCAGTGACAATGCACCGGATACTGTGGCAGCACCCCCCATGTCGCATTTCATCGACAGCATGCCTTCGCTGGGCTTAATGCTGTAGCCACCGCTGTCGTAGGTAATTCCTTTACCAATAAGGGCCGTTTCAACCGGCGCGTTGTCATCACCGGTTGGATTGTAATCCAACACCAGTAAACCCGGTGCGTGCTGACTGGCACGACCTACCGTATAAATTCCCATCCAGCCCGCATCTTTCAGTGCTTCGCCTTTTATAAATTCCGCACTGACTGCATCCGGCGCCAAGGCTTTAAAGTGCTCGGTTACACGGTTCGCCAGGCTTTCAGGATAAATCTCTTCGGCTGACAAGTTGGTCAGTTCGCGACTGAAACGAGTCGCTTCACGCATGGCATCAAGTTCTTTCGCAGCAGGCTCATCGGCTTTATTCCAGATAACCTGATTGGTTGACAAGGTTGAAGTGAAACCTTGTGACAACGCCCACTGACGCTCAAGGTTCCAGTCACTGCCGGCAGCTTCAATGGTTACGGCTCCGGTGTTGTCCAGAGTCCGGCCTGCTTTCTGGATACGTCGCAAGTTTTCACCTTCATCTTCAACTAAGACGATTTGTGCTTTGTTTTCACCAAACACCAGGTTTGATTTTGGGTTCCAATAACTTGCGGGGGCTTCCTGAGTTAAATAGATTGCGAGTGCGCTGGACATTCTGTACCTCTCCCGATAATTTGCTGTCTGTTTATACTTTAGAGTTATGAGGTCTCTGATGCAATTTAACAAGCCCCTGCGCCAGGGAGTTTTGCAAAAAAGGTACAAACGCTTTTTAGCCGACATTGATTTTGGGCAGGGTGATATCACCACCGCGCATTGTCCTAATACCGGCGCTATGACTGGATGTGCCCGGCCTGGCTTTACAGCCTGGTGCAGTGTTTCCGACAACCCTAAACGTAAATACTCACTGACCTGGGAGCTGGCTCAAAACAGCAAAAGCGAGATGATTGTGGTCAACACGCAACACGCCAACCGTGTGGCCGGCGAGTTATTGCAGACAAATATTGTGCCTGAACTCAGCCAGTGGCAGGAGCTGAAACCCGAACAGCGCTATGGTAGGGAAAAAAGCCGTATCGACTGGTGGGGAATAGATGCAAACAGTCGAGAATGCTTTATTGAAGTGAAAAGTGTCACTTTAGCGGATGCGGGTCAGGGTTACTTTCCCGACGCTGTTAGCCAAAGGGCTCACAAACACCTCAATGAACTCATGCAAGTGGCCAGTGATGGTCATCGCGCCATACAACTTTATATGGTGATGCACCAGGGAATCGAATCGGTTACACCAGCAAAACATATTGATCCTAAGTACGCTGAACTCTGTAAACAAGCAGTGTCTGAAGGCGTCGAGTTCTACGCCGTGAAATGTATTATCACGCCGCAAGAAATTAAACTGGAGAGACCAGTCCCCGTAACCCTTTGAAACTCAGCACACTGGGGATTTTAAGCAATAAAATTGATGCTAATAACGTTGCCAATACTAATCCTTTCTGGTATACGTAGCGTCCTTTTTTAAACGCACGCTTTTAAAGCACTCTTTAATAGAGAATGTAGGAGATCCATGATGCCTCAAGGCAAGGATAAGAAAACCCATGGCATCCTGGCGATGGCCGGCTTAGAGCCGTATCAGGAGAAACAGGGCGAAGAATACATGAACGATGCGCAGCGCTCGCATTTTCGTCGTATTCTGGAAGAATGGCGTCGTCAATTACGTCAGGAAGTTGATCGCACCGTGCATCACATGAAAGATGAAGCGGCGAATTTCCCTGACCCGGTAGACCGCGCTGCTCAGGAAGAAGAGTTCAGTATCGAATTACGTACTCGTGACCGCGAACGTAAATTGATCAAGAAGATTGAAAAGACGTTACAGAAAATCGAAGAAGACGACTTTGGCTTTTGCGACTCTTGCGGCATTGAAATTGGTATCCGCCGTTTAGAAGCTCGCCCTACAGCTGACCAATGTGTCGACTGTAAAACGCTGGCTGAAATCAAAGAGAAACAAATGACCGGAGCCTAACGGCTCATGTATCGTGGCCGTTTTGCGCCGACACCTTCAGGGCCTTTGCATCTGGGGTCATTAGTTGCTGCCGTCGGTAGTTACTTAGATGCCAAAGCCCACCGGGGGGAATGGCTGGTTCGTATCGAAGATGTCGACAAACCAAGAGCAATTCCCGGAGCGGCCGATACCATTTTAGCTCAATTGGAGTCTCATGGTTTAGAGTGGGACGGCCCCGTTTTATACCAAAGCCAGCGCGACTCAACTTATCAATTGCAGTTAGAACAGTTACAAAAAGCGGAACTCCTCTACCAGTGTGACTGTAGTCGCCGGGCTATTCGAGCTCGCAATGACCATTACGATGGATACTGCCGCAACCGTCAACCGCGCACATCGCCTTATGCTCTGCGTTTTGTAAATAACGCCCCGATGACTGAGTTTAATGACCGAGCCCACGGCTTACTCTCTGACCATTCGCCCTCTGTTAGTGAAGACTTCGTGCTGAAACGCCGGGATGGTTTGTATGCTTACCAGCTGGCCGTGGTAGTTGATGATATTGAGCAGGGAGTTACCGACATTGTCAGGGGGAGTGACTTGATCACACCCAGCTATTGGCAACTCACCTTATGGCAATACTTTACCGGTAAGCAGCCCAGAATGATGCATTTGCCTCTGGTAACTAATGACAAGGGTCTGAAACTGAGTAAGCAAAATCACGCGCCCTCAATTGAGTCAGTTCACGCCAGCAGTAACCTGCTAATGGCACTTGACTATTTGGGTATTGAACTTGAGCCGGAGTTGCGCGCAGGCTCAGTAACCAACATTTTGCAGGAAGCGCTGCAAAGTTGGCGCAAAAAGTGGCATATCCCCGGTTGTTAACGGTACAATATCCAAACAGCTACTCACTCTAAATAAAAAAATGGTAAGGGAGAACCACCATTATTAAGCGAATTAAAGCACTGGCAAAGCGCGCCTTTTCCAGTAAAACGGCGGAGCAAAACTCCAGCCGTTTACCCAAATTACAAGTTATTCCAAGGGATAAGCACCCCGTATCTCGTAACGATATCAGTAAGAACGCCTTAAAGGTTCTTTACCGCCTGCACAACAGCGGTTTTGAAGCCTATCTTGTGGGCGGCTGTATCCGCGATATCCTGCTCGGTCTGGAGCCAAAAGATTTTGACGTTACGACTAATGCCACACCTGAGCAGATAAAATCTTTGTTTCGCAACTGTCGCTTAATTGGCCGTCGCTTTCGTCTGGCTCATGTGGTGTTCGGGCGTGAAGTCATAGAAGTTGCAACTTTTCGTGGCCATCATGGTGACAGCCCTCAGGAAGAAAATAAAAAGAACCGCACAGCGGATCAAGATGAGCACGGTCAGTTGGTGCGCGACAACGTTTACGGCACTATAGAAGAAGACGCAGAACGTCGCGACTTTACTGCCAACGCGCTCTATTACAATATTGCCGATTTCGCTATTTATGATTTTGCTAACGGCGTTAGTGACATTAACGCTGGCATATTGCGCATGATTGGCGATCCGGAAGTACGTTACCGTGAAGACCCGGTACGAATGCTCCGTGCGGTGCGTTTTGCCACCAAGCTCAATATGCAGATGGATAACTCTGTCAGCGGCCCGCTAAAAGAGCTTGCGCCGTTATTAATTAACATTCCTCCGGCTCGTTTATTTGACGAGTTTCTGAAGATGTTCATGTCGGGTAAAGCGGAAGCAAACTTTCTTATGATGGTGGAGTTTGGCCTGTTTCAACAGCTCTTCCCAATGCTGAAAGATTATTTAGCCGATGAGCAGGCCGCACCTTACCAGATGATGCTGAAAGCCTTTAAAGACACCGACAAGCGTATTGCCGAAGAGCAACGCGTGACACCCGCTTATTTAATTGCGGTGCTCTTATGGTGGCCGCTACAGGCGCGTCGCGAGCAACTTGAGAACGAAGGCGGTCTGCCGCCAATGGATGCCCTGAATGTTGCAGCGGCTGACGTTATTCACAGACAGTCACAGCGCGTTTCACTGCCTAAGCGCTTTAGCTTACCAGCCAGAGATATCTGGCAGTTGCAGCGCCGACTGAATGTGACTAAAGGCGCTCGTGCCATGAAGGTGCTGGAACACAAGCGCTTCCGAGCCGCTTACGACTTTCTTTTGCTGCGTTCATTTGCCGAAAACGGTGACAAAAAACTGTCTGAACTTGCAGCCCACTGGAGCAAAGCACAGGACAACCCGGCTCAACTAAAAGCTTCAAAGCCAGGCCCTGGAGCCGGTCGCCGCAAACCTCGCAGACGCCGGGGCCCGCGCCGTAAACCTCAGGAAAATAAAGGCAATGACGCCACATAAGGCCTTTATTGCATTAGGTAGTAACCTGGGCCAGCCGACAGACAATCTTCTGTCGGCGCTACAGGCTCTGAACGAGGACTCGCGCTGGCAATTATTAGCCTATTCGTCTCTTTACGGCAGTAAGCCAATGGGCCCTCAGGATCAACCGGACTACGTTAACGCTGTTTGCTCAGTAACGACTGAGTTAACAGCAGCAGAACTTCTACAGGCCTTGCACGATATTGAAGATGCATTTGGCCGCAAGCGGGTGAGGCACTGGGGAGAGCGCACGCTCGATCTTGATTTGCTAATGTTTGGAGATCAACAACATCATTCCGAGCAATTGAAAGTACCCCATCCTGGCTTATACGAACGTAACTTTGTCCTTTTCCCTTTAGCCGAAATAGCGCCGGACAAGCTTCTTCCGAACGGGCATACTGTTAAGCAACAGGCAGAGGCACTTACCGAAGACGGCTTAGACGTGATAATCTGTTTGTCTGACATAATAATCTAATACTGCTGAAGGTGCGTTATGGCAACAACCAAAACCAGCATTGCAACGTTACAGAAAATGAAAAAAGAAGGGACCAAGATAAGCTCCCTGACCGCGTACGATTCAAGCTTTGCCAAACTCATGACCGAACAGGGGGTCGACTTTATTTTGGTCGGTGATTCCCTGGGTAATGTTGTGCAGGGCCGCGATTCAACTGTACCGGTCACCACCGACGATATGGTTTACCATACACAATGTGTTCGTCGTGGCGCCAGCGACGCCTTTGTTATAGCCGATATGCCCTTCATGACTTACAGCACGCCGGAGCAAACCTATGAGGTTGCTGCCCGCTTAATGCAGGCTGGTGCAAATATGGTTAAGTTAGAAGGCGGACAGTGGTTAGTTGAGACCATTGAAGGTTTAAAAACTCGCGGCATTCCAGTTTGTGCTCATCTGGGGTTATTGCCGCAGTCGGTGAATGTTCTGGGTGGCTATAAAGTCCAAGGTAAAGAACAGCAACAAGCTGATGATACGCTCAACCAAGCACTGGCGCTTGAAAAAGCCGGCGCCCAGCTACTCGTTTTGGAATGCGTTCCTGCTTCACTTGGCAAACGCATTACTGAGCAGCTATCCATTCCAACCATTGGTATTGGTGCAGGCCCGGATACTGACGGTCAGATTCTGGTAATGCACGACATGCTAGGTATGAACAGCGACTACTTGCCTAAGTTCGCTAAAGACTTCCTGGGCCAGGGCGGCTCTCTTGCCGATGCCTTTCGTTCATTTGCAGAGCAGGTACGTTCCGGCGAATTTCCAACGTCAGAGCACAGCTACAAATGAGAATACTTAAGTCACTGGCTGAGCTTCGGAAGTGGCGCCAGCAACAATCAGAAGTTGCCCTGGTACCGACCATGGGTAACCTGCACGATGGACATCTGCATTTAGTAAAGACAGCGCTGGAGCGTTGCGACAACGTTGTCGTTAGTATTTTTGTAAACCCCATGCAGTTTGGAGCAAACGAAGATCTCGACAGCTATCCCCGCACCTTAGAAGCCGACTGCCAGGCATTGGATGCCCTTGGCGTTTCCGCCGTATTTACGCCACAGGTCAGTGACGTTTACCCCAGAGGTCTGGACAAACAGACTCGTATTGAAGTGCCGGGTATCAGTGACATTTTATGCGGAGCCAGTCGTCCGGGGCATTTCACCGGAGTTGCGACCATTGTCTGTAAACTCTTTAATATGGTGCAGCCGCAATTAGCCGTATTTGGCGAGAAAGACTATCAGCAGTTACAGGTCATTCGTTTAATGACACAGGACTTAAGCTTACCCGTTGAAGTTCTGGGCGCACCAACCCAACGCGAAACCAATGGCTTAGCGATGAGTTCTCGCAACGGTTATTTATCGCCTGAACAAAAGCAACAAGCAGCTGCGCTTTACCGGACTCTCCAGAAAACTAAAGCTGAGCTGAGTGTCGGCACGAACTTTTCTGAATTGGAAAAAGCAGCCACAGAAGATTTAAGTAAAGCAGGCTTTGTTCCTGACTATTTCAGCATTCGGAATGCAAAAGACTTACAGGAAGCGACAGCCGAGGACCCTGAATGGGTGATCCTGGCAGCTGCCTTTATGGGAAAAACACGACTGATTGATAACCTGCGGGTGAGTAACACTCGCGTTAAGTAAGCATACCCAGTTCACGCATTTCGGTATGCAGTGCACCCCGCAAACTGGTCGCTTTTGAGGCAATTTGACGCTGCTCATCCAGAACTTCCTGCAGCATCTCATCCGTTGTTAACGGATTAGCCAGAACCACACGAAACACCACTGTTGGCTCATGGTGATATTGGCTCGGTGTTAATTTGGTACGCGACACAAAAGATTGGCCACTTTCCCGCTGTCGCTTTTGAATATAGCGGGTCAGGGCGTTCAAATGAGGGGTCAACCGCGCCAGTTGCTCAGGCGTTGCCTTTTCTAGAGCCGCTTTCACTTTAGTCGGAACAAAACGGTACGTTAAAATACAAAGCTCCGGCTCTGTAATTACTTCAAAATCGTCCTGCTCTGCAATGAGCTTTGAGAAATAACGCGCTTTATCAATGCTGTTATTAATCAGTAATTCATAACCCCGGCGTCCAATAACGTGCATCGCCGAAAATACCATCATGGCCATACCCGCTCGCGAACCTTCCATTGAATGCGAACCTAAATCCTTTGAGCCCTGACGAATAATGTATTCCGCGTGATGTTCTATGGATTTAACCAAAGACGGACTCTTAAACAAAACCAAACCCGCGCCCATAGGCACATACATTTGTTTGTGGGCATCAATAGTGACACTGTCGGCCCGTTCAATGCCAGCCAGTAACGGACGGTGTTGTTCAGACAATAACGTCGCTCCGCCCCAGGCAGCATCAACATGGAAGTGAGCATCCACTTCTTCGGCAACCGTTGCCATATCGTCTAGCGGATCAATGTGCCCGGTTTCCGTTGTACCGGCAACACCAACCAGCGCCAGCACCCTGCCACCTTCTTTTGCAATCTGTTCACAAGTCTTACGCAACTCATCAATGCGAATGCGGTTATCGCTGTCCGTTGCCACTGAGACTAAGTTCTTACGACCAATACCGAGCACATCGGCTGCTTTGCTCAGTGAATAATGCCCCCGCTCGGACACCACCACCGTTAACTTCGAGTAGCCATAATGCTGAAGACCTGCGGCCAGCCCATCTGCTGCAATGCCGGCAAAATCACCGTCAGCCTGCAACAAGCGGTTACGGGCTACCCAAAGCGCCGTCATATTAGCGATGGTTCCACCCGAGCAAAACGCCCCCAAAGAATGCTGGGCACTGTGCATCCAGCGATTATAGAACGGCGCATCCTGTTGATACACCAAATGGTGCAACATACCGATAACGTTACGCTCTAAAGGCGTAAAGGCCTTGGAGGTTTCAATTTTTACCAAATTTTGATTTAGCCCGACCATCAGCTTGGCTAATGGCAGAAGAAAATACGGCAATGCCGATGTCATATGACCAATAAAACGGGGCGATGCTGTGTGTACAGAATGTGCAACCAACTTATCCAGCAGAAACTCGGTATGGTCAGAGACAAACTGAGGCTCTTCCGGGATCTGTGATTTATCGAAGTCTCTCTCAATTTCCTGCAAAGGCTTCTCGCGGGCGACAATATGCTCACCCAAAAAGCCCATCAGGTTTTCTGAAAGGTGCTTTTCGATTTTACCCAGCGTCGAGTCCGGAGCCTCTGGTATGGTAAATATACGATACAGAGATTCCTGGCTGACTTCCGCTATGTCATTTTTAGGGCTCAATCAAGACTCCTTAGATAAGTTTGCGTGCAGTTGCCATAACGCCTGACCGCTGTTTTTATATTTACGCTCAAACGGTGTTATCGGGTCTGCGTTGTCTGCCAATAACGAAATATTGGCATAATATCCGCTCACCTTAAGTGCCTGAGCCACTTCAAGCAAGTACAGGCTCCAGTTTGAACGCATCTGCAGCTTGCCGCCCAGCGCAACAACGTCTTTCCATACCGGGCTACCATGCCAGCGACGCGATAAGTGAGCGGATTTAGGCCAGGGGTTCGGATACAAAATGCAATGCTGCTGTGGCTGCCAATTCGCCTGGTTCGCCAGTCGCCAGAAGTCATTCAAGTCAGCCCTTACAACCCAGTAACGCTGACCCTTCTCGCCTGTCTTGTAGTGGCTGTGCCGTTCTAGTCGGTTTGCCGATTTATCGACACCAATAACCATTGCATGAGGGTTAAGTTCTGCCAGTTTAGCGGTGCTTTCTCCCACACCACAACAGGAGTCTAGAATAACCGGTCCGCCCCAGCTCTCAACTTGTGCGTTAATTTCATCAAACGCCTGCTGGTTATGATCCTGAATCGGCTTCAGAAACTCGCTTTGTAAATGACGACGAACCACCGCTTCGGTATCTTCATGCGGACCGTTTTGATTCGTCGTAACCGGTCTTGCCTGCTGCATCAGGAGCGAATTCCTATGCCTTTATCTAAAATATAATAAGCCGCTGCGAAGAACAGAATATTAAAACCGATCAAGACGCCAATAGCCAGGCCAATGCCCACATCAGACTGACCTAAAAAGCCATAGCGGAAACCGTTAACCATATAGAGAACAGGGTTTGCCATAGAAACCTTTTGCCAAAATTCTGGTAACAAACTGACGGAATAAAACACCCCACCTAAATAGGTAAGTGGGGTTAAAACGAACGTTGGCACAATCGAAATATCGTCAAACGTCTTACCATAAACCGCGTTAATTAGTCCGCCCAGACAAAATAAGGTAGAAGTTAAGACCACGGTTAAGATGACATAACCAATATGGGCAATCTGGATATCGGCAAATAAGAAAGAGACGCAGGTGACAATAACGGCAACAATCATCGCCCTTGCCATACCACCGCCGACATAACCGGCAATAATAACGGCGGTAGGTACCGGCGATACCAGCATTTCTTCAATGTTGCGCTGAAACTTCGCACTAAAGAATGACGACGCCACATTAGAGTACGAGTTAGTAATCACTGACATCATGATGAGCCCGGGCACAATAAACTCCATATAACCCACGCCACTCATTTCACCAATTCGTTCACCCACAATGCTACCAAAAATGACAAAGTACAAAGTCATAGTGATGGCAGGTGGTACCAGAGTTTGTATCCAAATACGAAGAAAACGGGTGCACTCTTTAATCCAGATGGTTTTTAACGCGATAAAGTTAGCAGCGGAATGGCTCATTTCGCTCCCTCCTGCTGACGCCCTTGCTCTACCATAGACACAAACAGCTCCTCTAATCGGTTCGCTTTATTACGCATCGATAATACTTTTACTTTCTGTGCTGAAAGCTGCTCGAATACCGCGTTCAATCCGGCATCCTTATCTACCTCAACTTCCAGCGTGTGCTCGTCTTTCCAGAGATGTTTGAAGTCCTTAATCTCAGCGCCGTTGTGGCCCGGAGCCAAGTCCAGCACAAAGGTCTCCCGACTTAACTGCGCCAGCAAACGCTTAATTGAGGTATCTTCAATAATACGGCCACTATCAATGATGCCTATATTACGGCACAGAGTTTCCGCCTCTTCTAAATAATGCGTGGTCAAAATGATGGTAATGCCTTGTTGATTTATTTTCGTCAGGTAGTCCCACATTGAGCGCCTAAGCTCAATATCAACACCCGCTGTCGGTTCGTCCAGAATCAACAGTTTCGGTTCGTGCAATAACGCCCGGGCAATCATCAGGCGCCGCTTCATACCACCGGAAAGCGACCGTGATGGCTCATTGCGCTTATCCCACAGCCCAAGTTGTTTAAGGTATTTTTCTGAGCGTTCTTTGGCTAACGCGCGAGGTACACCGTAATAACCCGCTTGATTCACCACTATCTGATGCACTGTTTCAAATTGGTTGAAATTAAATTCCTGAGGCACCAACCCAATTTGACGTTTTAAGTCAGTAAGTTGTGTATCCAGGTCGTAACCAAATACTTTTACGGTGCCTGAAGTCTTATTAACCAAAGAAGAAATAATGCCAATCGTGGTCGACTTGCCGGCACCATTAGGGCCCAGCAGAGCATAGAAATCGCCCTCTTCGACCACCAAATTAATACCCTTTAGGGCTTCAAAGCCACCCCGGTATGTTTTGCGTAAGTCTTCAATTTCTAAAGCTTTCATAAACCTCTTTATGACTCCTTTCCATAACCCCAGCGGCTAACTAAACGCTGCTCAAGGCCTAGATGGTCTAAAATCCTGGCCACCATAAAATCAATTAAATCATCAATACTTTCGGGTTGATGATAAAAGCCAGGCGCTGCCGGCATTATGGTCACGCCCTGCTGACTGAGTTGCAGCATATTCTGTAAATGAATCGTTGAAAGCGGCGACTCTCTCGGCACCAAAATAAGCTGTCCGCGCTCCTTCATTACGACATCGGCTGCCCGCTCGATCAACGTGTTGCTGCTACCATAAGCAATGGCGGACAAGGTGCTGGTTGAGCATGGACAAACCACCATTTTGGCAGGCGCTGCTGAACCAGACGCAACCGGCGAAAACCACTCTTCTTTGCCGTAGACTTTGAGTTGTTCTGCATTCACTGAAAAGTGCTCACACAGCATAGCCGCTGCTTTTTCAGGGGCTGCCGGAATTTGCATATTTTGCTCTGTTGCCAGCACCACTCGCGCGGCACTTGAAATCAGCAACAGTACCTGTTGATCCTGATCAAGCAGGCATTGTAGCAAACGCAGGGCATAAGGGGCACCCGAGGCGCCGGTTATCGCAACAGTGATTCTATTGTCGTTTTTCATGACTCGGCTCCTGTGTCATCCAGTTCTTGCAGTGCTTTAAGGAAACGCTGGTGCAAACCATCGAAACTTCCGTTACTCATAATCAGCACAGAGTCCCCGGCCTGTGCTTCAGTCAACAACCCCGCCAGTAAATCATCTGTGGACTCAAACACATGCGCGTTTGGCATTTTTTCGGCCAGCCGCCATTTTAGCCCTTCTGGCTGAAGCACAAAAATATCATCGGCATCATTCAATGCTTCAGCCAGAGTATCGCTATGAACCCCCATTTTCATGGTATTTGACCTGGGCTCCAGTACCGCAATAATGCGGTTCTTTGGTTGATGTTGTCGCAAGCCAGATACGGTTGTCTTGATTGCACTGGGGTGATGGGCAAAATCATCAAAGACCTTTATACCGCCGTAGTCGCCCAATAATTCCATACGGCGTTTCGGGCTTTTAAATAAGGTAAGAGCCTCTGCGCTTTGCTCTGCTTTAATACCAACATGAGCTGCAGCAATAATGGCCATCATGGCGTTATTAACATTATGGGTCCCCAGTACATTCCAGCTAACCCGTGCAAGACACTTGCCCTGGTATTGCACTTCAAACTCAGTACCATCCGCTTTAAGCAGTTTAGCCTGCCATTCGCCCTGCTCTCCGACACGTACGACCGAGCTCCAGCAACCTTGCTCAACAACAGCTTCCAGAGCGGCATCGTCGCTGGGTAAAATCACTTGTCCGGTATCGGGCACCACCCGCAGTAAGTGCGCGAATTGTCGTTGA
Source organism: Pseudomonadota bacterium (assembly GCA_051747845.1). GTDB lineage: Bacteria > Pseudomonadota > Gammaproteobacteria > Enterobacterales > Alteromonadaceae > Idiomarina. Next base: position 24,479 of record JBNJGQ010000010.1, read on the forward strand.
ATAGCGGCTAAATCGGGGAAGATGTCAGCATGGTCGAACTCAAGGTTATTCAGAATCAAAGTATCCGGAGCGTAATGAACAAATTTAGAGCGCTTATCGAAGAAGGCTGTATCATACTCGTCCGCTTCAATGACAAAGAAATTAGAATCGGTTAAGCGGGCGCTGACAGGAAAGTTTCCCGGTACGCCTCCAATCATAAAGCCGGGATCAAAGCCGTTCTCTTGTAAAATCCAGCTCAGCATACTGGCTGTCGTGGTTTTTCCATGCGTCCCGGCAACCGCCAACACCCATCGTTGAGTCAACACATTGTCATGCAGCCACTGCGCGCCAGAAACATAGGGAATACGCTCGCGTAAAACGGCTTCGACTTCGTCGTTACTACGGCTTAGCGCGTTACCAATAATCACCATATCGGGGCGCGGTTTTAAGTTGTTCTGCGAATACCCCTGCATTAATTCAATACCGAGATTTTCCAGCTGCGTACTCATAGGCGGGTAAACTTGAGCATCAGACCCGGTGACACGGTGTCCTAATTGCTGCGCTATAGCGGCGACGCCCCCCATGAAAGTACCGCAAATCCCGATGATATGAATGTGCATGCGTTATCCAAACCCGTTCGTTTAAAAAATATCGAAAGTGTACCACCGTCGTCGCTGACAAGCAGGATTTTTACCAAAAAATAAGGTATCATTTGCGCTCTCTGAACATACATTTGTAAGCATCCAACAACCAGAGCTGCAGGAACTTTCATGAAACGTTTATTACCAACACTGAGAGCGGATCAAACCAGCGAATCGCTTATCTCTGTTATTAACACCATTCAAATTGCAGCCAAGGAAATCTCTTTCCGTCTGCACCAGGGCGCATTAGCCGGTGTATTGGGCTCAACACTGGATGAAAACATTCAGGGCGAGACACAGAAAAAACTCGATGTTGTTGCAAATCAGCTGTTAAAAACTCTGTTGCTGGAATCACCTAACGTACATGCCATTGCTTCTGAAGAAGAAGACTCCATTGTCGAAAGCCCGAACTCAGGACATTACCTGGTCGCTTTCGACCCACTGGATGGCAGCTCTAACATCGATATAAATGGTGGTGTTGGTACCATTTTCTCTATTCTGCGCAAACCCGAAGGTGAAGAAACCAGCGAAAACATGTTTTTGCAGCCAGGCAAAGCTCAGGTAGCAGCAGGCTATGTTTTGTATGGACCGGCTACCATGTTGGTAATGACCACGGGTAAAGCCGTACGCATTTATACTCTGGATCAAACCGTTGGTGAGTTTTTACTTACCCACGAAAAAGCAGAAATTCCGAAAGACACCAAAGAGTTCGCGATTAATATGTCGAACCGCCGTCACTGGGCCGATCCTATTCGCGCCTACATTAATGACTTACTCGACGGCGAAGAAGGTCCTCGCGGCAAGAATTTTAATATGCGCTGGAACGCTGCTATGGTCTCCGACGTACACCGTGTGATTTCGCGCGGCGGATTATTCACTTACCCCTGGGATGCCCGTAACCCCGACAAGCCTTTTAAACTGCGCCTTTTATATGAAGTTGCGCCAATGTCTATGCTGGTTGAAAAAGCAGGCGGTAAAGCCACTGACGGCTATCGTCGCTTAATGGAGATTGTGCCGGAGCATATTCACCAGCGAGTATCTGTGGTTATGGGGTCAGCAAACGAAGTGGATATGTGTATGGAGTACCACAGTAAGCACCCAAAACCTTATTAGACTGATATCGATATTGCGTGAATAGACCCAACAGTTATAATCGCGCAGTAACTTTTATTTTATACATACGGCAGGAAGTACTATGAGCTTAGGAAACGTCACCGCAGGCGCCAATATGCCTGAAGAAGTTAACGTTATTATCGAGATCCCGGCAAACGCTGACCCGATCAAATACGAAGTCGATAAAGACACTGGTACACTTTGGGTTGACCGCTTTATGTCGACGCCAATGTTCTACCCGGCGAACTACGGTTTTGTTAACGAAACCTTGTCATTAGATGGCGACCCGGTTGATGTGTTAGTGCCTACTCCATACCCTCTGCAGGCTGGTTCTGTCATCAAATGCCGCCCAGTTGGCGTATTAAAAATGACTGACGAGTCTGGTGAAGATGCAAAAGTAATTGCAGTTCCAGTGAGTAAACTGACTAAAGAGTACGACCACATCAACGACATTGATGACTTGCCTGAGCTGCTTAAAGCACAAATCACTCATTTCTTCGAGCGTTACAAAGAGCTTGAAAAAGGCAAGTGGGTTAAGGTTGACGGCTGGGCTGACGCAGCTGCCGCAAAAGAAGAAATTGTGTCTTCTTTTGAGCGCGCAAAAAAGTCTTAATTTAAAGTGAACAGTAGCACCGACCTAATGCATGCTGTCAGCATAGAAAAGTTACTCTTTTCATGGTCTGGAAAACAGCCCACCCTGGATATTCCTGCCTGGCAGATAAAACAAGGTGAAACGGTGCTACTGCGCGGCCCCAGCGGTAGTGGTAAATCAACACTGCTATCGCTGTTGGCCGGCATTAATACCCCACAAAGTGGTTCTTTAAACTTATTTGAAACCGCTTTTTCCAGTTTGTCCGGCAGACAGCGAGACCGTTATCGTGCCGACAACATTGGCTATATTTTTCAGCAATTCAATTTGCTGCCCTATTTATCGGCTTTAGATAATGCGCTGCTCGCCTGTCAGTTTTCCCAAAAAAGGCAGCAACGTATCGCAAAACAAGGCCATTCTGCTGAAGCTACCGCAACTGAAATGCTACAGCGCTTGGGGTTATCTCCCGAACAAATTGAGCAACCGGCTCATACCTTGAGTGTTGGTCAGCAACAACGCGTTGCGGCGGCAAGGGCCTTGTTAGGCGCTCCTAAGCTTCTTATAGCAGATGAACCGACCTCTGCACTCGATGCCGAGCACCGGGATACGTTTATTCAATTATTGCTTGAGCTCAGTAGCCAAAATAACACTACGGTTATTTTTGTCACTCATGACGCCGCATTATCATCCTATTTTGATAAGCATGTTGAGCTCAACCAACTCAATCAGGCAGGAGCTCAACCATGATCCGCCTGGCTATTAAAAGCTTAATGAACAGACGCGCAAGCGTTCTTCTGACGGTTATTGCTATTGCTGTCAGCGTTACCTTACTGTTAGCTGTAGAACGGGTTCGCGAACAGGTGCAAAGCCATTTCGCTAATACGGTTTCTGGTACTGACTTAATTATTGGGGCCCGAACCGGACAAACACAATTATTACTGTCTTCGGTCTTCCATATTGGCAGCATGACCAACAACATGAGCTGGAAAAGCTTCGAAGATATTCGGAAACGCCCGGAAGTCAGTTGGGCAATACCCATGTCGTTAGGTGACAGCGTTCAAGGCTTGCCCGTTGTTGCAACAACCAATGCCTACTTTGAGCATTTTAAGTACGGCAACAAGCAGGCTCTGGAATTTTCTCAAGGTAGTGCTTTTTCTTCAGATGAAGAAGTCATACTAGGAGCTGATGCTGCCGACAAACTATCTAAAGCCATTGGTGATGACATCATCATTGCCCATGGCAGCGGTGGCATTAGTTTCAGCGAGCATGACCAACACCCCCTTACCGTTACTGGCATACTGCAACGAACCGGAACTCCGGTCGATCAAGCGGTATTGGTTACATTGCACAGCCTTGAAATGATTCACAGCGGTGAGCATGAGCATTCTGGCCACGACCACCACAATGAAGCCCCGACAGAGAGCATCAGCGCAGCCATGCTCGGCTTAAAGGCAAAGCCTCTGGCCTTGCGCTTACAGCGCCAGATAAATACTTATGAAAAGGAGCCTTTAACCGCTCTTTTACCGGGTATGACTTTGCAGGAACTATGGAAAACGCTGCGAGTCTTTGAGCAGGCTTTAACCGTAATTTCCGCAATGGTCGTACTCATTGGTTTATTAGGCATGCTGACAATTATGTTGGCCAGTTTAAGGGAACGCCGCCGCGAAATGGCGGTCTTAAGAGCAGTTGGAGCTGGCCCTGGAACCATATTCGGGCTTTTACTCAGTGAGGCTCTGTTATTGACTGTCGTTGGTGCTTTTTCCGGCTTACTTCTGCTTTATGGTCTGCAGTGGTCATTAGCCGGCGTTATTCAGTCTCAAACAGGGTTAATATTCAGCGCCACCTGGCCTAGCGCTAGTGAATGGTGGCGTATAGCACTCGTGATTGTTGTCGGCTTTATGTTAAGTTTAATTCCGGCCTGGCGAGCTTATCGCCAATCTCTTGCAGACGGACTTACGGTGAAAATATGAAGAAGTTATTAGCGGTTGTATTATTAATGCTAACCTTTCCCACGTTCGCGGCTGCGGAAAAAATCGGCTGGAAAGATTTAATTCCCGAAGGTTTTACACCGCCCCCGGTTAAGCCTCAATCTTATTACGATGCGAACCCAGAGGAAGACCGGCAAACTAATTTGGATGCCCCCGTGGTTGAATCGCTGGACGGAAAAAAAGTCCGTATTCCCGGGTATGTTGTTCAACTAGAAGGTGATGCAGACAAGGTCACCGAGTTTCTGTTAGTTCCTTATTTTGGTGCATGCATTCACGTACCACCACCGCCACCTAATCAAATTATTCACGTTGAATATGAGGACGGTGTGCCTTATGAGAATACTTATGATGCCGTCTGGATAGAAGGCACCATTAAAGTTGAACGCAAAGAAGGTGACCTTGCTGTCGTTGGCTATCAAATGAAAGCTGACAGTGTCGAAGTCTATAACTAGGCGTAACTCATTTGCTTCTGTAACAAGCTAATTATCTGATTCGCGGGCATAGGCTTAGCAAAGAAGTAGCCTTGCCCCTCGGTACAATCTAAGCTTAGAAAATAGTCGAGCTGAGGCTGTTCTTCAATTCCCTCAGCTAAAACATTTAATCCTAAACGGCCAGCCATATCAACAATGGTTTCAATAATAATTTGGCCGCTATCCTGATTAGAGTTATGCACGAACGTTTTATCTATTTTTATCCGGTCGAGTGGTAGCTTTTGCAAATAGCTTAGCGATGAGAAACCTACCCCAAAATCATCAATAGCCACTTGAATTCCCTGTTGCTTCAATCTTCTTAAAATATCGGCAACAAGGTCAGGGTCTTCCATCACAATACTTTCGGTAATTTCGAGTTCAATTCGTTCAGGGTTAATACCCCATTGCTCTATTTGCTTCTCAACCAGCTCAGGGAAATCTCTTTTCCTGAATTGGGGCACTGAAACATTAACGGCAACTCGTAATTGTGGTAAACCAATTTCGTCAAAAGCATTAATTTGACGACACGCCTCTTCAAGAACCCAGGAGCCAATTTCAACAATAAGGCCTGAATATTCGGCCAAAGGTATAAACTCTGCAGGAGAAATAAAAGAACCGTCGGCTTGAGGCCACCTGAGAAGTGCTTCCGCTCCGATAACTTTTCTTGTCTTTAAATCAACTTGAGGCTGATACCACACTTCCAGTTTTCTATTCGCAAAATCAGAACGCAAACGACGCACTAAATGAAGGCGCCTTTGAGTTTCTTGCTCCATTGACGGTTGGTAGTAATTATAGCGGTCAAAAGAGTTACTTTTCGCATTCTTTAGAGCAATATAAACTTGCTTTAATAACCCTTTACCGTTAACACTCTCTGAATTAGCAGCGGAAGTGAAACCGCAAGTTACTCTCAATGGAATATAGTGCTCACCCGCTCTAAACGGCAGCGTAAATAGCTCACTAAAAGCATTAGGGGTAACAATATTCGCAGGACCAAAAATACCAAATACATCGGCGGCAATACGGGAGACAAATACGTTACTGCCGAGTTGATCAGCCAGGCGCAAAGCCACCGAGCGAAGAAGCAAATTCCCTACATCCTGGCCCAAACCATCGTTTACATCAGAAAAGTGATCAATATCGATAACTGCGATCATTTTGTCTTTGTCAGGTTTTTCCGACAAAGCCTGAAGGTTCCTTGTAAACTCAGCCCGATTTGGAATACCAGTTAGCGGATCAAGGTAAGCGGCTGTTTGTAACTCTTCAAACAAGTTTGCATTTTCAAAGCCAACGGCAATATTAGCGAGAAAGACCTCCAGTAGTTCCTGATCATATTCCGCTACGATGTTTTTTGTTTCTATATAGGCTGCGGCTTGATGCACCTGCCCATCAATGAAGAAAACAGTAGCATCGTCTGTATGAATATGACGCTGTTCATTAAGGCACTGTCTGACGCTCTTCTCAATTTCTTCTGAATTCAGCGTTGATAAGCTCTTATTAATACTATCTGCAAAGTGTCCTGCGGCTCCTAGCACTAAAATTTCGTTATCTTTATGAGGAGCTCTGGCACCCACAATACCCTCTGCACTCAACCCGAGCAAAGACGCAATTTGCGTAACAACACCTTCAGAAAAATTCACAATGGAATGTTTTTCCATAAGGTTTGAAGCTGAATGGATAATTTTTCTCAAACCCCGGCGGTTTTCATTAATTGTGCAGAGTTGCTGATAGGAGCGAACGGCGGAAAATACGGTGGTTAATAAACGACTTCGGGTTAATTCCGTTTTAGTTTTGTAATCATTAATATCGTAATTTTTTACGACACTTTCTTCCGGCGCATAGCCCGGTTGACCAGTACGCAGAACAATTCGTATTTCATCGTTGCCAAGCTGCTCTCTAATAGCTTGCGCCACTTTCAAGCCAGCGTTATCGGTTTCCATTACGACGTCAAGCAGAACCATGGCCATGTCATCATGCTCGGCTAAGCGGTCCAGTGCTTCATTGCCACTATAAGCATGATGAAACTCTAGCTGGCGGCCAGAAATAACAACATCGGCCAAGGCCATCTTAGTCACTGCGTGAATTTCCTGATCATCATCGACAATCAGGATTTTCCAAAAACCTTTACTATATTCTGACTGAATTATTTCGTCATCGTCGTGAAGAAATAGAGGTTCATCTTGACTACTGACCATCCGAGGCCATCCATTAATAAGAAATTACAAACATATAACAATCTAGCTTATATAACGGATAGCCTGCAAGCTTAGAATAGTCTAATTAATCGATTAAAAATGTACTTCTACCCCAAGAAATGGACCTTTAAAGGTGACATCTGAATAAATTTCATCAACATCATCCAGTTCAACAACCGAATGACGGTAGCCTGCATTGAGATTTATATCGACCGCTAAATTCTCCACCAAACGATATTCCACACCAATTTGAGCGTCCTGAACTTTACTGTCTTTCACGCTAAGCGCACTGGCGTCAGCAAAGAACGTCCAGTCAGTAGCGGGTATTCCCACTCTCGCTGCCAAATAGGCAGTTGGCACGACAACAGAGAAGTCCTGGCGACCAAAAGTATTACTTATTTCGGTCCGCAAAGTACCATCAAAGTCCATTGCGTTTATACCAATATCGAACGACACTAAATCATTATCGAAAATTTCGTAGTATAAAATATAATCTCTATGACTGAAGTCATTTTCTCCGTAACCACCATTAACTTTTATAGAGTTTTCTCTGACTTTAATATTAGGAATTAATGGAACTGGATGCTCAAGTGCAATGTAATAGCTGCTGTGATTCTCGTTTTCGAAATTAGGTTCTATTAAATTAGAGCCAACGGCATATTGCCCTTCATTATCAGCATTCCAAATTTGGCCACCGGCATAAACACCGAAGACGGTGTCAGCTAATACACTACCCGGAGCTACCGCTAATGCAGCTGCCAACACTAAGGTTCTTTTATACATATCCATTCCTATAAGATTTAAAGCTTTGGTTATTTAACTAAAATTTCTATTTCTTGGCTTGAGCCTGATTCGAAATGCAGCGTCAAAGAAAAACGCTCTTCTGTTTTTAAAGGAGCATTGAGTCCAAACAACATAAAATGGTAACCACCAGGCTGGAACTTGATAACTTCATTAGGATCAAGAGATAGGGATTCGACAGCTTCCATTTTCATCACATCACCAGACATAACATGGCGATGTACTTCTGCCACTCGACTAACATCAGAACTGACATGGGTTATCGTTACGGCTTCATTTCCTGCGTTTTCAAATGTTGCATAAGCGGCGCCGTTTTCAGTTCCGGGAATACTGGCGCGAGCCCATGCGTCGGTAACTGTTAAAGAATTTGCAAAAGCCAGAACCGGAAGACAGCACACGACGGCTACTATTATTTTTAACATTGTCTTAGCCTCTTAATGTAACTAAGGCCTTATAATACACGTGATTAGCCTGTTCTAGAAACCTTTGGTTTACGAAAAATAAAGTAAAGAACCAAAACGCAAAGTATAAGAGGCCAAAATAAGCCAATACCACTAAGTAACAATGCAACAAACGCAGCACCAATACCAAAAAGCACACTACCAAATACGGTTGCAACGATAAAAAACACCAGACCCACGAAAAACAAGCTCACCAGTAATGAAACCGATATTTCAATTACAGAGCCTATTGCCATTCCAAAAACAGAAAATATTTCCTCCGCAAAAAACAGCAATCCAACAATAGATAAAACCACTAACCAACCAAAGCTTCGATTTGACATGACCATGACCTCAGTAACAAACTAGTAAAAAGATTTATTCATACAGTTACAACTACCATGCCAACTATTTAATCCAATACTTTCAATTGGTTAACAAAAGACCCTGGAGTTGGGTATAAAAAAACCGCCAATATTTGGCGGTTTTTACTAATATTCGTTTTAATCGAAAAACTAAAATTTATACTCAACTTCTGAGTAAAAATACCCACCGTTAAAACCAATAGGTGAGTTGGTCAATGGGTATTTAAAAATACCATTAAACTGATTACCTTCTGCACGTTCATCAGGGTACTCACTGAATAGGTTCTGAGCTCCTACTCTTAGAGCTAACGCATCATTCCATTGATAATTAACAGTAACGTCTGTTATCCAATTTGGGCCGTAGGTTTCTGTACCACTCGTGTAACCAATGGAGTAATTCCCAAAGTAACTAAACTGTACGTTACTGGTCCATTTCCCTTTCGTATGTGTTAAACCTATTGAGCCTGAATGATCAGGTGTCGACCGGGTCATTCTAATTTGCTCATCACTATCAAAAAGAACATCGTCCAGACCATCTAGCAATTGTGGCAAGTTAATAGAGTCTATTTCCGTATTATTATAACCATACGCCAACTGTGCTTTCAGATCGCCATAAGCGCCGACACCAAAGGTTTTACTGGCAACAATATCGAGCCCCTTAGTCGTGGTGTCCACAGCGTTCAAAAAGAACCGTGCGTTCTCAGCTGATGTTGTGGCTAATGCTTCTTCTACCGCAGGTGAATCAACCTGTGAAACATCGCCTGACAGAATAACGCGGTCTTCAATTTCTATTTGAAAGGCATCGACGGTAATCGCAAGTCCATCATAGCCATTCCACACCATTCCCAGACTAACGCTTTCAGATTCCTCAGGTTGTAAATCACCAATTCCTAACGCCTGAGTCACCGGGCTGATGTTATTAAATGTTCCTGATTGCTCTGGCTCCAATCCGTCACCGCGGTCTACGAACAACGTCGAAATATTAGTAAAGTAAAGTTGCTGAACACTCGGAGCCCGGAAGCCTGTGTTAATGGCACCACGGACCGCAACTCTGTCGGTCAAATCGTATCGTCCGGAGAGCTTCCAACTCGTGTTGTTACCAAAGTCGGAGTAATCTTCATGGCGAATCGCTGCCCCCCACATAAAGTCTGTAGTGAGTTGGTTTTCAGCTTCTACATATATACCAACATTATCCCGCGATTCATCAACCGCTGACTCAGGCGTAAATCCCGTGAAGCCCTGGCTTCCGCCTGGACGGTCCTGATAACCACCATTGATATAAGAAGCTTCATCACCGGCAATCACTTCATACGAATTTTCACGGTAACTAATCCCCATGGCGAGAGAAAGCTCCGAGTTATTTGCGAAAGGAATGAAGCGCTGAGCATCAAATGTCAGATTAGCTTCGCTGTTTTCCAGTGTTCCGGCCTCAAAAGAGGTTGGTGTTAAGTCGGGACCCAAAGAGGCGTTCAAAGAGTTTTCAACGTTGTATTGGAATTTGCTAAAACCATAACCACCGCTGAAATCCAGTGTCCATTCGCCCACAGCCCATTCGTATCCAGCATAAGCAGAATAGTCATTTACGTCCGGAGCTAAAATTGGCAAAAATCCGTCAGGATAAATTTCAGTTAAAGTATTGCTTTGTAAGGCGCGACGGTAGAAGGCGCCGGATTCTGAAGTACGATCACTCATACCACCAAAAGCATAAAAGTTTCCTTCACCTATACCGATGTCAAGATTGGCAAACAATGCTGCATTTTCATACTCCGCATCACCGACATGGAAACTTTGTCTATCAAAAGTCTCTTCTCGAGGATCAAGTTCACCGCTTGGCAGCTCAGGGTATTGTTGACGTGGATCATTGCCTGCTCGATTTGTTCTGTTCTTGTGGTGTAGCTCTCCTGATAACGTAAAAGCGCCGTCATCGCCTATCGAAAAACCGGAGCTTGCAGAAAGTTTCCATTGCTCACCATCGCCTTTATGCGTCTGGCCAGCCTGAAAGTTTGCACTGCCACCACTATCGTTGTCTTTTAATACGATATTAATGACACCCGCGATGGCATCAGAACCATACAGAGCTGCCGCCCCATCTCTTAAAACCTCAATGCGTTTAATCGCCGCAATAGGAATCGCATTTAAGTCTACATTCGAACTGCCACGTCCGGTCGTGCCGTTTAGGTGCACCAAGGCCGAGCTATGGCGTCGCTTGCCGTTAATAAGTACTAGCGTATGATCAGGGGACAGGCCCCTTAATGAAGCCGGTCGAACGGCGTCCGTACCATCAGTAACAGATGATGAAGGGTAATTGAAACTTGGTACGGCGTATTGAAGCGCTTTCGCTGTTTCCGTAATGCCGGTTGCAGCTAAGTCTTCACCACTAATAATGTCTACCGGTGCCGCACCATCTGTCGCTGTACGCATGGATAATCTAGAACCCACGACCTGAATGACTTCTTCCACACTCTCAGCTTCAGTGCCTTGTTGCGCAGACGCAATTGGCGCTATGAAGAATGAACTTGCCAACGCAAGTGTTATCGCATTAAAACGTTTCATACTGCTCTCCCCTTATGGTTATACAATGAATATAGCAGGAGATCAGCGATTTGGTTCAGTCTGGAAAAACCTTAGATATAAGCAAAAGTTATAGTAGCCTCATGCTGTTCCGTCAGGTTGACCTTACCGAACAGGCATAAAAAAAGCCCTTCGCATAAGCGAAGGGCTGTTTTATTAATAGTCTGGCGGTGACCTACTCTCGCATGGGGAGACCCCACACTACCATCGGCGCTGGTGTGTTTCACTTCT
>JBNJGQ010000011.1:0-14412 GCA_051747845.1 Pseudomonadota bacterium
AATCTTCTGCCATTTTCTTGGTCAAAGTGGTTGCCAGTACCCGTTCGCCCTGCTCTGTGCGCAAACGAATTTCAGACATTAAGTCATCCACCTGTGTTGAAACTGGCCGCACTTCTATCTGCGGGTCAATAAGCCCTGTTGGTCTGACCACCTGTTCTACCACTTCGTTGCTACTGCGTTCCAGCTCGTATTTACCGGGCGTTGCCGACACATACATTGTCTGCGGCGCTATAGCTTCAAACTCATCAAATTTGAGGGGTCTGTTATCCAGTGCTGACGGCAAACGAAAACCATATTCAACCAGGTTCTCTTTACGAGAGCGGTCACCTTTGTACATGGCCCCAACTTGAGAAACGGTAACGTGAGACTCATCAATAATGAGCAGAGCGTCATCGGGTAAATAGTCCATTAAGGTTGGTGGCGGCTCGCCGGGCGCACGCCCAGACAGATAGCGAGAATAGTTTTCAATGCCTGAGCAATAACCAAGCTCCAGCATCATCTCAATATCAAACTGTGTCCGCTGACTAATCCGCTGTTCTTCTATCAGTTTGTTTTGTTGAAGCAGAATTTCACGGCGATCTTTCAGCTCATCTTTTATCTTTTCAATGGCTTTGACCAAAACTTCACGCGGCGTGACATAGTGTGTTTTCGGGTAAATGGTAGCGCGAGCAACGTCTTTTTCTGTTACCTGACCTGTCAGCGGCTCAAAAAAGCTGATGCGGTCAACTTCGCTGTCGAACAACTCAACCCGTACTGCCATTTCTTCCGACTCTGCCGGGAAAATATCAATCACATCGCCACGGACCCGGTAAGTACCGCGCTCAAAAGCCGCATCGTTACGTTTGTATTGAAGTTGCGCAAGGCGTCGAATAATGTCCCGCTGATCAATAATGTCGCCACGACGCAAGTGCAACATCATTTTCATGTAAGACTCGGGGTCACCCAAGCCGTAAATGGCCGATACCGAAGCAACCAGAACCACATCACGACGTTCCATTAGTGCCTTGGTAGCCGACAAACGCATTTGCTCTATGTGGTCGTTAATTGAGGCATCTTTCTCGATGAAAGTGTCGGTCGTTGGCACGTAGGCTTCGGGCTGATAGTAGTCATAGTAAGAAACAAAGTATTCCACTGCGTTGTTGGGAAAGTACTCTTTCATCTCACCATAAAGCTGCGCCGCTAATGTTTTATTGTGCGCCAGTATCAACGTAGGGCGCTGCGAACGCTCAATGACGTTCGCCATGGTAAAGGTTTTACCTGAACCGGTAACACCCAGAAGTACCTGATGCGCCAAACCGGCATCCAGATTATCGAGCAGCGATTCGATGGCTTTGGGCTGGTCACCCGCCGGTTTGTATTTAGAAACCAGTTCAAATTTCCTAGCCACGTTCTCTCCTCAACTCTCGTGAAAACCACCAATACGCAATAATAGCGGTAAACAGATTAGCGACGACACCACCAACGAATAAACCGGTCAAATCAGCCAATAAGCTTCCTAAATACGAAAGTGGTACAAACAGCACAAATAAACGAATGATGCTCAGCCATAAAGCATTCATTGGTCGGTGCACAGCATTAAAGCTCGAGTTTGTCAGTATAATAATGCCCTGCAACCCGTAACCCAAAGGCATAATATAAATAAAGAGCTTAACGATGTCGGCAACGGCTTGTTCCTCAGCAAAGATCTGCGCTATCCAATGCGCGCCAACCAACATAAGTAGATAAATCACAGCCTGAATCGCCAATACCGCTTTTAGAGCAGTTCGATACGCTTCTTTTACTCTGTCGATGCGATCGGCACCGTAATTTTGGCTGATTAAAGGTGGCAACGACATAGACAACGCCAGAATAATAACACTGGCCAGAGACTCAAGCCGCGAACCTACACCAAAAGCTGCCACCGCAGGAGCGCCATAAGAAGCAACAATGGCGGTCATGACCGACATAGCTAAGGGTGTCAGCATATTTGCACTGGCTGCCGGCATACCAATTTTTAAAATACCTCTGGCGGACTTTATCCAGGCGTCGATAAACAGTCTGCCGCCCGGCGGTTTTGAAGACACCAGTTTATTCCGGCGCAACAACCAGAAGACTAAAAAAACACCGCTGAACCAGGAGATGACACTGGCCAACGCTGCGCCCTGAATCCCCATGGCCGGAATAGGCCCCAGCCCAAAAATTAAAATAGGGTCAAAAATCGCGTTAGCTAAGCCACCGGAAGCCATAATCAGTGAAGGAGTGCGGGTATCCCCCGACGCACGCAGTACGGCATTACCGACCATAGGCGTCACCAACATGACACAACCAAAGTACCATAGCGTCATGTAATCCCGAATAAGCGGCATTAACCGTTCCTGAGCCTGCAGCAAACTGAAAATTGGGTCCATCAGCAAATAGCCGACTAACGCCAAGGCCGCGACTAATAAAGCCGACACGGAAAGTGCCGAAAAGCCATCAAAGTGGGCTTCGTCAGGTTTATCTGAACCGTACTTTCGGGCAATGACCGCAGAGGTTCCAATACCCAGACCAATAGCCAGGCTGACAACAGTAAAGGTAACAGGGAAAGTAAAACTGACAGCCGCTAAGGGGTCAGTTCCAAGCATACTAATAAAGAAGGTATCGACAACATTAAAACTGATAAGGGTAGCCACACCGAAAATAACCGGCCAGGTCATTTCCCAGAGTTTTTGTCCTACCGGCGCGCTGATAAGACTTCTTGATGCGTCGGCAGCTGCCATTCAATCCCTCCTCAGTTCGATAGCCGAATAGTGTACATGAGACTGCGCTTTGTGGCTACGGAGAATGGACTTTAGCCGCTCTGATCCGTATAGTAATGGGCATTTCAACCCTTGCGAAAAACAGGATCTGAACGTGGATTATCAACTCTCTGATCGTATCAATGCAATTCAGCCGTCACCGACTCTGGCGGTGACTCAAAAAGCCAATGAATTACGTCAACAAGGCAAAGATGTTATTGGTCTGGGCGTCGGCGAACCAGATTTTGATACCCCTGATTTTATTAAAGATGCTGCGATTCAGGCTATCCATGACGGGAAGACCAAATATACGGCTGTTGATGGTATCGATGAGCTAAAAGATGCTGTTATTAAAAAGCTAAAACGCGACAACAGCCTTAGCTACCAGCGTTCAGAAATCATTGTTTCAGCCGGCGGTAAACACAGTATTTTCAATTTACTCAGTGCCTGGTTAAACCCTGGAGATGAAGTTGTTATTCCCGCGCCTTACTGGGTTTCGTACCCTGACATGACCAAGCTGGTTGGCGCTACGCCAGTTATTGTTAAAGCCGGCATAGACCAGCGCTTTAAAATTACCCCAGAGCAATTGCGTAACGCGCTAACCGATAAAACACGTTTGATGTTCATCAACAGCCCGTCCAATCCGGCCGGAACAGCTTATACCGCAGAAGAGCTTGAAGCCCTTGCGGAAGTGTTGCGTGATTATCCAAACGTACTTATCGCCACCGACGATATGTACGAGCATATTCTCTGGAGTGACTCGCCCTTTGCGAACTTCCCAATGGTGGCTCCGGATCTTAAAGATCGTACCGTTATCCTTACCGGTGTATCCAAAGCTTATGCTATGACAGGCTGGCGTATCGGTTATGCTGCGGGCCCGAAACCAATTATTGCCGCAATGAAAAAAATGCAGTCGCAGAGTACATCAAATCCGACCAGCATTAGCCAATACGCGGCAGCGGCAGCACTAAACGGCGACCAAAGCTGTATTAAAACCATGGTGACTGCATTTAAAGAACGTCACGACTATTTGGTTGATGCTCTAAATAGCATTGACGGCATTGACTGCGTACCAGGCGATGGTACTTTTTACGCCTTTGCACAAGTCGATAAGCTAATGGCTAAAGCCAATGTCAGCAGTGACGTTGAACTGTGCGAGAAACTGTTGACCGAAGCCAATGTCGCCCTTGTGCCAGGCTCAGCTTTTGGCACTGATGGTTACTGCCGTTTATCCTTTGCCACGGGGATGGACGTATTGAAAGAAGCGGTTAAACGTATCAGAACTTTCTCAGAAAGTTTATAAAATAAAGGTTTTGGCGCCATTTTTAGCAATGAGCGCCAAAACCCTATTATTTGAACGCTTGTTACAGCGTAAATCCTATCAATACCAACTCTTTTTATTTTGATACTTTTATTACAAGTTACTAAAAACTCCTTCCTGCCGTTAGTGATCGGATCCAGATCTAAGTGACCAATGTCAAGCCCAATTATTCAATTTAACATGAGATTTTTTGGCGCGTTTTTTAGTCAAATTCACTAAGAAATACACAAGTTGCTGATTCTTCACGCATTGACTGGTGAATCGATCACCAACCTGAAGATTTATTCACCAAAATTTACTAACTAATTGTTTATAATATATATTTTATTTTATCGTTACTTTTTAACCACTGCGAAAATCGCTCTCAAAGCCGCATCATTATTACGACTTCACAGAGTTAAACACAAGGTTATCCACAGATTCCGTGGATAAGATCATGTAGCCGTTATCTACTGTGACATTCAGATATCTGTGGATAATCAGATCGTCAAAAAAGCTAATACTTATGTTATAGATGTAAACTTGACAGTTACTTGACATTGTCAGCGATAAGGATTAGCTCGGCTTTTTGCAATGATGTGATTAAAAAAATCAATTTGCTGACTTTTTCGACAACCGAACCCTTTTCCTTTAAAAACCTTCTCAGAATAGTTGACACCCCTGCGTATGAGCTTTAATATTCGCAGCCGTTGAATGTTGTTCCCCAGTAGCTCAGTTGGTTAGAGCGGTGGACTGTTAATCCATGTGTCGTTGGTTCGAATCCAACCTGGGGAGCCAAGCAACATCCAGCCTATTCAATTCCCCAGTAGCTCAGTTGGTTAGAGCGGTGGACTGTTAATCCATGTGTCGTTGGTTCGAATCCAACCTGGGGAGCCACATTCAGAAGAACCGCCTATATGGCGGTTTTTTCGTTTCTGGACCAAAGCTCCGCACTTAACTCAGCAATTGGCTGCTTTGCGCCATCGGCAATCCATTGTGCCAACGTTTCCGCAACATTCGGCCAGCAAAGTCTGCGGGGCTCCCTTTGCGCTAGCCAGTTGTCAACTTCATTGGTCTCAATTCGTTTTAAGACACTAGCCAGCCCATTCTCCTTTAATATACGGGCATTCCACTTCTGTTCGAACTGGCCTGCTAAAGGCTTTACTGCCAAAGCCTTCCCCTGACTCAGCGCTTCGCAACTGGTTTCGAAACCGGCATTCGACAAAATGGCTGACGCTTTACTAAAGTGTTTAGCAAACTCGGTACGTGAAGGCGGATAGCACTCGATGTGTCCCAACGACTTCCGCCCTACCTGCGGATGAAACAGTGAGAACTCATAGTTATCCAGAGGCTGAAGCTGGTCGATAATATTTCTGGGATCCTCAAAAGGAAGGTAAACCACAACGCGCTGCATTAACCCGACACAGGCGTTTTCTTCCTTTCTTACCACCGGGGGAATCGCATTACCACTAGCCAGCCAGTGCATACCAACAGGCTCAGTGCATGGTGCAAAGGAGGAAATCAGCTGCTGTTGCCACCAGGACAACCGTTTAAACAAATCGGGTTCCTGAAAGGCGTATTGTCGGCCCAGACCGACGCAGCGGACTCCTTGCTTCTTCGCCGCCCAGGCGGTTACCGGCTCATAGTCGGTAATTACCAAGTCATAGTCGGTAACCGGTAAGTTTTTCACATCCTGCCAAAACTGGCGCCAATGGTTATTGAGCAATGTCTTGCGTCGGCGAAGTCTCCCCCTTTCGGTAACAAACGACAAGCCCTGACGCCATTGGTAGTCACCGAAAACCTCCATGTCAAAAAGCCCAGAAGGCTGGCGACCCGATATTAGATAATCAATTTTAACATTATAATGTTTTGCCAAAGACTGAGCTAATGTGTGGCAACGACTTAAATGGCCGTTTCCTGTACCCTGAACTCCGTAAAGAATTTTCATATTGTCAGTTCCGAGACTAAGACAGCCAGTGCAGCACCGGCAACAATATCACTAGGATAATGAACCCCGACCACCACTCTTGACGCTCCAATAGCCATTGCCCAGCCAAAACAGGCTACCCCCGGCGCAGGGTAATAATGGTAGGTAACCGTGGCGAATAGAACCGCTGCCGCCGTATGCCCGGAAGGAAAGCTAAATTTGTCGCTGGCAACAATCAGCGCCGCAAAAGACAAGTTACGTTCACAGGGTCGTTGCCGACGAAAACTGTTTTTCATTATCCAGTAAAGAGGGAGTTCAAGAGAAAAGGCTAATACCAGGCTGGTAAAGTATTCATCGCCGCTGTCATCCAGCATCCAGACCATTAAAGCAATAGCGAGGTATCCGTAACCGTCGCCGCTGCGGGAAGTGAGTAGAGCAATTTGCCCGGGCAGATCTTTCGCCCGCAAACCAGAAAACAGGCAGTAACAGTAACGATCAAAACGTTGCAAATAACTGAACAATACCATGGTAGAAAACCCAAGTTGGCTTCAGTTGGGGCTACTTTGCCAAGCCTTTATGACACTAAATAATCAGTTTCGTGAATAAAACATGACAATGTCTGAATTTTCTCCTAAACCCATGCTCGCTGTCTGTTGTTTATGACGGCCAAAACACCGATAATATGCGGTCTTAAATAAACACAGTACCCGGAAAGGTAAATGACCGATTACTTACTGCTACTGATAGGCACCGTGCTGGTAAACAACTTTGTGTTGGTAAAGTTCCTGGGCTTGTGCCCGTTTATGGGCGTTTCCAGCAAGTTAGATACCGCCATTGGTATGTCCGCTGCCACCACATTTGTGCTCACGCTGGCCTCGGTCTGCAGTTATCTGGTCAATCAGTATTTGTTAGAGCCGCTGGACTTAATGTCACTGCAAACCTTAAGTTTTATTCTGGTTATTGCCGTGGTTGTGCAGTTCACCGAAATGGTGGTGCACAAAACGAGCCCAACCCTGTACCGGTTACTGGGCATTTTTCTCCCGCTAATTACCACCAACTGTGCCGTTTTGGGTGTTGCTCTGCTTAACGTTAATGAACAACATAACTTTGTGCAGTCCATTGTTTATGGCTTAGGTGCCGCAATTGGTTTCTCGTTGGTACTGATTTTATTCTCAGCTCTGCGTGAGCGCCTAGCTGCCGCCGACGTGCCGGTAGCATTTAAAGGCTCAGCTATTGCGATGATCACCGCAGGGCTTATGTCTCTTGCCTTTATGGGCTTTAGCGGATTGGTGAGCGGTTAATGAGTTTATTCGGAGCAGTTATCGCGCTGGGCGTATTAGCGCTGATATTCGGGGTGATACTCGGCTTTGCCGCGGTTAAATTCCGTGTCGAGAGCGACCCCATTGTTGACCAAATTGACGAAATTCTGCCACAAACACAGTGTGGTCAGTGCGGATACCCGGGTTGTCGCCCATACGCACAGGCAATTGCCGATGGCGATGACATTAATAAGTGTCCTCCCGGCGGCGAAGCAACCATAAAACAACTTGCCGACTTAATGGGCGTTGAACCCAAACCGCTTGACGACGCCCACGGCGAAGAAGACGTTAAAAAAGTCGCAATTATTCGCGAAGATGAGTGCATTGGCTGCACCAAATGCATCCAGGCATGCCCGGTTGATGCCATTTTGGGTGCGGCGAAACAAATGCACACCGTTATAGAACATGAATGCACAGGTTGTGACCTTTGTGTCGAGCCTTGTCCGGTTGACTGCATTGACATGGTAGCGGTTAAACCTAAGCCCGAAACCTGGCAGTGGGACTTAGACACCGTAAAAGAAAATATAAAAGCCAATAGTATTCCGGTGAAGGTGGTTGAATGAGCGATGTAAAAACAGTAAACCGCGACTTTAACACCGGTATCATCGGTCAGTTCCCCGGTGGCGTTCATCCGCCGGAACGCAAGCAACCGGCCAGCAGCCATCCAATAAGACGTTTGCCATTGCCAACAGAGCTTATTTTACCGGTACGTCAGCACATAGGTCCTTCTGGCAAAGTATTAGTTGAGGTCGGTGAGCGTGTTGATAAAGGCCAACGCCTGACTGAAGCAGGATTAAGCCAGGGGTTGCCGCTGCACGCACCAACTTCTGGTGTTATTGCTGCCATTGAAGAACGCCCTACGGCTCATGCCTCCGGTCTGCCTGAGCAAGCCATTGTGATTCATCCAGACGGAGAAGAACGCTGGGGCAACAAACATGCTCTGCCCGACTACCACGACGTTGAAATATCGCGTTTACTGGAGCTGGTTCAGGAAGCGGGCATTGCCGGCTTGGGTGGCGCCGGTTTCCCTACCGCACAAAAACTGGCACAGCAAAAACCCCTTAGACACTTAATTATTAACGGGGTTGAATGCGAACCTTATATTGCCGCCGATGACCGTCTCATGCAGGAGTACGCAGACGATATTATTGCCGGTACCCGAATTTTACAGTACATAACCCGGTGCGACTCGGTCTTGTTTGCTATTGAAGATAATAAGCCCGACGCAATAAAAGCCATAGCCGCTGCCATTGATGATGACACGCAAATAAAGCTTAAAGTGGTACCAACCAAGTACCCTTCCGGCGGCGAAAAACAACTGATTGAGCTGCTGACAGGCTATCAGGTGCCCAGCGGCAAGTTGCCCATGGACATTGGTCTGCTAATGCAAAACGTCGGTACCGCTTATGCCGTTAAGCGCGCCATTATTCACGGCGAGCCTTTATTAGAGCGTGTGGTTACCCTAACCGGCGAATCATTAGAACAACGCGGTAACGTCTGGGCCTTACTGGGCACTCCTATTCAGCATTTGCTGGATGAGTCCGGCTTTAACCCTGAAAAGAAACAACGAATTATTATGGGCGGCCCGATGATGGGTTTCACCCTGCCCAGTACCGAAGTGCCGGTCATTAAGACCACAAACTGTATTTTAGCGCCAACCGAGCAAGAACTGCCGGCCCCGGGCCCTGAGCTGGCCTGTATCCGTTGTGGTGCTTGTTCGGACGTTTGCCCCGCAACCTTGCAGCCACAGCAATTGCAATGGCTGGCCAAAGCGAAAGACTACGACGAGCTGGAAAAGCATCATTTATTTGACTGCATTGAGTGCGGCGCCTGCGCCTATGTTTGTCCCAGCGAAATTCCGTTGGTGCACTATTACCGTAAAGCCAAAGCAGAAGTGCGTAACATTGCCCGTGAAAAGGCCAAAGCCGAACAGGCACGTAAACGCTTTGAAGCTCGCCAGGAAAGACTGGAACGCGAAAAACAGGAGCGTTTAGAACGCCACCGAAAAGCAGCCGAAGAGCGCAAAAAAATGCAGCAGGAAAAAGCCAGTAAGCTAGAGAGTAAAGCTGACAATGGCGACGAGAAACCAGCCGGGAAATCCGCCGCAGTTGCAGCAGCTATTGCCCGCGCCAAAGCAAAAAAAGCGGCACAGGCAGCAAAAGACAACGCCGATAAGGACAGCTCAGCCAAAGGAAATGAGTCATGAGTTTCAAAATTGCACCATCACCCCACGGGCATAACCAAAGAACCACCAGCGAAATGATGCGCTGGGTCTGTTATGCCTTAGTGCCCGGCGTATTGCTGCAAAGCTACTTTTTTGGCCCCGGAGTCTGGTTTCAAATTACATTAGCCGTTGCTACTGCAGTTTTAGCCGAAATGGCTTGTACAGTGGCCCGTGAGCGCCCGGCGTTTTCAGCGTTGCGTGACAACACCGCAATAGTGACCGCCATTTTACTGGCCATTAGCATTCCCTCACTTGCGCCCTGGTGGGTCATCGTTATAGGAACCTTATTCGCCATTGTTGTGGTTAAGCACGTGTATGGTGGTATGGGCCAGAACCTATTTAACCCGGCCATGGCAGGTTATGTGCTGTTGTTAATTTCGTTTCCGGTACAAATGACAAACTGGCTACCGGCTTCCACTATTAGCGAGCACTCGCTAACCTTGTGGCAAACACTGCACACCATATTGTTTGAATACACCCCCGCCGGTTACAGCGTAGAGCAACTGCGTGCCGGTATAGACGGTGTCACCATGGCAACACCGCTGGATACCATAAAAACAGAACTGACCCGGGGTTATACACTGACAGAAATTTATCAGGGACCAGAATTCAGCTATTTTGCCGGTGCCGGCTGGCAATGGATTAATCTTGGCTTTTTAGTCGGGGGGTTACTTTTAATTCAGCAGCGCATTATTAGCTGGCACATTCCGCTGGGGTTCCTTGCGGGCCTTTGCGTACCGGCTTTTATTGCTCATATTTTTGCGCCCGACCTTATGCCCGGACCTATCGTGCACGCCTTAAGCGGTGCAACCATGTTAGGTGCTTTCTTTATCGCAACCGACCCGGTATCGGCCGCCACGTCAAACCGAGGCCGCGTTATTTTTGCCTTACTGATTGGCTTTATCGTCTTTGTTATCCGCAGTTGGGGCGGCTACCCCGACGCCGTAGCCTTCGCCGTGTTGCTTGCCAACATGTGTGTGCCATTAATAGACCGTTATACGCGGCCTGTTGTTTACGGCCACGGAGACTGATATGACCTTTAACAGCATGCAGAAAAATGGTTTATTACTGGCCGCTTTTGCGGTCATTGCTACCGCTTTAATTATTGGTGTGCAATTGCTGACAGAAGACAAAATTGCCAGACAACAGCAGCAGCAAGTGCTGCGCACACTGAATCAGTTAATACCGCCGGCACTGCACGACAACGACTTATACCAGTCCTGCCGATTACTGCAGGATCCGGCTCTGGGCAGCACTAAACCACAGCCGTTGTATCGCGCCTGGGTTAACGATGAGCCCACCGCTTTAGCTGCCGAAATTGTAGCTCCTGACGGCTACTCCGGCGCCATTCATTTGCTGTTGGCTATTAAACCCAACGGTGAAGTTTTAGGTGTAAGAACTTTACGCCACCAGGAAACCCCGGGGTTAGGCGATAAAATTGAAATTCAGAAAAGTGACTGGATAAAAAGTTTTGCTGAGAAGCGTGTTCGCGGTGAAGATGATACCCGCTGGGCTGTTCAACGCGACGGGGGCATGTTTGATCAGTTTACCGGCGCGACCATCACACCCCGGGCTGTGGTCTCTGCCGTAAAACGTGCGACATTAAAGCTTCAGCAGCAAGCAGACGTTCTGTTTAACGCCGACTTACCACATTGTCAGGAGGCTCAGGAATGAACGAATACAAAAACCTGACCAAGCAAGGGCTGTGGGAAAACAATCCCGCATTAGTGCAGCTTTTAGGCTTGTGTCCACTATTAGCAGTGACTGCCTCAGTCACCAACGCCATGGGCCTGGGCCTGGCGACCTTGTTCGTACTGGTTGGCTCAAATATCACCGTGTCTCTGGTGCGTGAGTTTATCCCTTCGGAAATCCGCATACCGGTTTTTGTCATGGTCATTGCCACCTTCGTAACCATTATTCAACTGCTCATGAACGCCTATGTATTCCAGCTGTATCAGTCGCTGGGTATCTTCATTCCACTCATTGTGACTAACTGCGCCATTATTGGCCGCGCCGAAGCTTATGCCTCTAAAAACCCCTGGCAACGCGCAGCATTCGACGGGCTGGCAATGGGGGTTGGTTTTGCATTGGTACTGATAGTACTGGGCGCTATGCGAGAAATTATTGGTAACGGCACCCTGTTTGATGGCGCAGAATTGCTGCTGGGTGAGTGGGCAGCACAATTGCGAATTGAGCTCTTTACCGTTAATTACCCTTTATTACTGGCTATATTACCGCCAGGAGCCTTTATTGGCATGGGCTTTATCATTGCCCTGAAAAACAAAATTGACGCTGTGCGGAGTGCCCGTGCCGAGAAGAAAACCGTTACCCGGGCACGGGTCACGGCCTAATAAAAAATACACATAAAGACGAGCTCTTATGAATAAAAACAAGCGCTACGAAATTTTGAGCCGGTTACGAGACAATAATCCGAACCCAACAACTGAACTGGAATATAACTCCCCTTTTCAGCTGTTAATTGCAGTACTGTTGTCCGCCCAGGCAACCGACGTGGGTGTAAATAAAGCCACACGAAAACTATTCCCTGCCGCACCTACCGCTGAAGCCATGCTGGCTCTGGGAGTGGATGGAATAAAAGAATACATAAAGACCATCGGTTTGTTTAACTCCAAAGCCGAGAACGCTTACAAAACCTGCAAAATTCTGGTGGAAGAATACGGTGGTGAAGTGCCGGAAGACAGGGCTGCGCTGGAAGCCCTTCCGGGCGTTGGCCGCAAAACGGCAAATGTGGTTTTAAACACGGCTTTTGGCTGGCCCACTATTGCGGTCGATACACACATTTTCCGAGTGTCTAACCGCACGAAGCTGGCTCCGGGCAAAAACGTCAAAGAAGTGGAAGAAAAACTAATAAAAGTGGTACCAGCTGAATTTAAGGTCGATGTGCACCACTGGTTAATTTTGCACGGACGTTATACCTGTATAGCCCGTAAGCCAAGGTGTGGTTCCTGCGTAATAGAAGACTTGTGCGAATTTAAAGAAAAAACCAGTGACTGAGCCTGTTACAGCTCAATCATAGGTGGTTTACTTAGCTGCACAATAACACGGCGGTTGATCTGGCGGTTTAACTCGTTGTCATTCGATTTAACCGGCCGGTCTTCACCGTGAGCAACGGTTTTGATGCGCTCCGCATCTATACCGCGTTCAACGAAAAACTGCTGAATTTCTTTCGCCCGCTCTTCGGTTAATTCTTTGTTCGGGCCTCGCGCGCCAAGTGAATCGGTATAAGCATCGACTAAAACCAGCTCCAAATCGTTATCCACCTGCAGGTAGTCACTAATTTGTTTTAGCTTACGCTGCGACGCAACCGTCAGCTTTTCGCTTTCAGCTTCATGGTTCAGCACCGTGTAGGCAATGTCATCAAAACTGAACGGCAATAAAGCATTAACGCAGCTCATGAAGTCATCGTATGCACGCCGGAAGTTCACTGAAGAAAGAGAGACAGCAACCTCATCGCGGTTGTTGTACCAGTCATTGTAAAAGAATGTCGGGTAACGCCCTTTTTCCAGCTCACTCAATAAGGTCCACGCCAACTGCTTCTGCAGTTCGCCATCAAACTGCTTATAGAGTTTCATGTCGCCAATACGGTAACTGGACTCACCCGGCTGCCAGCGCGGCGGAACGGACTCAATGGCAGACACACCGTAGCTGTCCGGTAACTTGCGCATTTCCATTTTCATACGCAAATTGAGTTCTTTACTCGCTTCACTTTGAAAACGCACCTTACCGTAACGGGGAATTTCATGCTCCATTTCACAGGCTAAACGGTTCTCTTCGCTTACCTGCCACGCAGAGTTATCCAGGTTTGCACTGTAATGCCTGACTGAGTTTGCCTGCGCCTGCCCAATTGATAGCAGCACAGAAGCTGAAACAGCAGTCAACATCGGCCAATTTTTCATAAGCGCCCCTGATTTATTTCTGATACGTCTGTTATCGGCAAGCATTGCCGTTGCTTTAGTATTTCTGCAAGCAGAGCGTGATGATCTTTGGCATAATAGCGTTATCTTTAAGACACTACGGAAATTCTATGTCAGACAGCTCTAACTCCCTTATGAAGCAACGCTTTCGCGGGTACATGCCGGTAGTGGTCGATGTCGAAACAGCGGGGTTTAACGCAAAAACCGATGCGTTACTGGAAATAGCTGCAGTCTTGCTGGATTTCGATGACGATGGTCTGTTAAAGCCCGTGGATTCTGTTCATTACCATGTACAGCCTTTCGAAGGCGCCAATATTGAACAGGCGGCTATCGACTTTAATGGCATTGACCCACACTGCCCGCTACGCGGTGCGGTAGAGGAAGGTGAGGCTCTGCGTGAACTTTTCAAACCCATTCGTAAAGCGCAAAAAGCAGCAGGGTGTCAGCGTTCAGTTCTAGTTGGACACAACTCAAACTTTGATCACGGTTTTGTTATGGCCGCCGCCGAGCGTGCCAACTTAAAACGTAACCCGTTCCACCCTTTTGTCAGTTTTGATACCACATCGCTTGCGGCAATGACCTTAGGGCAAACCGTACTGATTAAAGCTTGCCAGGCAGCCGGCATTGAGTTTGACAGCAAACAAGCACACTCAGCCTTATACGACACCGAACGCACCGCAGAGCTCTACTGCTGGATGATTAACCGCTGGAAAGAACTCGGTGGCTGGCCGCCGGAAGCTCGTCAGGATAAAGGTTAACCGGAACACAAATTTCAGACAAAAAAAAGCCGCTCAAACGAGCGGCTTTTTCGATTCAGTAAACGCTTACAGTTTGTCAGCGTTTTTAGACAGGTAAGAAGCAACGCCTTCTGCGTTTTCTTTCATGCCTTCTTTACCTTCTTCCCAGCCTGCAGGGCAAACTTCGCCGTGTTTCTGGTGGAAGTTCAGTGC
The DNA here is from genome assembly GCA_051747845.1 of Pseudomonadota bacterium. Taxonomy (GTDB): domain Bacteria; phylum Pseudomonadota; class Gammaproteobacteria; order Enterobacterales; family Alteromonadaceae; genus Idiomarina. The sequence goes on from JBNJGQ010000011.1 coordinate 14,412, forward strand.
G